>JANNWO010000064.1:0-5853 GCA_031408395.1 Sphingomonadales bacterium | reverse complement strand
CGCCGCGCCGCGCGCGAGGAAGGTATGCTGGTAGGCATTTCGAGCGGTGCAACGCTCGCCGCAATCGCCAAAAAGCTGCCGGAACTGCCGGCGGGGTCGCGGGTGCTCGGCTTCAACTACGACACCGGCGAGCGCTACCTGTCGGTCCCCGACTTCCTGCCGGTGGAATAGGCCGATTCCTTAACTCCCGGGGCGCTAAGGCCAAGCATGGTCCAACGGACATTCGTCAAGCTCCCCGGGAAACGGCGCCCATGAAGTTCATCAAGCTCGATTCTCGTGGCGGCAACTACCTCGTCGTGGCCGAGAACGTCGCGTGGCTGCGCGCCGCTGAGAATGGCCAGACCAATGTCGGCATTGTCGGCGGTCAGCCGCTGTTGGTGGTCGGTTCTGTGGAAGAAGTGGCGGCGAAGATACTTGCAGCGGCCGGGTCGGAAGAGCCGGCTGCAGCCCCCGCCCTTGCCCCTGTTGCTACCGCACCGCAACCAGAGCCCGTGGCTGCGCCTGCCGCCGCGCCCGCTCCTGAGCCTGCGCAGCCGGAACCCGAGCCCGCCCCTGTGGTGGTGGCTCAGGCTCCTGAGCCTGAGCCAGCCCCCGCCCCGGTGGCAGCGCCCGAGCCCGAGCCGGTGCTCGCGGTTGTCGAGCCGGAGCCGCTGCGCGAGGTAACGCCGCCCGAACCTATGGCCGCTGTCGAGCCCGAACCCGCGCCAGAACCCGTCGCCGAGCGAAAGGTGACCGAAGCCCCGCCCGTACCCGCCCGCACTCCAAACAAGTCCCCTGCCCCTCCACGCCCGCGCCCTGCCGTCAGCAGCTCGGCAAGCCTTTGGGAACGCCCGGTTGCACCTGCTGCCAGCGGCCTCAAGATCAAGGCTGGATCGCAGCGCATGATGGGCATGCTCGAATAGCACCCCACACAAGAGCGCGCGCCAAAGCCGTTGCGAAAGTCCGCCCGGCTGTTACCTTTCCCCTCAACAAAGGGGGAAATACTAATGACGAGAAGACTGACGGGCTTGGGCATGGTGGCGGCTATGGCGATCGTGTCCATGCCGCTGGCTGCGAAGACGCCGAAGCGTGAGGCAATCGCTGCCACGGTAGCGGCGCAGCATGATGCGACCGTCAAGGCGCTTCAGGACTGGGTCGCCCTGCCCACCATCGCCGCTGAGAAGCGCGGCACGCCCGAAGGCGCCGAATACATGCGCAAGCTGGCAATCGACGCAGGTTTCCAGCAGGCCAAGATCATTCCCACTGACGGCGTGCCCGCGGTTTTCGCCACGCTCGATGCAGGCGCCAAGACCACGGTCGGCATCTACTTCATGTATGACGTGAAACAGTTCGATCCCGCAGAATGGAACTCACCCCCGCTCGACGCAAAGCTGGTCGATCGTCCGGGCGAAGGGGTCAGCATCGTCGGGCGCGGCGTCGTCAATCAGAAAGGCCCGCAGATCGCCTTTCTCGCCGCCATCAAGGCGATTCAGGCGAGCGGACGCAAGCTGCCGGTCAACCTCGTACTGGTCGCCGAGGGCGAGGAAGAAGTCGCCTCGACCCACTTCGATCAGGTCGTCGCCGTGCCCGAAGTGCAAGCTGCGCTCGCCAAGACGATCGGCGTGTTTATTCCCGCAGCCAGCCAGAACAAGGACGGCAGCGGCGGTATCACGCTCGGCGCCAAGGGCGCGGTCGAGTTCCAGCTGGTGGTGGGCGGCGAGACATCGGACAAATATCCCAAGACCGACATTCACTCATCCAACTATGCGCGGATCGAAAGCCCGGCGTGGCGGCTCGTGAAGGCGCTCGGTACTCTCGTCGCCGATGATGGCCACACGCCCGCCATCGACGGGTGGTTCGAACATGTCCAAACCCTCACGCCGCGCCAGAAGCAGCTGATTGCCGAAAGCGCCAAGCCTGAACTCGAAGCGCAGGAGAAGGCGCTGCTGGGTGTCGGGCAATGGATCAATAACGAGGATTACCGCACCAGCCTTGAGCGGTTCTATTCGCAGCCCACGGTCAACATTCAGGGGCTTGTCTCGGGCTACACCGGTGAAGGCGGCAAGACGGTGCTGCCGGGCCGAGCAGAGGCCAAGCTCGAGTTCCGACTGGTGCCGAACATGACCAAGGACGAGGCCGTCACCAAGCTGCGCGCCCACCTTGCCAAGCGCGGGTTCGACGATGTGCGCGTCACCGTCTCGGGCGGCTATGGCCCCAACGAGACCGCCGAGGATTCGGTGCTGATCCGCGCGCAGAAGCGGATGTTCGACGAGAGCGGCATCCCCTACACCATCCGTCCGCGCAATGCCGGAAGCTGGCCGGGGGTGGTCTTCAACGGCCCGCCGCTGGGCCTTCCTGCCGCACAATTCGGCCTGGGCCGCGGCGGCGGCGCGCATGCGCCCAACGAGTGGTTCCTGATCGAAAGCACCGATCCCAAGGTCTACGGGCTCGACAAGGGCGTGATGGCCTATGTCGACTATCTGTACGTGCTTGCCGAGGAAGCCGCGAAGTAGCGCGCAACAGCAAAGGGCCGCCCTGCGCAGTGCAGGGCGGCCCTTTGTTTATCCCTAGGATCGAGCCTTACGCCGCGGTGGCGAAGGCCTCGGCCGGGAGCTTCATCATGTATTCGCTGCCCGCTTCGAGCTTGCGGCGCAGCGCGTCTGCATCGGGCAGGAAGCGTTCGGCGTAGTAGTTGGCTGAAACCAGCTTGGCCTCGTAGAAGGCCTTGTCGTCGGTTCCGCCCGCCAGTTTCGCCACCGCGACCTTGCCCATCTTCAGCCAGAAGAAGCCGAGCGTCACAATGCCCATGATGTGCATGTAGTGGTGCGCGCCCGCGCCCAGATGGTTGGGGTTCGCCATCGCGTTCTGCATGAACCACATGGTCGCCGCCTTCTGCTCGCCCAGCGCCTTATCGAGGCGTTCGGCGACCGATGCCAGCTCGGGCACCTGCTTGGCCGCGGCGATTTCCTCGTCGATCATCGCGAAGAAGGCCTGGATCGCCTTACCGCCATTGGAGGCGAGCTTGCGGCCGCACAGGTCCATCGCCTGCACGCCGTTGGCGCCTTCGTAGATCATGGCGATGCGGCTATCGCGCACGAACTGCTCCATGCCCCATTCCTTGACGTAGCCGTGGCCTCCGAAGATCTGCTGCATGTTGGTGGCGATGTCATAGCCCTTGTCCGTGCCGTAGCCCTTGATGACCGGGGTCATCAGGCCAATCAGCATGTCGGCCATTTCGCGCTCTTCACGGGTCTGCGCCTTGTGGGTCAGATCGACCTGCAGCGCGCCCCACAGGCAAAGCGCCCGCATCGACTCGGTGAACACCTTGGCATCCATCAACATCCGGCGCACGTCGGGGTGGACGAAAATCGGATCGGCCTTCGCAGCAGGATCGGCAGCGCCTGTCAGCGCGCGGCCCTGACGCCGGTCGAGCGCGTAGGTGACTGCGTTCTGATAGGCGACCTCCGCTTGGGCATAACCTTGAATGCCGACGCCGAGGCGCGCGGCGTTCATCATGACGAACATCGCCGCGAGGCCCTTGTTCTCCTCGCCGACCAGGTAACCTGTCGCACCGTCGTAGTTGAGCAGGCAGGTGGCGTTGCCGTGGATGCCCATCTTCTTTTCGATCGAGCCGCAGGTCACGCCGTTGCGCGTGTCCGGATTGCCGTCCGCATCGAGGATGAACTTGGGCACAATGAACAGCGAGATGCCCTTGGTGCTGTCGGGCGCGCCGGGAGTCTTGGCCAGCACGAGGTGAATGATGTTGCTGGTGAGGTCATGTTCGCCGGCCGAAATGAAGATCTTGGTGCCGGTGATCGCGAAGGAGCCATCGCCGTTGGGCACGGCCTTGGTGCGGATCATGCCAAGATCGGTGCCGCAATGCGGCTCGGTCAGGTTCATGGTGCCCGACCATTCGCCCGAGATCATCTTGGGGGCATACATCGCCTTCTGCTCGTCCGAACCCTTGGCGAGGATCGCCGAGATCGCCCCGGCGGTGAGGCCCGGATACATGGCGAAGGCCTGGTTGGCGGTGCCGGTGTATTCCTCGAAAACGAAGCCGAGCACGTGCGGCAGACCCTGACCCCCATAGACTTCGGGCTGGGCGAGCGTGCCCCAGCCGCTTTCGACATAGGCCTGATAAGCTTCCTTGAAGCCCGGCGGGGTGGTGACCGAGCCGTCTTCGTGGCGGGTACATCCATACTCGTCGCCCGCCTGATTGACCGGCGCGAGCACCTCGGAGCAGAACTTGCCGGCTTCGTTGATGACCGTGTCGATCATGTCGGCAGTGGCGTTCTCGAAGCCCGGCAGGTTGCCGTAGCTTGGCAGATCGAGCAACTCGTTGACGATGAAACGCGTGTCGCGGGTGGGCGCGGTGTAGGTCGGCATCTCGTGATCCCTTCGGTATGCATTTTTGGATAGGCCGGGCCGGGGCGATCCCTTGCGGCTTAGCCGAGATCGAGGTTCTGGATCTCGGCGACGAAATCGGTGAGCTCGTTGATCGACGAATCGATATCGTCGCGCTGCGCCTTTAACTTCGCGATATGCGCGCGGCATTTCTCGGTGGTGACGCGGCGCTGCTCCACGCGACCGTCGTCGAGATCGTAGAGATCGATCATCTCGCGGATTTCGGTGAGGCTGAAGCCGACGTTCTTGGCGCGCATAATCCAGGCGAGCCGCGCTCGGTCGCGCTTGGAATAGACACGGGTCAGGCCGATTCGCGCCGGGCTGATCAGCCCCTCATCTTCGTAGAAGCGCAGCGCACGGGCGGTGCAGCCGAATTCCGAGGTGAGGTCGGATATGGCGAACTGTTCACGGGCGTGAACGTCCGGCCGGTCGAGGTGGGCGCCGTTACGGCGCGGCTCTTGAGCGGTATCCGTTGCAGCGGTGGAAGCAGGAGCAGTTGCCATGACGACTGCCTACCTTACGTTTACGTGAGCGTCAAGGTTCGAGGCGTGTAAGCACAGGCACTCCATCGCGCAGCTCGATCTGTCGGTAGAAGCAGCTACGCTCGCCCGTGTGGCAAGTTGGTCCGGCAGGCGTTGCGCGGATCAACAGCGCGTCCTGATCGCAATCGACCAGCACTTGCTCGACGGTGAGCACATTGCCCGAAGTCTCGCCCTTCATCCATAGCCGCTCGCGGGTACGGGACCAGAAATGCACCTTCTTGGTGGCGAGTGTCGCCTCAAGCGCCTGGGCGTTCATGTGCGCAACGACCAGCACGTGGCCGCCAGCATGATCGACCACTACTGCGGTTAGTAGTCCGGCCGAATCGTACTTAGGCGCGAAAAAAGTGCCGCTCTCTCGCTCTTCGGTCGAAAGGCCATTGTTGAAAAAGGAAGTGTCGGTCACGGCGAACTCCACGGGCCAGTTCATGTCCCTGTCTATGGCGCTCATGCAAGGATTGTTGCAATGAGACAACAGAACCTATCAAAAAATACGCATTTCCGCGGTTAGACCTTCCGCCCGGAGCAACACAGTGGAAGAAGGCGGTCGGAGCACTCGCAAGGGGCTCTCATCCGAACAAAGGCACCGCCCGGTGCCTCGTTCAGGGGGTGACCGGACCGCAGACTGGCAGTGGGGTGCCAGTGCGACCGGTTGAACGATTGGGATAGGATCCCGGCAGCCAACTTAGGGGGTGGCTGCCTAGGCCCGGAAGGGCAGATCCACACCGTTTCGTCACGTGGCGCCCGGGGTCGAAAGACCTCGGGCGTTATGTTTTTCCGGGATGCGCAAGATGATGATCCGCGTCGACCTGAGCGAAGCAGGCGAGTGCAATCGAAGCCGGCCGGGCGCCTGCAATGGCGGCGATGCAAGCGCGGCTCGTCGCGCCGCTGGTGAGAACATCGTCGATCAGCACCACGTCGCGCCCTGCCA
>JANNWO010000063.1:0-17123 GCA_031408395.1 Sphingomonadales bacterium | reverse complement strand
GCGGTGTCGCCGCTGCGCTGCACGCGGGCGAGCGCGCCTGCGGTGCCATTGAAATCGGCATTGCTCGCACCCTTGTCGACGAAGACCGGGGCGTCAGAGGTGTGGCCGAGCACGCCGATGGTCAGGCTGTGCTGGCCGCTGCTACCGAAATCGTGCCCGGCGCGCAGGTCGATGCCGGCGGTATCGAACACCTGCAACTGGCGGATCAACACGTTGCCATCCGGCGTAACCTGCCCGAAACTGCCGCCCGCCTGCCGCAAGCTTTCGCGCTCGAAACGGCTGTAGAAGGCGCGTGCGGTGACCTGCGTGGCGTCTCCGGCCTGCCAATCGATCGTCAAAGAGGGGGCAAGGCGCTCGATACGGATGCGGTCGCGAACCACAGAGCTGTCGCGCCGGTCGGCTTCGAGGCGCGCGCGGCTGAGCCCGCCCGGCTCACCGAAGCGGCCCCGGTAGTAATCGAGCGCGAGGGTCGCGGTGACGTTCTCGCCAAGGTAGTGGCCGCGCAGGCGTCCGGTGGTCTGATCGGCGTCGCTGTTGACGCGGCGCGGCCCGTCGCCTTCGGCGTAGTGCACGAAGCCGTCAGCGGCGAAGCGCCCGTCCGAGACCGCAAGATTGGCGAGGCCCGCCCGCGCATCCCAGCTGCCCACCGTGAGCCGCGCCTGCCCCTCGACCCCCGCTTCGCGCCGCGGCCCGCGCAGCACGTAGTTGATCGCGCCGCCCGGCTGCGGCCCATAGAGAAGCCCTGATGCGCCGCGGATGAACTCGACCCGGTCAACCAGCTCGAGCGGCGGGGTGAAGTAGCCCGCCGGGTAGGAATACATGTCGGGCACGGCCGGAACCGCGTCCTGCAGGGTGAGGATGTTCCAGCTCTCGTGCGGCTCGCCCAGCCCGCGGTACGAGAGCGAGGCCCATGCGCCGTTCGACACCTCGGAGACCAACACGCCGGGAATGTCGGCAAGCGCAATGCGCAGGTTGCGCGAGGGCACCGGGGCGATGTCGGCGAGCACCGCAATGTCGCCTAGCTTGCCCGCGAAGATCAACGTGCCGGATTTGTCGGGCAGGCGGTCGCCCTCGCGATTTGCAGTGACGATGATCGATGTCGCCTGATTCGCGGCGCTTGTGGTGGAGGCCTGGCCTGGCTCCCCGACCTCGGCTCCCATTTCAGCTGGCACCTCGCTTGCGGCGAGGACCGGGGCTGCGACGGTGGCAAGCAAGCTAGCGAGGATCGAACGGACAGGCATCGCGGACAGGTGCATTGGGGCTCCGGGGAGAACTTGAAAACGGAGCTGCCATCTGTTGCTATTGCGAATGATTGTCAATCTTTATTCGACCGCCTCAAACGGCGAATTGGCGTCATTGATGATGCAGAATTTGCGGGCAGCCGCGCCTCAGGCCGCTTCGATCGACTCGAGCATCGCGCCTGCCGCCAGCCAGGTCTCCTCCGCCACCGCGAGGCTGTCGGCGGCGCGGGCGCGCTTGGCGAGCAGGCCCTGCATCGCCGGGCCCGCTTGTCCGCCGGGTTTGCCGCTAGCTGCGAGGATCTCCCGGTCGAACGCCTCCACTTCGGCGGAGAGGCGGGCGACGGCCGTTTCGGCCTTGCTCAGGTCCGACTGGGCGGCGCGCATTTCTCCGGCGCCGTTCGCCCCGCGCGCACCCTTCCCCTTGCCGCCGCTTGTCCCCTTGGGCTGGTTGCGGCCGAGGATGAAGTCGATGTAATCCTCCATGCTCCCGTCAAATTCACGCGCCGTCCCACCATCGACCAGCACCAGCCGATCGGAGGTCAGTTCGACCATGTGGCGATCGTGGCTGATGAGGATCACCGCGCCCGTATAGCTGTTGAGCGCCTGAATCAGCGCTTCGCGGGCGTCAACATCCAAGTGGTTGGTAGGCTCGTCGAGAATCAGCAGATGCGGCGCGTCGCGGGTGATCAGCGCCAGCGCGAGCCGCGCGCGTTCGCCGCCCGACAGCTTGTCGACCCGCTGGTTCGCGCGCGGGCCCGAAAAGCCGAACCGCCCGAGTTGCGCGCGCACCGCGCCGGGCGACTGCCCGGTCATCGCCCGGTTCATCAGGTCGAGCGGGGTATCCTCGCCCGCCAGTTCCTCGACCTGATACTGGGTGAAGTATCCGACCTTGAGCTTGCCGGGTGCATTGACCTCGCCCTCGGCGGGCTCAAGCTGCGAGGCGAGCAGCCGCGCCAGCGTGGTCTTGCCGTTGCCATTACGGCCCAGCAGCGCGATGCGATCATCGGCCTCGATACGGAAGTTCAGCCGCCTGAGGATCGGCGGCGCCGTGCCATAGCCGACCGCCGCCTGTTCGAGCGTGATCATCGGTGACTTCAATTCCGCCGGATCGGGGAAATCGAAGCTCAGCGAGGGGTCTTCCATCAGCGCTGCGATCGGCTGCATCTTGGCAAGCATCTTGGCGCGTGATTGCGCCTGCTTGGCGGTCGAGGCGCGGGCGCTGTTACGGGCGACGTAATCCTGCAACCGCGCGCGCTGGACATCTTGCGACGCCTTGGCCGCAGCCAACTGCGCCGCGCGTTCGGCGCGCTGCTTCTCGAAGGCGTCGTAGCCGCCGGGGTAGAGCGTCAGCTGCCCGCCCTGCAGGTGCAGGATGTGATCGACCACCTTATTGAGCAGATCGCGTTCGTGGCTGATCACCAACAGTGTGGCCGGATAGGACTTGAGGAAGTTCTCCAGCCACAGCGTTGCTTCCAGATCGAGGTGGTTGGAAGGCTCGTCAAGCAGCAGGATGTCAGGCTCGGAAAACAATAGCGCGCCCAAGGCGATACGCATCTTCCAGCCGCCCGAGAAGCTGTCGACGGGGCGCTGCTGCATCTCCTCGTCAAAGCCCAAGCCGCTGAGGATTTTCGCCGCGCGCGCAGGCGCGCTGTAGGCGTCGATAGCCAGCAGACGATCGTGCACATCGCCCATCCGGTCCATGTCGGTGCAGGTTTCCAGCTCGGTCAGCAGCGCCGCGCGTTCGGTCGCCGACGCGAGCACCACCTCCTCGGGGGTCATCGAGCCGCTGGGGGCTTCCTGCGCGATGTAGCCGATCTTCGCGCGCGACGGCTTGGAGATCTCGCCGTCGTCGGGCTCGATCTCGCCGATCAGGGCCTTCATCAGCGTCGACTTGCCCGCGCCGTTGCGGCCGATCAGGCCGACGCGCGCGCCCACCGGCACGGTTGCGCTGGCGCGCTCAAGGATGGCCCGGCCGCCAAGCCGCACGGTGACGTTGTCGATGGTAAGCATGGGCGCGCCGTTAGCAGGCTATGCCCCCATGCCCAAAGCAATTCCCGCCCCCTGCTACAGTTCGAGCCCCCAGGCCTTGTAAACCTTGGCGAGCGAGGGCTGCATTGTCAGAGCCAGCGCAATGTCGTCCTTGCCGGCGGGCTCGCCCATCGCCTTGCGGATGATCCCGCGCAGCAACCGGGATTCGGTGAGGTAGGGCTCAGCCAGCAGCGCGGCATCGAGATCCGCCTTGGCCGCCACAAGGTTGCCGAGGCGGAAATGCGCCAACGCCCGGCTGTCGAGCGCGGCGGCCGGATTGTCGCTCTTCTCGACCGCCTTGGTGCAGCCTTCGAGCCGCATCTCGTCCATCTTGTCCCAGATCGCCGCCTCCCAGCACTGCGCGTTGAGCAGCGCGCCATCGGTAGGCCGCTGGGCAATCAGCTCTTCCAACAGGCCAAGGCCTTCGTCCGCCTGGCCGTTCCAGCCAAGCGCCGCCGCCATCACCTCCGCCGCGACCGAGCGGTCCTTGGTGATCGCTTCGAAATCCTCGGCCAGCGTCACGCCGTCCGCGCCCCGGCCGAGCAGCCCGAGCATGTATATCTGGTCGGAATAGGTCGAGCCGTCGGGCTGGAGCGCCTCGGCCTCCTCGGTGTCGGCGAGCGCGCCCGCCAGATCGCCGAGCTCGCGCCGCAGCGCCGCGCGGGCGAGGAACAGGTCGCGCGATCCCTCGATTGCCATCGCCGCCTCGATATCGGCGAGCGATCCGGCGTGGTCGTAGATGCCGGCGCGGAACCCGGCGCGGTTGGTTAGCGGGCTGATGTCATCGGGCTCGGCCTCGGCGATCCCCTTGGCGAAGAGCTTTTCGAGCGCGGCAAGCGGCGCCCGGTCCTTGCCGAAATATTGCCACAACTCGCGCACCTCGCCTGCCGATCGCAGCACCGGCAATTGCTTGTCGAAGCGCGCCAGCTCGCGCCGCGCCGGGGCGATGCGGTCGGCGGGGAGCTCCTCGTCGCGGGTGCGCATGGACTGCGCGATGGTCAGGCGAGGGCCTTCGAGCTTCGCGATGGAGGCAAGCTCCACCCCGCCGATCGTCGCGGCGACGGGGTCGGCGCTACCTTCGAAGGTCAGCTTGGCATCGTCAGGCAGCAGCACCTCGGCAGTGCTCGCGAAATATACCGGCCCGTTGAGGCTGAGCGGGATGGCGCGCCACGCAGCGCGCGCCCGGTCAGCTTCAAAGCCGATGTCGCGCGCGGCCTGCGCGGGCGCTTCGAAGCGGTAGTCCTTGCCATCGCGCATCCACGCGGTGTTCGTGATGCCGCGCGCGGTGAGCACCGCCAGCCCGGTTTCCGCATCGTAGCGCAAGGTGTGGTCGATCATCTGCCCGTCGCCGATCACCTGCTGGACCATGCTCGTGACCGCCTGCTTGCGCATGTCGGCGTTGCCCTGATCGGCCATCGAACGCCACCCGGCGCCGGTCGTGCCGCGGAATTCGATCGTCACGTCGTAGATCGCCGGCACCCGCAGCCCGGCGCGCTGGTCGACCGTCAGACGCACTGCCCGGTCGGGGGTCGCCTGCACCCGTGTGTCGAGCGGCATCAGGTCAGCGCCTTCCTCGCGCAGCGGGAGGCCGTGGAAGAAGCGCGGCACCTCGTCGATATTATCGAGCCGGACGCCCGCGGTCGTGCCGTCGAGCCAGTAGTTCTTGCCGTCGATGATGGCGCGCACGATCACGTGGTTGAAATTGCCCGGCATCGGCGAAAGGCTCGGCAGGGCGTCACCGCCTTCGGTGCGGATCAGCACCGGCTCGGCTGCGATCCCAAGCTCGCGCAGCATGGTGAGCAGCAGCAGCGACTTGGCCTTGCAGTCGCCGAACCGCTTGTCCCAGGTCTCCTCGGGCGCCTGCGGGATGTAATTGCCCCCGTCCATGCCGTTCATGAGGTAGCTGACATCGTCCTGCACCAGCCTGAGCGCGAGCGCGGCGCGGGTCAGCGGATCGCGGCTGACGGCAGCGATGCCAGCGATGCGGGCTGCAAGGTCGCCATCGGTCGTCACCTTGCCCGCGGTCGCATAGTGCGGCGCGTGATTGCGCGAGACCGCCGCCCAGTCGGCATAGGTCGACACCTGCATGATGTCGCCGAGCCGGAAGCGCGACGGCGCATCGCCGGGCACCGGGTCGGCCTCGGCAATCGGCAGGCTTGCCGACCACGTCATGAAGCCATCCTTCGCGGCCGGCTCCGCCAGAGCCGCCTTGCCGAGGCGTAGCCGGGTGACCGGCAGCGCCTCGGGCCAGGACACCGCGACGCGGCCCTTCTGGAGCGGGAAGGGCTTGGCGATCAGCCCCGCCTGCCATTGCACATTGTCGCCCATCGCCTGATCGCTGGTGGTCACCGAATAGGCGAGCCGCAGCACATCGCCGAGCTTGGCGCCGGGCACCGCCATCGTCGCGGTCAGCGACCCGTCGACAAGGCGCTTTTCAAGCCCGCGTTCGCGCCGCAGCACCTCGAACAATGCCCCGCCCTCCAGCACGTCGATCACCGTGCCGCCGCGGAGTAGCTCGACGCGGTGGACGATGAGATCCCCCTTGTCGGGCATCCACGTCGCCGTGAGCGTGCCGAAGCGGGTCAGCGTCTCGGGCGAATCCAGCGCGATCGCGGTGTCGATATAACTCCACAGCCGCGCTTTCTCGATCCGCGCCTGCTGGTCGAACAGGACGATGAAGGAATTGGAATCGGCAGGCTTGGGCTCGACCTTGGCGAGCTCGACCCAGCCGGGCGCTGTGTCATAGAGCACCGCCTCGCCCGCCAGCGCCGGCATGGCGGCGCCGGCAAGCAGCAGACCGATCAGGGGCAGCTTGCAATTGCGGGCACATTTATTGGCAATACGAAGCGACATGACGACCCCTATTTTCCTAACGAAAAGAGAGGCTAGCGAAGGCTCGCGCGCTTGTCAGCGTCGATTTGATTGCGCGCGCGATTTTGCCCAAGATTGCGCTACTGCGCCGCCTTCCAGTCGCGCCGCAGCTTCTTGGCGAGGCTCCACTTGTGAACCTCGGTCGGGCCGTCATAGATGCGGAAGGCACGGATTTCGCGGAACATCGTCTCGACGATAGTCTTGTCGGTCACTCCCGTCCCGCCCATCACCTGCACGCAATTGTCCGCCACGCGCATCAGCGCCTCGGACACCGCGACCTTGGTCATCGAGCTTTCGACCGTGCCGAGCGATCCGGTGTCGAGCACGCCCGCGCACCAGTCGATCATCAGCTCGCACTGCTTCAGGTCGATCAAGTTTTCCGCGAGCATGAAGCCGACGCCCTCGTGGTCGATCAGCGTCTTGCCGAAGGCCATGCGGCGGTTGGCATAGTCGACCGCGATCTCCTGCGCGCGGATGCACCCGCCGAGCCAGCGCATACAGTGCGAGAGGCGCGCAGGGCTGAGGCGGATTTGCGCATATTTGAAGCCTTCGCCGGCATCGCCCAGCATCTGGTCGGCGGGGATGCGCAGGTTGTCGATGGTGATCTCGGCGTGGCTGCCGGGCATCGAGCTATCGATGGTATTGGGCACGCCGGTAATCTGGATCGCGGGATCGGGCAGGTCGACAAGGAACATGCACGCGCCGCCGTGGCTGCCTGCGTCCTCGGACTTGGCCATGACGATACCGACCTTCGCGCCTTCAGCCCCGGTGATGAAGCACTTCTTGCCGTTCACAACCCAGTGGTTGCCATCCTTGCGGCAGGTGGTGATCATCATCGAAGGGTCCGCGCCCGCGCCGTTCAGTTCGGCAGGCTCGGTCATCATGAAGGCCGAGCGCGCGCGGCCCTCGACGAGCGGCTTGAGGAAGCGTTCCTTCAAATCCGGGCTGCCAACATGGCCGATGAGGTACATGTTGCCCTCGTCCGGGGCCTGCGTGTTGCAGGCCAGCATTCCCAGCGGGGTGAGGCCGGAGTTGATGAGGATCACCGCAGTCTCGCGCTGACTGAAGTGGCTGCCATCGGGACGGATATGCGGGGTGAGCACGCCGGCGGCGCGCGCCAGCTCGCGCATCTCCATGACCAGCGCGTCGGTCGGCGCGCCGTGGTGGTCGCGGCGCGGGTCCTGTTCGTAAGGGAAGATCGTCTCCCGCACGAAAGCCTCGACCTTCGCCGCCATGTCCAACGCTTCGCTGCTGATCGTCATGCCTGTCAAACTCCGTGAGACCTTGTTGCGGCCCTTTCACGGCCACCCACCCAAGTCACCTCGTTATTTGATGATCGTGTATCTCGCGGAATTTGCAGCAAGTCGCGCCGAAGCCGCACACAAAAGCGTCAGTCGGCTTGGAACACGTCGAGCGCACTACGGCGTCGATAATAACTCGCAATAATTCATGAGATTAAGTGGCGGAGAGGGTGGGATTCGAACCCACGTTACCGTTGCCGGTAAACCGCATTTCGAGTGCGGCGCGTTCGACCACTCTGCCACCTCTCCGCGAGGCCCGTCGCGCTTGGTAGCGCCGCTGGTCGAGGCGGCTGGCGACAGGGAGCGCGCCCGTTAGCCCAAGCCTTGATGCTTGCCAAGACCTGCGCACCCACAAAATGCGGGCATATCCCAAGGCGCTCCGGCCAGCATGCTTGTTTTGCGGCGCCAAGGGTCCATATTGTCCAGCATGGAACGCGCAGAGTTCTTCTCGAGCCAGGCAGGACGCACCATCATCGCGCCCCGCCAGACCCGCGCCCGCTTCGGCATCGGCGACGTGGTTCGGCACCGCATCTTCGCCTTTCGCGGTGTGGTCTTCGACATTGATCCGGTCTTCGCCAATTCCGAGGAATGGTACGAATCGATCCCAGAGGACATTCGCCCGCCGCGCGACCAGCCGTTCTATCATCTGCTCGCTGAGAATGATGATTCCTCCTACGTCGCCTATGTGAGTCAGGGGAACCTCATCGCCGATCCGCAGGGCGGGCCGATCGATCACCCGACGGTGCGCCAGCTGTTCGAGAGCTTCAAGGATGGCCGCTATCGGATGCGAGCCTCGCTTACGCATTGACAACCTTGTCCCGCTAAACTGGGGCCATGGTCAATCTGGCGCCCCCCGATCGCGACACTACAATCATGACACAGCTGCGGCTCGCGCTCGAGCGTGAGCTCGCCCCTGACGAGGTCGTGCAATGGCACGGCTGGCAACTTGGCCGGATCGATCCCCGCACCTTCGTAAGCTACATCTTTTCGTTGCCCTGGACGGTTTTCTCCCTCGCCTGGACCGGGGCAGCGGCAAGCACCGTAGGCATGACCAACCATACAGGTCTCGGGCTCCTCGCATGGGCCTTTCCGTTGTTCGGCCTGCCCTTTATTGCGGTGGGCGGGTGGATGCTCTCACGCCCCTTGGTCCCGCTCTTCGAGCGCGGACGGGTGCTCTATGTCGTCACCGACAGGCGCGTGCTTAAGCTGAGCCTGGGCCGCGAACTGGTGGTCAAGACCGTGCCGGCCGAGCGTATCGGCCTGGCGGAACGCCGCCAGCAGCCCGGCGGCACCGGCACACTCAGCCTCGCGGTCCGGATCGGGCGCGACAGCGACGGCGACAAGCAGACCGAGAGCTTCGACATCGGCCTCGTTGCCGATGTCATGGGCGCGCAAGCGGCGATCGACCGGATTGCTGCAGGCGCGCGGCTGGCCAGCGGCAGTGCAGGCGCGCTCAGCTCTTGAGCTTCCACCCGCTCCGCAGCAGCGCGTAGACGCCCGCGGCAAGCGCAATATTCAACACCAGCAGGCCCAAGCCCGAAGCCAGCACATGGTCCCCGCCGCCCATGTCGCTTGCCCCGAGGAAGCCATAGCGGAAGCCGGAGATCACGTAGAAGAACGGGTTCATCCGGCTGATCGTCTGGAACACGCCGTGGAGGTTCTCGATCACGTAGAAGGTGCCCGACAGCAGAGAAAGCGGCGCGATGATGAAGTTGGTGACGGCCGCGTTGTGGTCGAACTTCTCGGCCCAGATCGACGTCGCAAGGCCCACCGTCGCCAGCAGCATGGATCCCATCACGCCGAACCAGGCGACGGCCCACGGGTGTGCCATCGCCAGTGAGACCCCCGGCCAAAGCGCCATCGCCAATGCCACCGCAAAGCCCACACAAATCGCGCGGGTCATGGCGGCGCCGAGGATTCCGGCCATCACCTCACCCGGTGAAAGCGGGGGCATCAGGTAATCGATGATGGTCCCCTGAATCTTGCCGCCGAGCAACGAGAAGGACGAATTGGCGAAGGCGTTCTGCATCATCGCCATCATGATCAGGCCGGGTGCGACGAAGGTCGCAAAGGGCACGCCCAGCACTTCACGCCCCTCGCGGCCCAGCGCGACGGTGAAAATCGCCAGAAACAGCAGTGTTGTGAAGGCCGGAGCCCAGATCGTCTGCGTCTGGACCTTGAGAAACCGCCGCACCTCCTTCATATAGAGGGCGAGCAGACCAACGCGATTGACCCCGATAATGACGGGGCGCCCGCGCGGGGAGAACCGGGTGCTCCCGCCGGTCTTGTCATCCGCCGTCATTTCAGTCACGGGAGCGGAATTGTTGAGCGGATTTGCAGGAGCGTTCTCGGCCATGGCGCGGTGCCTAGGCTCCACGAGTGCCCCTGACAAGCACCCCGCTACCCGGACAATTGCCGGACACAGGAACAGGTAGAACATATGAGCTGGACGGACGAGCGCATCGGAACGCTCAAGAAGATGTGGGAAGGCGGCGCAACTGCCAGCGAGATCGCGACCGAATTGGGCGGGGTCAGCCGCAATGCGGTGATCGGCAAGGCGCACCGGCTCGGGCTCAAGGCGCGCCCCTCGCCCGTCAAGGCCAACGAGAAGAAGAAGGCCGCCGCGCCGGTCAAGAAACCCGCTCCACCCCCCGTGCGCACGGCGGCTGCTGAGCCGCGCGCCGAGCCTGCAGAGCGCAGCGAGGCTGCCGAGCGGGCTCCTGCCCGCGCAGCCGCACCCGCCACGCCGCGCGTGGAGCATACCGGTGACAGTGCCGACAGCGCAGCGCCCGCACAGGCTGCGCCCGTGCCCCAGACAAATTTCCCCAAGATCGTCTCGGTCGGCCCCGGCGGCTTCCTGCGCCAAGGCCCCGGCGACCAGCAGCCGCCGATCCCGCCCGCGCCGCCGCGCCGTCTCGTGCCGGCCAAGCCCAGCGCCAACATCGCCGGCAAGACCACCCTGCTCGACCTGTCGGAGAAGGTGTGCCGCTGGCCGATGGGCCATCCGGGTGAAGCCGACTTTCATTTCTGCGGCGTGCAGGTGAACCCGGGCTTCCCCTATTGCGTCGAGCATTGCGGGCGCGCCTACCAGGCGCAGCTCCCGCGCGGCGTTCGCCGTCCGCCCCCGCCCCTGCCCTTCGGCGGCCCCAGGGTTCGCTAAGGCGGTTGCAGTAAGTCGGGCCGTCCCGCCCGGACCGACTTCCTACGACTTCTGAGCGAACCAGATGATGTGATGCGCGCCCTTGTTGTTCGGGCGCGAGCGCACGTTCCATTCGGTGATGGTCAGGCCGGTATCATAAAGCCGCTTGCGGAACGCAGGGTCGGGCCCTGCGGACCACACGGCGAGGATGCCGCCGGGTGCAAGCGCATCGCGCGCCTTGGCGAGGCCCGTGCGCGAATAGATGCGGTTGTTGGCATCGCGCACGATCCCGTCGGGGCCATTGTCGACATCCAGCAGGATCGCGTCGAACTTGGCGCAGGTGCCGTCATTGGCGTCGTCGATCAGCGCAGCGACATCGCAGATCTTCAGGTCGAGCCTCGGGTCGGCAAATCCCTCGCCTGTGAGCGCGGCCATTGGCCCTTTTGCCCAGGCGATGATCGTATCGGAAATCTCGGCGACGACAATCTGCGCCTTTGCGCCCAGCCCTGCTGCCGCGGCGCGGTAGGTAAAGCCCATGCCGTAGCCGCCGATCAGGATGCGCGGATTGTCCTTACCAAGCCGGTCGATCGTAAGCTCGGCGAGCTGTTCTTCCGAAAAGCGCATCCGCGTGCTCATCAACTCGTTGCGCCCGAGCACAATCATGAAGTGACCGGCGTGGCTGTAGAGTTCGAGGAGCACGCCGTCCTCGATCTGGGTGGTGTCGATGAGTTCGCGCTTGAGCATCGGTAAAGTCCCAAAAACAAGGCCGCCCGGATCGCTCCGAGCGGCCGATGTTCATGCCTCAGATGAGGCGATCAGTCCTTGAGGAAGTCGGGGAGACCCGCCGGACCGCTGTCGCGCGGACCACGGTCACCGCCGCGATCGCCGCCGCGACCACCACGATCACCGCCGCGGCCACCGCCGCCGCTCTTCGGCCCCCGGCGATCACCACCCCGGTCACCGCCGCGGCCGCCTTCACGGCCACCTTCACGGGGCTCGCGCGGTTCGCGTGCAGGACGGGTGTCTTCGAGCTCTGCGCCGGTTTCCTGGTCAACGACGCGCATCGACAGGCGGACCTTGCCACGGTTGTCGATCTCGAGAACCTTGACCTTCACTTCCATGCCTTCAGAAACGACATCGGTCGGCTTTTCCACGCGCTCGTTGCGCATTTCCGAGACGTGCACGAGGCCGTCCTTGCCGCCCATGAAGTTCACGAAAGCGCCGAAGTCGACGATGTTCACGACCTTGCCGTCGTAGACCTTCCCCACTTCGGCTTCCTCGACGATGCCAAGGATCCACTTCTTCGCCGCTTCGATCTCGTCGATGTTCGAGGAGCTGATCTTGATCACGCCCTCGTCGTCGATGTCGACCTTGGCGCCGGTTTCAGCGACGATCTCGCGGATCACCTTGCCGCCGGTGCCGATAACGTCACGGATCTTCGACTTGTCGATCTGGATCGTCTCGATGCGCGGTGCGTGCTTGCTGACTTCGGTGCGGGCGGTGCCCAGCGCCTTGGTCATTTCGTCCAGGATGTGCATCCGGCCGGCCTTCGCCTGCTCGAGCGCCTTGGCCATGATCTCCTGCGTGATGCCGGCGATCTTGATGTCCATCTGCATCGTGGTGATGCCGTTCGCGGTGCCGGCAACCTTGAAGTCCATGTCGCCAAGGTGATCTTCATCGCCCAGGATGTCCGACAGGACGGCAAAGTCGTCGCCTTCGAGGATCAGGCCCATGGCGATGCCAGAGACCGGAGCCTTCACCGGAACGCCGGCGTCCATCATCGACAGACAGCCGCCGCAGACGGTCGCCATCGAGGACGAGCCGTTCGACTCGGTGATGTCCGACAGAACGCGGATCGTGTACGGGAAGTCCTCACGCGAGGGCAGCACCGGGTTGAGCGCGCGCCAGGCGAGCTTGCCGTGACCGACTTCGCGGCGACCCGGCGCGCCGAAGCGGCCCACTTCACCTACCGAGTACGGCGGGAAGTTATAGTGCAGCATGAAGCTGGTGTACGACAGGCCTTCAAGACCATCGATCATCTGCTCGGAATCCTTGGTGCCGAGCGTGGTCGTGCAGATCGCCTGCGTTTCGCCGCGGGTGAACAGCGACGAACCGTGGGTGCGGGGCAGGAAGCCGACGATCGCTTCGATCGGGCGGACCTGATCGAGCTTGCGGCCGTCGATGCGCTGGCCATCCTTGAGGATCGCACCGCGCACGATTTCGGCTTCGAGCTTCTTCATCAGCTTGCCAGCGACCATCTGGGTCTGGCCGCCTTCATCAGCAAATGCCGCCTTGGCCTTGGCCCGCGCTTCGTTGAGCAGGTTCGAACGGGCCGACTTGTCAGTGACCTTGTAAGCTGCCGCGATATCGCCGCCGATCAGGGCCTTGAGCTTGGCCTTCATGTCTGCGGTGTTGTCGCTGAGGTCGACAGTCCACGGATCCTTCGCAGCCTTCTCGGCCAGATCGATGATCGCGCCGATGACGTTGCGGATTTCGTTATGCGCAAACATAACTGCGCCGAGCATTTCTTCCTCGGTCAGTTCCTTGGCTTCGGATTCAACCATCATCACCGCGTCTTGCGTGGCGGCAACGACCAGATCGAGGCGGCCTTCGGCAAGTGCGCGATCCTGCTTCGGATTGAGGACATACTCACCGTCAATGTAGCCCACGCGGCAAGAGCCGATCGGGCCCATGAACGGCAAGCCCGAGATCGTGAGCGCAGCCGAGGCGGCGATCATGGCGACCATGTCGGGCTCATTCTCACCATCGAATGAGAGAACCTGGCAGATCACGTTGATCTCGTTGTAGAAACCTTCGGGGAACAGCGGGCGGATCGGACGATCAATCAGGCGGCTGGTGAGCGTTTCCTTTTCGGTCGCGCCGCGTTCACGCTTGAAGAAGCCGCCCGGGATGCGCCCGGCAGCAGAGAACTTTTCCTGATAGTGGACGGTGAGCGGGAAGAAATCCTGCCCTTCCTTGACCGACTTGGCGGCCGTCACGGCGCACAGCACCACGGTTTCGCCATAGGTCGCCAGAACGGCGCCATCAGCCTGACGGGCAATACGCCCGGTTTCCAGAGTGAGGGTCTTGCCGCCCCACTCCAGCGATACGGTTTTCGTGTCGAACATTGATTTTCCTTATGACCCGCGCGGCCACATTGCTGGGCGGGGCCTCATGTGCCGGGCAAACAACCGTCCCGGTCCGGTGCGGAGCGCTTCGGCCCCGAGGCGGGCAGACCGGATGTCTGCTTGCCCCATATGCAAAAAGGGCGGCCCTTTGAGCCGCCCTTTCGCTAAACTCTTACTTACGCAGACCCAGCTTCTGGATCAGGGCGTTGTAGCGCTCGACATCCTTCTTCTTGAGATAGGCGAGCAGCGTGCGACGCTTGTTCACCATCATCAGAAGGCCGCGGCGCGAATGGTTGTCCTTGTGGTGGCCCTTGAAGTGTTCGGTGAGGTTGCGGATCCGCTGCGTGAGGATCGCGACCTGAACTTCGGGGCTGCCCGTATCATTAATATCACGGGCGTTGTCAGCAATGATTCCTTGCTTCTCTACGGCAGTCACCGACATATATTTTCTCTCTTACTCAGCGACATCGGGAAGGTTGAAGCCCCTGACGACCGTGGCCGTCCCATCCGCGATTTCCATCAGCGCAACCGGGACGGTGCCCAGCCTTGCCAGATAAAGCCCGGATGATTGGGGCATGTCAGACAGCACCCGGCCCTGTCGGACCGCCTGCGCGCTTGTCTGGTCGAGATCGAGGGCCGGGATGTCGTCCAGCCCCGCCTCTAGCGGCAGGATGAGGTATTCAAGCCTCGCGCGCTTACCGGCTTCCTCCAGATTGTCCAGCGAAATCGCCTGTTCCTGAGTGAAGGGACCGGCCTTCAAGCGCCGCAAATAGGTGACGTGGCCGCAAGTTCCAACGGCATACGCGATGTCACGGGCAAGGCTGCGAATGTAGGTGCCCTTCGAGACATGGGCAACGAGCGTTACGTGATCTTCGCTGCCCGGCCCGGGGCTGATGGTGAGCGAATGGATCGTGACGCTGCGCGCCTTCAATTCCACCGCTTCTCCCGCCCGCACCCGGTCATAGGCGCGCTGGCCATCGACTTTGAGCGCGGAATAGGCAGGCGGCACCTGCTCGATGGGTCCGGTAAAGCGCGGCAGCACTGCCTCGACCTCGGCGAGGGTCGGGCGCGCATCGCTCGTCGCCACCACGACGCCCTCGGTATCGAGCGTGTCGGTCTCCTCACCGAAGCGGATCGTGAATTCGTAGATCTTGCTCGCATCGAGCATCCGTCCGGCGAGCTTGGTCGCTTCGCCCAGCGCGATCGGCAGGACGCCCTCGGCCATGGGATCGAGCGTGCCTCCGTGGCCGACCTTGGTCTTGGCATAGCCGTTCTGGCGCAGCACCCGCTTGACCGCGCTCACGCCCTGCGTCGAGCCCAGCCCGCGCGGCTTGTCGAGGATCAGCCAGCCGGACAGCGGTACGCTCATCGGGCCATGGCCTCGGAGAAATGTCGGCGGCAGAGTGCGACATAGCGGTCGTTGCCGCCGATCTCGGTCTGCTGGCCCTGCCTGACCGCCACACCGCTTTGATCGACGCGCAGGTTCATCGTCGCCTTGCGCCCGCAGTGGCAGACCGCCTTCAGTTCTACCAGCGCATCGGCGATCCCGAGCAAGACCGCCGAGCCGGGGAAAAGCTCGCCCTGGAAATCGGTCCTGAGGCCATAGCACAGCACCGGAATGCCCGCCTCGTCCGCCAGCCGCGCGAGCTGCCACACTTGCTCGGGCGTGAGAAACTGCGCCTCGTCCACCAGCACGCAGTCGAGCTTCGTCGCTGCGTGGGCGACGCTGACTTCGGCCCACAGGTCGGTGTCTGGATGGAAGCGATGCGCTTCGCTCTCGAGCCCGATGCGACTGCGCACCATGCCCGCCGAGCGGTTGTCGAGCGCTGCGGTCCACAGCATCGTCGCCATCCCGCGCTCGCGGTAATTGAAATCGGCCTGCAACAGATGCGCCGATTTGCCGGCATTCATGCTGGCATAGTAGAAATAGAGCTTGGCCATGCTGCGCGCCTAGGCTTCGGCTCTGTCGTCGCCCTGATCGCCGTCCTCGTCGAGATCGCGCAGCACCTTGGGATCGCGCAGCAGCGCCTCGATCCGGTCGGCTTCGGCGAAGCTCTCGTCCTTGCGGAACCGCAGTTTGGGTGCGAATTTGAGCCCGAGGCGCTGGGCGACCTCGCGCTGAAGGAAGGCGGTGTTCTGACGCAGCGCGTGGACAACCTCGTCCTCGCCCGCGCCGAGCAGCGGCTTGATGTAGGCGGTCGCTTGGCGCAGGTCAGGGGTCATGCGCACCTCGGTCACCGAGATGTGCGAGGCGCTCACCACATCGTCATGCACTTCGCCGCGCGCGAGCAGTTCCGACAGGATATGCCGCACCCGCTCGCCGACCTTGAGGGTGCGGACCGATTGCTGTTCGGCAGTGAGTGGGGTCTTGGCCATCAGCCCCCCATGCCCGTATTACTCGCCGTGGGGCGCGGGGTCGGGATCGCGGTCGAGGTTGAGCGGGCGTAGAGCGTACCGTCCTCTGCGAGCAATTCGCCCTCGAGGAAGATCACCCGCCTGCCCGCCTTCACCACCCGGCCCTTGCCGATGATCGTCGCGCCCTCGGGGATCAGGCGGATCAGGCTCATCGAAAGCTCGAGGTTGAGCGGCGCCATTGCGCCCCCGCTGGCTGCGACATAGGCATAGCCCATCACGTCATCGAGATAGCCCGCCACAAGCCCGCCCTGCACGCCGCCGCGCCAGGTGCAAACCTCGCGCTTGACGGTGAAGTGCATGGTGGCCGTCTGGGTGGCGGCGTCCCAGCCGACGAACTCGGAGCCGAGCAGCGCCGTGTGCGGCGACTGCCCGGCATCGTCTGGCCCGATCCCTGTTTGGTAGTGCGGGTCGATCAGGCTCACAGGGTCCGCTCACGCTCCTCGACCGTGAAGACTTCGAGATTGTCGCCCGGCTTGATGTCGTTCGTATCCTCGAGCACCACGCCGCATTCGAGCCCCGTGCGCACTTCGTCGACATCGTCCTTGAAGCGCCGCAGCGACTGGATCTTGGTCGCCGAGACGATGACGTCGGCGCGGGTGAGACGCGAAAATAGCCCCTTGCGGATGACGCCTTCCAGAACCAGCAGACCAGCCGCCTTGTCCTTCTTGCCCGCCGGGAAGACCTGCTTGACCTCGGCACGGCCGACCACGGTTTCGATCCGCTCCGGCCCAAGCTCGCCCGCCATGTCCTTCGCGACCGCGTCGGTGAGGTGGTAGATGACGTCGTAATACATCATCCGCACCCCGTCGCGCTTCACCAGGTCGCGCGCCTTGGCGTTGGGACGCACGTTGAAGCCGATGATCGGCGCCTTCGATGCCGCCGCCAGCAGCACGTCGCTCTCGGTGATTGCACCAACGCCCGCGTTCAGCACGCGCACCTTGATCTCGTCGTTCGAGAGATTGTGGAGCGCGTTGACGATCGCTTCGACCGAACCCTGCAC
>JANNWO010000062.1:0-2460 GCA_031408395.1 Sphingomonadales bacterium | reverse complement strand
TTCAAGACCAAGCTGATGGTGGCCGCGCTCGCCGCGGTGCCGATGGCAGCGATGCCGGCGGCCACCGCCACCGCGCAGCAGGTCGTCCGCCCGTCGCAGGAAATCGTCCTGTCGATCGGCAAGGGCGAACTGGTGACGGTGCCGGGCAGCATGACCGATGTGTTCGTCGCCAATGATCAGATCGCCGACGTCCAGGTCAAGTCGCAGCGCCAGCTCTACGTGTTCGGCAAGTCCGGCGGCGAGACCACCGTCTACGCCAGCAACGAACGCGGCGACGTGATCTTCTCGGCCAACATCCGGGTCGGATCGAACATCGGCAGCATCGACCAGATGCTGGCGATGGCCATGCCCGATGCCAAGGTGAGCGTGTCGACGATGGGCGCCAACACCGTGCTGCTGACCGGCACCGTGGGCGCTCCCGAGGACGCAGCCGAGGCCGAGCGCCTTGTCACCGCCTTCCTCGGCAAGGAGGCCAACGTCATCAGCCGCCTCAAGACCGCGACCCCGCTGCAGGTCAACCTGCACGTCAAGATCGCCGAAGTCAGCCGCAGCCTGCTGCGCGAAGTGGCCGGCAACCTGACCACCCTCGACGGTTCGGGCGGCTTCCGCTTCGGCGTCGGCACGGGCCGTCCGCTGGGCGGCACCGAGCAGTGGTTCGCCAACGGCCCGCTGGCCACCGGCAACGCGGTCGCGCAGACGGCCTTCGTGCTGCCCGACGGCACCACCATCCCCGGCCCGGCCGTGGATTCGCGCGGCGGCACCTCGCTGTCGGGCCTAGGCAGACTGTTCGGCCTCAACATGCTCGGCGCGCTCGACCTTTCAGAGCGCCTTGGCCTGGTGACCACCATCACCGAGCCCAACCTCACCGCGCTGTCGGGCGAAACCGCGACCTTCCTTGCGGGCGGCGAGTTCCCGATCCCGGTCTCGCAGGGCCTCGGCCAGGTGACCGTGCAGTTCCGCCAGTTCGGCGTCAGCCTCGCCTACACCCCGACCGTGCTCTCCAACGGCCGCATCTCGATGCGGGTGCGTCCGGAAGTCTCCGAGCTTTCGACGCAGGGCGCGATCACGCTGAACGGCTTCCAGGTGCCGGCGATCACCACCCGCCGCACCGAGACGACCGTCGAGCTGGGCTCAGGCCAAAGCTTCATGATCGCCGGCCTGATGAGCGCCAACTCGCAGAACCAGATCGAAAAGGCACCGGGCGTCGGCGACGTTCCGATCCTTGGCAACCTGTTCCGCAGCCGCAGCTTCCGCAAGGGCGAGACCGAGCTCGTGATCATCGTGACACCTTATCTGGTGAACCCGGTTGACGCGAAGGACATCAAGCTTCCGACCGACGGCTTCCGCTCGGCCAACGAGTTCGAGCAGCTGCTCGGCTACCAGAACAGCGCCGGCAACTCGGGCGAAGCGCGCCCCGGTCCGACGGCCGCCCAGCCCGATGCGCCGGAGCCCAAGGTGAGCGCCGCCGACCCGGTCGGCATCGTGCCTACGCAACCCGAAAAGCCGCGCCGTGCGGAAAAGAAATCCCGCAAGCCGGAACGTGCAGCCAGCGCCGCCGCGCCGGGCTTCAGCCTCTAACGTGAGAAAGGTGACTGCGATGCCCCATGCACGACAAACCCGGCTGGCCCGCGTGCCCGCCTCCACAGCAAAACTCGCGCTTGCGCTCACGCTCGGCCTTGGCCTTGCCAGCTGCGGCGGGATGCCGACCAACACCGCGCTTTACAGTTTGAAGCAGCCCGTGGTCGAGCGCACCAACATGACGTTCGACGTCAACACCTCTCCCGGCGGCCTTCCGGTCTCCGAGCAGCAGCGCCTCAACGGCTGGTTCGAGACCCTCGACCTGCGCTACGGCGACCGCATCGCGATCGACAACCCGGGCCAGAACCCGGCGGTGACGAACGCGGTCCGCGACCTTGCCGCGCGCTACGGGCTGATAATCGCCGATACCGCGCCGATCACCCCGGGCATGCTCGAGCCGGGCAATGCGCGGGTGGTGATCACCCGCTCCACCGCCAGCGTGCCGGGCTGCCCCGACTGGTCGGCCAAGTCTGACATGAACTACGGCAACGGCCTCAGCCCGGGCTACGGCTGCGCGGTGAACAGCAATCTCGCCGCGATGGTCGCCGATCCGCAGGACCTGCTGGAAGGCAAGAAGGGTTCGGGCGAGACCGTGATCTCCACCTCGAACAAGGCGATTTCGACTTATCGTGACATGGATCCGACCGGCAAGGCCGGGCTCAAGGATGCCGGGAATGCCGCAGCTGGAGGAGGTAACTAAGCCATGAATGCTCCCTGGAAATCGGGCCTGCCCGGCAATCGCGATCCCTTTGCGGCCTATATCTGCGACGATAACGCGCTGGACGTGCTGCGTCCGGTGGTGATCGAGCTCGGCTGGCAGCCGGAAAAGTGCAACAAGGGCGGCCTGCGCAACGCGGTGCAATCGCTCTCGGTCAGCGCCAG
>JANNWO010000061.1:0-42515 GCA_031408395.1 Sphingomonadales bacterium | reverse complement strand
CGCACGGGCGTCGGCGTAGGCGAGGGCTGCTCGGGCCCTTCCTCGCAAAGCCTTGTCGCCGATTACTTCACCCGCGGCGAACTCGCCAAGGCGATGGGCTTTCTGACGATCGGCGCGAGCATGGGGACGGCGGGCGGCCTGATCATCGGCGGGCAGCTCGCCGAAATCTTCAACTGGCGTTGGGCGTTCATCCTGATGGGCCTGCCGGGGCTCCTGCTGGGCGGGATCATTTACCTCACCGTGCGCGAGCCGCTGCGCGGGCGCTATGCGCCGGCGGGCACCGACATGACGCAGCTGCCGCTGGGCCAGACGATCCGCAGCCTGCTGACCAACCGCGTGTTCATGGGGCTGGCGCTGGGCTGGGCGGTGCAGATCATGATCGGCTACGGCCTCGCCTTCTGGATGGCGGCGGTGATGCTGCGCCAGTTCCCGATCTCGACCGGCGATGTCGGGCTGTATCTGGGCTTCACGTTCTTTCTGGGCGGCATTCCGGGGCCGATCCTCGGCGGTTATCTTACCCATTGGCTGACAAGGCGCGACGAACGTTGGCGGGCATGGCTGCCGGGCGTGGTGAGCCTGGGCTGTGTCGCGCCGCTCGCAATGAGCCTTTCATCGGACAGCTTCTACGCCTTCCTCGGCTGGTTCGGGGTGGCCTATGCGATCTATGTCGCCAGCCAGGCGGGCATCATGTCGGGCATCCAGGCCGCAGTCGAGCCGGCGAGCCGCGGGTTTGCAGTGGCGATCGCGCTGTTCTTCAACAACCTCGTCGGCCAGACGCTCGGGCTTGGCTTGATCGGCGCGCTGAGCGACAATCTCGCCGCGACACAGGGGACAAGCGCGCTGGCGGTGGCGGTGTTCGGCGTGTGCCTTGCCTCGGGGGTAGCCTCGCTGGCGATCTTCGTGTGGACGGCGGCGCAGATGGGGCCGAGCGGCTATCTGGAGAAGATGCGGGGCGATTAGAAGTCCGGCCTAGAACCCCGGATGGATCGCCATTGCCGCGCCGTCGACCAGCATCTCCGCCCCCGTCATGAACGGACATTCGTCGCTGGCGAGGAAGGCGATGGCCGCCGCCGTCTCCGCCGGATCGGCGAGGCGGTTCAACGGCGAGGTTTTCGCCACCGCCGCCATCAGCCCCGGCATGTGCACCTCTGCCGCATCGAGGATACCGGTATGCGTCGCGCCGGGGATCACCGTATTGCAGCGGATCGCGAGCCCGGCTTTGGCGCACCATGTAGCAACCGATTTCGACAGCACCCGCACCGCGGCTTTGCTTGCCGAATAGCCGACATCGCTCGGCAGCGGCGCGATGGCGGTGGTCGACGCGATGTTGACGATCGCGCCCGCCCCCGTTTTTCCTGGCGCCCCGCCGGGGTTCTCCCGCATCGCGGCGATGGCTGCGCGGCAGCCCACCATCGTGCCGGTGAGATTGACGCCGATGACCTTGTCCCACGCGGCGAACATCGCCTCGTCGTCCAAATCGCCAATCCCTGCGCCCGAGACCATCCCAGCATTGTTCACCAGAATGTCGAGCCGCCCGAAGGCCGCCACCGCCTTACCGACAATCTGCGGCCACAGCGCGCGGTCCGACACGTCCTGCACGGCGAACATCGCGCCCACTTCGTCGCACAGCGCTTGGCCGCGCACCGCGTCGAGGTCGGTGCCCAGCACCTGCGCTCCGTCAGCGACGAAGCGCCGGACGGTCGCCGCACCGATCCCGCTCGCGCAGCCGGTAATGATGGCGACCTTCCCCTTGAGGTCGGGCACTACTCAGCCTCTTTCCAGACCGCCGCACACGGCCGCTGGTTATGCGTCGCGACAAAGCGCGCAAGGTTGTCCGTGCCCTCGGGCAGCTTCCAGCCCACAGTGAAGCCGAAATTGGCGAAAGCGAACATCATGAGATCGGCAAAGGTGAAGCGGCCCAGCGCGATGTGGTCGCTGTCCGCCAGGAACCCGTCGAACATCCGCCATTTCTCGTCCGCCATCGCGAACAGTTCCGCGCCGGCTTCGGGCGAGACCACGGTCATGCGCGGCGCGAACATCGGGCGGCCGGTGGTGGCGCGGAAGCCCATGGTCATCGGCACGACCACTTCCTGATCGAACAACCGCGCCCACTTGCGCACCGTCGCGCGCTCGACCGGGGTGGTGCCGAACAGGTTGGGGGCGGGGTGCAGTTCCTCGACATATTCGCAGATCGGCCAGCTTTCGGTCAGGCAGGTGCCGTCATCCAGCTCGAGCGTCGGCGTCGTGCCCAGCGGATTGCGCCCGACATAGCCCGCGTCCGTCCGGTTAGCGCCGGAGATGATGTCGTAATGCACCCGGGTGAAGTCGCGACCTTCGGCCAGCCCCTTCTCGATCATGAACATCCGCACAAGGCGGGGATTGGGTCCGAGGCTGGAATGAAGCGTGGTCATGGGTCTCTCCCGGTGAGGTTTTGCGGGAGGTTCTAGGGGTGTGGTCGCCGCCCGTCGCCCTCATAAATCCGCTAGTCGCGGCCAGAAAATCGCTTGCACGCGGGCGCTGTGTTGCGCCACTAAAGCACTATGGACCACGCGCCCGCCCTGAACCCGGACCTCTACCCCGCCATCCCGCCGGTCGAGGAAGATGCCGAGCTCACCAAGCTCCACCCCAATTACGCCCACGCGCTGCGGGTGCGGACCACGTTGACGGCGATCCCCTTCGTCGTCGGCGCGTTGGTGGCGGAGTTGGTGCTGCGCGACAAGGCGCTGGTTCCCACAGGATTGATCGCAGGCTCGGTACTGCTGATCGCGATAGTGCTGATCCTGCGCATCCCCGCCCGGCGTTATGGCGCGCGCGGTTACCAGATCAGTGCCGACCGGCTGCGGGTGGTGCGCGGGCTATTGTTCCGTTCGGACACGGTCGTACCCTTCGGGCGGGTGCAGCATATCGATGTCGACCAGGGCCCGCTGGAGCGGTTCTTCGGCATCGCCACGCTGACGCTGCACACCGCGGGCAACCACAACGCCAGCGTCGCGCTGCCCGGCCTCGGCGAGGAGCTGGCGCGCGAGATGCGCGAGACGATCCGCGCCCATATCCGCCGCGAGACCTTGTGAGAAACGCCATGAGGTTTGGCCAATGGGGTTTGGCCAGTGAGGTTTGGCCAATGAGGTTTGGCCAATGAGGTTTGGCAAATGAGGTTTGGGCAGTGAGCGAACCGCAGCGCACTGCGCCGGTCAGCGTCGTGCTGGGCGCTCTGGCCTCGGCACGCGGCGCGATCATTTCGGCGGCGGCGATCGCCTTTTCCGGGATCGGCGAGGGCGAGCGGATGTGGCTTGCGATCGGCGTCTTCTTCGCCGCTGCGGTGATCGGCGCGTCCTTTGCTTTCGTGAAGTGGCGGCGGCTCACCTACACGATCGGCGAGCATGACATTCGCGTCGAAAGCGGCGTGCTGAGCCGCACCGCGCGTTCGGTGCCTTATGAACGCATCCAGGACGTCAGCCTCGAAGCCAAGCCCCTGCCGCGCCTGTTCGGCCTCGTGGCGGTCAAGCTTGAGACCGGCGCGGGCGCGGGCGAAGACCTCGCGCTCCAGTATCTGACCGCTGCGCAAGGCGAGGCGCTGCGCCAGCTGGTGCGCGAACGGCGCGACGAGGAGCAGGCGGCGCCCGGCGGCGCCGATCCAGCCGCGGCCGGCACCTCCGATGCTGAAGAAAGCGATGTGCTCTACGCCCTCACCCCGGGGCGCCTTGTCACCTTCGGCCTGTTCGAATTCTCGCTGGCGGTCTTCGCGGTGCTGGGCGGGATGCTGCAATATGTCGACAACGTCACCTCGCTCGACGTGTGGGACGTCGACCTGTGGCGTAGCTGGCTCAAAGAGGAGGGCGCGGCGGTCGCCAGCATCGGCCCCTATGCGCAGGCGGCGGGCGCGCTGGTGGGGCTTATCGGCCTTGCGATGATCGGCGTTGCTACCGGCGTCGCGCGCACTGTCATGCGCGAGTGGGGCTTTACTCTGACCCGCAGCCCGCGCGGGTTTCGCAGGCAGCGCGGCCTTTTCACCCGCACCGATGTGGTGATGCCAGCCCACCGGGTGCAGGGGCTGGTGATCGGCACGGGGCTGGTGCGTTACCGTTTCGGCTGGCATGGATTGAGCTTCGTCAGCCTTGCGCAGGATGCCGAGGGCGAGAGCCACGTGGTCGCGCCCTTTGCCCGCATGGACGAGATCGAACCGATCGTGACTGCCGCCGGGTTCCGCTTGCCGGACGATCGCACCGCATGGCACCGTGCCAGCAAACACCAGCGCACCGACAAGATGGTTCTCGATGCTGCGATTTTTGTGATCCCCACGATCGCGATGGCGATTTTCCTACCTTTCGGCCTGTTCCTCATCCCGGTCGGGCTCGCCGTGCTGGCGGTGGGCGTGAACCTCTATGGCTGGGAGTTCCGGCGTCATGCGATCGACGAGCGCCAAGTCTACGCCAGCCACGGCTTCCTTTCGCCGAAGCAGGAGATCGCGACGCGGCTGAAGCTCCACTCGGTCGAGATCGCGCAAGGGCCGCTTGCGCGGCGGCGCGGCTATGCGACGGTGCATTTGGGGCTCGCGGGCGGACAGTTCGCGATGCACGGCGTGCCTATCGACGAGGCCCGTGCCTTGCGCGCGAGCGTGCTCGAAACCATCGCTGCGACCGATTACTCGCGGCTTGATGTGCCGGTTAAGGCGCCGCTTGGCGCAGGCGCGGATCAGGCCCCGAGCGATCAGGCCCTCAGCGAGGCCCAGCCCGGGTTCTCGCCGAACTTCTTGGCCACGTAGGAGCAATCCGGGCGGATCAGGAAGCCCTGCCGCCCGGCGTCCTCGACCAATCGGTCGACCAACGCGCCCGCCACCCCGCGCCCGCCGATTGCGCGCGGGACAATGGTATGCGCGGCGACCCGCACCTCGCTGCCGCCCTGCTCGCCGCCGGCTTCCCATTCAAGGTAGCCTTGGTCCGCCGTCCCTTCGACCGCCGCGACATAACGTCCGCCAGTGCCCTGAACGTGGTGCGTGATTGTCACCTTTGCGCGCTCATCGCTCATGTCTGTCTGCTCCCGCTTGTCACGCCGGAATGTGCGGTTAGAGGCGAATGCCCATGACCGTGACCAAACCCTTCCTGTCCGACAACGCCGCTGCCGTCCACCCCAAGCTGTGGGAGGCGATGGCCCGCGCCGACCAGCCGGACAACCCGTACGACGGAGACCGGCTGTCGGCCGAACTCGACGCAGCGTTCACCGCATTGTTCGGGCGCGAGTGCGCAGGCCTGTGGGTCGCCACCGGAACAGCGGCGAACTGCCTCGCGCTTGCCACCATGTGTGCGCCGCATGGCGGGGTCGTCTGCCACCGCGAGGCGCATATCGAGGTCGACGAAGGCGGCGCGCCCGGCTTTTACCTCCACGGTGCCAAGCTGATGCATGCAGACGGCGAGGGCGCCAAGCTGACGCCTGAGGGCATCGCCGCGTTGATCGATCCGATCCGCAATGACGTCCACCAGGTGCAGCCCCACGCCATCGCGATCACGCAAGCCTCGGAATACGGACGCAGCTACGCAGCCGATGAGCTCGCGGCGCTGGGCGCCTTCGCGAAAGCGCGCAAGCTCGGCCTCCACATGGACGGCGCGCGCTTTGCCAATGCTGCTGCGTTCCTCGGCGGAACGGCTGAGGACGCGGCGCGCAGCGCGAGCGGCCCGGTCGACAGCCTCGCCTTCGGCTTCATCAAGAACGGCGGGATGGGGGCCGAAGCGGTCGTGCTGTTCGACCCCGATCGCGCCGGCGAGGTCCGCTATCGCCGCAAGCGTGCCGGGCACCTGCAATGCAAGGGGCGCTACCTCGCCGCGCAGATCCTTGCGATGCTCGACGGCGACCTGTGGTTCGCCAACGCCGCACACGCCAATGCGGCGGCGCGGGAAGTGGCGGCGGGTTGCGCGGATCGCCTGCTTCACCCGGTCGAGGCCAACGAGCTGTTCGTGCGCCTGACGACAGCCGAGCGCGAGGCGCTGCGGGCGCAGGACTTCGCCTTCTACGACTGGGGGGCCGAGTCCGCCCGCTTCGTCACCGCCTGGAACACCCGGGCCGAGGATGCGCAGGCGCTCGGCAAGGCGATTGCAGCGCTATGAGCGAGCCATCACCGCCGACGATGCTCAGCGCCAAGGTGCTGATCCCCTTTATGCTGACCGGCACGATCTGGGGCTCGACCTGGTTCGTCATCACAGGACAGATTGCAGGGGTGCCCGCTGCTTGGGGGGTGTTCTTCCGCTTCATGCTGGCGACCCCTGCGCTGTTCGCGCTGGCGGTGGTGATGGGCAACCGGCTAAAGCTGAACCGGTCTGAGCACCTCCTGGCGCTGGGCGTCGGGATCGCGCAATTCTCGGGCAACTTCCTGTTCGTCTACAATGCAGAAAGCCACATCACGTCGGGCATCGTCGCTGTGATGTTCGCGCTACTGATGGTGCCCAACGCGGTGTTCGCCAAGGTATTCATCGGCGAGAAGGTGCAGGGCGGTTTCATCGGCGGGAGCCTTGTCGCCATCGCCGGCGTTTCGTTGCTGCTCGTGCATGAATGGAACGCGGCGCCGCTTGGCGGCCCAAATGGCGGCAACGTGGGCCTCGGGATTGTGCTCGCGATCTGCGGGATGCTCGCCGCGTCGATCGCCAATGTCGTGCAGGCCAACCCTACCGGGCGCGGCGTACCGATGGTGAGCCTGCTCGCCTGGGCGATGCTTTATGGTACCATCTTCGACTTTGGTTATGCCTTCGTGACGCTCGGCCCGCCGGAAGTGCCGACGGCGTGGCAGTTCTGGGCAGGGACCGCTTATCTTGCGATCATCGGCTCGGTGGTGACCTTCCCGCTGCACTACAATTTGGTGCGCGAGATCGGGGCGGGCAAGACGGCCTATAACGGGATCGTCACCGTCTGCGTGGCGATGCTGCTGTCGACCCTATTCGAGGACTTCCGCTGGGACGCGCTCTCGGTGATCGGCATGGGGTTGGCCCTGCTGGGAATGGGCCTCGCGTTGAAGGCGCGGCGGGTGAAGGCGGTGCAGGTGCAGCAGTCGGGCGCGCTGAGGCGCTAATCGGCCCGAAGGGCGGCAAGGGCGACTGCCCGCCGCGCCTTATGGCGCGCAAGCCAAGGGCGCGGACGCGCCCGCCAGCGCTTGAGGCAAAAACAGGCTCGCCAGCCCCTCGACATACGTCGGGTACTTCGGCACCCACCCCAGCACGCGCTTAGCCTTGCCGTTCGCGACGCGGCGGTTCTCCATATAGAACCCGCGCGCCATCTCGGAGAGGTTGGCTTCCTCCAGCGACTCCAGCGGGGGCAGCTCCAGCCCGAGCAAGCGGCAGGCATGTTCGGTCACTTCATTGCCGCTGCATGGCAGGTCGTCGCCGAGGTTGTAGGCTCCTGCGGGGGCATCCTGCATCATCGCCGCGACCACTCCGCTGGCAATGTCATCGACGTGGACGCGGCTGAACACCTGATCGGGCAAGTCGATCCGCCGCGCCTTGCCCTCCTTCACCCGGTCGAGCGCAGAGCGGCCCGGCCCGTAGATGCCCGGCAGGCGAAACACCTGCGCGCCCATGCTCAGCCAAGCCAGATCCGCCTCGGCGCGGGCATTGCGTCGGCCCTCTCCGGATTGCGCGATGGTCGGCGTTGCCTCGTCGACCCACGCGCCTTGCCGGTCGCCGTAGACTCCGGTGGATGAGAGGTAGAACAGCGATCTGCCCGCCCCGAAGCCCTTCAACGCCGCGCCGTAGCTTTCCAGCACCGGATCGCCGCCCGTTGCCCGCTCGGGCGGGACCGATGAGAGGATGTGCGAGGCCTCGCCAATCGCTGCCAGCACCGCGTCATGATCGGCGAAGGCGATATCGCCCGAGCTCCCCGTTGCGCACACCCGCCAACCGCGCGCCCGCATGGTCTCGGCGATGCGCCCCGCGGTGTAGCCGAGGCCGAAGATCAGCAAATGCGACATTGGCACAAACCTAATGATTGGACCGCCGCCCGAATCAACCTAAATCGGCGCGCATGGACATCGCAACCACCCCCACCACGCCCGACGGCAACCCCGAAATCGCGGATGCCGCCCCGACCCCGCACGCACCGCCGATGATCCGGCGCGAGGATTACCTGCCCTATCCGTGGCTGGTGCCGACCACCGCGCTCGACTTCCGGCTCGGGCTGGAGGCGACCACCGTCACCGCGACCCTCACCCTCGAGCGCAACCCCGCCGCGCAGCCCTCCGGCGAGCTTCGGCTCGGCGGCGACAGCCTCTCCGCCACGAGCGTGACGGTGGACGGCGCGCCTGCGGATTGGCGGATGGACGGCCCGGATCTGGTCGTGACGCTTTCAGGCGACCGCCATATGGTCACGATCGTCACCCAGATCGACCCTTCCGCCAACACCCAGCTGATGGGGCTCTATGCCTCGAACGGGATGCTGTGCACCCAATGCGAATCGGAAGGCTTCCGCCGCATCACCTTCTTCCCCGACCGGCCCGATGTGCTCTCCACATATCGCGTGCGGATGGAGGGCGACCGCGCCGCCTTCCCGATCCTGATGTGCAATGGCAACCGTACCGCTGCGGGCGAGAACGCCGACGGCACCCACTGGGCCGAGTGGCACGACCCCTGGCCCAAGCCCTCCTACCTCTTCGCGCTGGTCGCGGGCGATCTGGTGGCGAATTCCAAGCCGTTCACCACCCGCTCGGGCCGCGTCGTCGAATGCAATGTCTGGGTGCGGGCGGAGGATCTCGAACGCACCGACCATGCGTTGGAATCGCTCCACCGCTCGATGCAATGGGACGAGGAGGTGTTCGGCCGCGAATATGACCTCGACCTCTACAACATCGTCGCCGTCTCCGACTTCAACATGGGGGCGATGGAGAACAAGGGGCTCAACGTCTTCAACACGAAATACGTGCTGGCCGACCCGGACACCGCGACCGATAGCGATTTCGACGCGGTAGAGGGCGTGATCGCGCACGAATACTTCCACAACTGGTCGGGCAACCGCGTGACCTGCCGCGACTGGTTCCAGCTCTCCTTGAAGGAGGGCTTCACGGTGCTGCGCGATCAGCTTTTCTCGCAGGACATGCGGGGCGAGGCGGTCAAGCGGATCGAGGATGTGCGGATTCTGCGCGCGGCGCAGTTCCCCGAGGATGCAGGGCCGCTCGCGCACCCGATCCGGCCTGATAGCTACCGCGAGATCAGCAACTTCTATACCGCGACCGTCTATAACAAGGGCGCCGAGGTCATCCGCATGATGCGCTCGATGGTCGGTGCGGCGCGGTTCCGCGCGGGCACCGACCTCTACTTCGACCGGCATGACGGCGAAGCTGCGACCTGCGAGGATTTCATCACAGCGATCGAGGACGGGGCGCAGATCGACCTCGCACAGTTTCGCCGCTGGTATAGCCAGGCCGGCACCCCGCGCGTGACGGTCTCGCAGGTCGCGGAGGGCGACGTTCTGCGTCTCACCCTGAAGCAGACTGTTCCCGCCACCCCCGGCCAGCCCGACAAGCTGCCGATGCCGATCCCGCTCAAGCTCGCGCTGCATTCGCGCGGCGGCGTGCTCGGGGCGGAGCAGCTAGTGGTGCTGAGCGGGGAAGAGCAGACGTTCGACCTCCCGCTCGCCGGGCCTGACCCGGTGGTCTCGATCAACCGCGGCTACACCGCCCCGGTGGTAATCGAGCGCGCTCTGGCCCGCGATGACCTCGTGTTCCTCGCGGCGCATGACGATGATCCCTTCGCCCGCTCGGAAGCTTTGCAGGAACTGGCTGTCGGCCGCCTAGTCGGCACTGCGAGCGGGACGCTTGTCGCAGAGGAGCAGGCCGCAGGCGAAGCCGCAATCATCGGCGCCTTCCGCGCGAGCCTCGCCGACAATGCCCTCGAAGATGCAATGCGCGGCGAACTTATGGTGCTCCCTTCGGAAACCTACCTGTTCGAGGTGATGGCGACCGGCAACCGCAAGGCCGATCCCGGCGCGATTCATGCTGCGCGCGAAGGGCTCAAAGCCGCGATCGGCACGGCGCTGGCGGTCGAATTGCAGGCGCTCCACGCCCGCGCCTCGGGCGCTGCGCTCGCCGATTCGGCGGGGCGCGGCGCGCGCAAGGTCAAGACCATTGCCTTGGCCCTGCTCGCCGCAGCAGACCCGGCGTGCGCGGCGGAGCTGGCGGCGGCGCAATATGACGCGGCCGACAACATGACCGACCGGCAGGGCGCGCTGATGGTGCTGTGCGGGCTCGATCATCCGGCGCGCGAGGCAAAGCTCGCCGCCTTCTACGAGCGCTACAAGGACAATGCCCTGGTGGTGGACAAGTGGTTCACCCTGCAGGCGCTGTCGCTGCACCCCGACGTGATCGCGCATGTCCGCAAGCTTGCCGAGCATCCGGACTTCACGATGAAGAACCCCAACCGGGTGCGCTCGCTGCACATGGCCTTCGCGGGCAATCCCACGGGCTTCCATGCAGCAGACGGCGAGGGTTATCGGATGGTCGCCGACGTGATCCTCGCATTGGACCCGATTAACCCGCAAACCGCGGCGCGATTCGTGCCCGCATTGGGGCGCTGGCGGCGGATCGAGCCGGGGCGGGCCGCGCTGATGAAGGCCGAGCTCGAACGCATTCTCGCAGGCGGAAATCTATCGCGCGATACCTTCGAGCAGGTCAGCCGCTCGCTGGAAAGCTGACGTGAGCGCGTTTCAGATCGAGGCTTCGCCGCTGCTGGCAGGTGTGCCGCACGGCTTCTTCGGCAGCGCCGGGGATGCGCACCAGTTCGGCTTCGGCGGTCCGGGTGACGGCGCCGAGGTGCAATTGCTGCGCGCCGCCGCTGCCGAGGCGATCCTGCCCGGTGGCAAGCTCGCCGCGCCGCATCAGGTGCATTCGCCCGATGTGGTCGTGGCCGCTACGGCGTGGGACGATGCCGCCGAGGGGCGTCCTGTGGCCGACGCGTTGGTGACCGTGACGCCGGGCATAGTACTCGGGATCGTCACCGCTGACTGCGCACCCGTCCTCTTCGCCGACCGCGAGGCCAGCGTGATCGGCGCGGCCCATGCCGGATGGCGCGGGGCCGTCGGTGGCGTGCTCGAGAACACGATTGCCGCGATGGAAGCACTGGGTGCCCGGCGCAGCCATATTGCCGCCGTCCTGGGTCCGACGATCGCGCAAGCCAGCTACGAGGTCGACGCCCCGTTCCGCGCCCGCTTTGCCGAGGACGCCGAGCGCTTCTTCGCCTCCGCAACGGACCGCGAGGGCACGCAGCGCTGGCACTTCGACCTGCCGGGTTTCATTCTCGACCGGCTTGCAGCGGCAGGCCTTAGCAAAATTGCGGATATGGGCCGGGATACTTTTTCAGGGGCCATGCGTTACCACTCCCATCGGCGCGCCACGCAGGCGGGCGAGGCAAATTACGGCCGCATGATCAGCATGATCGCGCTGCCCTGACACCGCCTTGCACGTGTGCGAACGTGGCTTGCTTAAAACACGGTTGGATTTTCGCTGGATTGCCGTTAGTTGGCCCCGCGAGGTTTGAGCCCGGTGTGCCGCAAGGCACTTGCTGGCTCGAAGCTGGGATCAATCGACGGATCGGACCGGGGCCATATGCTCCGCCACTTGAACACACGCCGCGCAGGCTTTTTCCGGCGCGGTAAAACGAGCAGGGTAAGACGAAATGGCTACTGAACCGGCCGCTACCACCGAATTCAGCAAGGGCGTACTCAGCGCCGAAGATGGCGTCCGCCGCCGTGACTGGATCCACATCGCCGCATTGAGCACCGCGGGCGTCGGCGGGGCATCGGTCCTGTTTCCGCTGATCAGCCAGATGTCGCCCTCGCAGGACGTGCTCGCCGCGAGCAGCACCGAAATCGATCTGAGCGCGATCCAGCCAGGTCAAAGCATCAAGGCGTCGTTCCGCAAGCAGCCGCTCTTCGTGAAGCGCATGACCCCTGAGGAAATCGCCGCTGCCAAGAAGGACGATGCCGTCGACATGCGCGATCCGCAGACCCTCGCTGAGCGCACCCAGGTAGGCCACGAGGACATCCTCATCACCATGGGCGTCTGCACCCACCTTGGCTGTGTGCCACTTGGTGCCGCTGAGGGTGAAAACAAAGGCGACTTCGGCGGCTATTTCTGCCCCTGCCACGGTTCGCACTACGACATTGCCGGCCGCGTCCGCAAAGGCCCCGCACCGAAGAACCTGATGGTACCTGAGTACGCATTTAAATCCGACACCATCGTCCGTGTCGGCTGAGCTTTCGTAACTAAGTCATAACGATAACCGTCCGTCCTTCCACAACGATCAAGCCGAGAGAACGCCATGAGTTTCGCCTGGGCCAAGCCATATGAACCGCAATCCGCTTTCACCAAGTGGCTTGACGAGAAATTGCCGCTTCCGCGGCTCGTCTACAGCGCGGTTGGCGCCGGTTATCCGGTGCCGCGCAACCTGAACTACATGTGGAACTTCGGCGTGCTCGCCGGCTTCTTCCTCATGGTTCAGATCGTTTCCGGCGTGGTGCTCGCGATGCACTATGCGGCGAACGGCGCGATCGCCTTCGGGACGGTTGAGCACATCATGCGCGACGTCAACTACGGCTGGATGATGCGCTATGCCCACGCGAACGGGGCGAGCTTCTTCTTCATCGTGATCTACTTGCACATCTTCCGCGGGTTCTTCTATTCGTCTTACAAGCCCCCGCGCGAGATGATCTGGCTGCTGGGCGTGACAATCTTCCTGCTGATGATGGCAACGGCCTTCATGGGCTACGTGCTGCCTTGGGGCCAGATGAGCTTCTGGGGCGCGCAGGTCATTACCGGTCTGTTCAGCGCGATCCCGCTGATTGGCGAGCCGCTGCAGGTGTGGCTGCTGGGCGGATTTGCGCCGGACAACGCTGCGCTCAATCGCTTCTTCTCGCTCCACTTCCTGCTGCCCTTCGTAATCGCGGGCGTCGTGATCCTGCATATCTGGGCACTTCACATCCCCGGCTCGTCGAACCCGACTGGTGTGGAAGTGAAGCAGGAATCGGACACTGTGCCGTTCCACCCCTACTACACCAGCAAGGACGGTTTCGGCCTCGGCGTAATCCTGATCCTGTTCGCGACGATTGTCTTCTTCCTGCCCAACGCGCTGGGGCACCCTGACAACTATATTGAGGCGAACCCGCTCTCGACGCCTGCGCACATTGTGCCCGAATGGTATTTCCTGCCATTCTACGCAATTCTGCGCGCCTTCACCGGTGACCTTGGTATTCCGTTCACCGGCATCGTGCTGGTCCCGGCCAAGCTGCTCGGCGTGATCGCGATGTTCGGCTCGATCCTGGTGTGGTTCTTCCTGCCCTGGCTGGACAAGAGCCCGGTACGCTCGGGTCACTATCGCCCGTTGTTCCGGAAGTTCTTCTGGGTGCTGGTGATCGACATGGCCGTGCTGACCTATTGCGGTGGCGCGCCGGCGGAGGAGCCATTCGTGATCATCAGCCAGATCGCGACGGCTTATTACTTCCTCCACTTCCTGGTCATCCTGCCGATCGTGAGCCAGATCGAAGTGCCCAAGCCCCTGCCCTTCTCGATCACCGAAGCGGTGCTCGGCGGGGACAAGCCTGGCAGCACCTCGGGTGGCGGCAAGATCAATCCCGGAAGCGTCGTCGAGGGTCTCCCCGGCACTGCCACCGATGGGTCGCTGCAACCGGCCGAGTGATCGGCGGCGCGCACACCCAAGCAATCTGAACCGATAACGAGAAAGAGTTCGGACATGACTATTCGTCTCGGCGGCATCCTAGCGGGCCTCGCCATTACTGCGGTGCTGCTGTTCTGGTCGCTCCTGCCCGGTGCCTACAACCTGGCTTTCGGCCCCCCGGCCGAAAAGCAGCCCTCCTATGCTTTCTACGAGCATGGCGAAGGCCCGGCGGGCGGCTTCTCGTTCGACGGCGCGATGGGCAAGTGGGACTACGCCCAGTTGCAGCGCGGCTATCAGGTGTACAAGGAGGTCTGCGCAGGCTGCCACAGCCTGAAGTTCGTCTCGTTCCGCAATCTCAAGCAGCTCGGCTACACCGACGCCGAGGTTGAGGCCGAAGCCAAGAGCTGGACCGTTCCGGGCATCGATCCCGCCACTGGCGAGACCACCACCCGTCCGGGCACTCCGGTCGACGGCTTCCCGAGCCCCTACCCCAACGCCATCGCGGCGGCTGCGGCGAACAACAACGCCATCCCGCCCGATCTCTCGCTGATGACCAAGGCGCGTGGCGACGGTTCGAACTACGTTTACAGTCTCCTCACCGGCTACGGCGAAGCTGATCCGGCCAAGGCAGCGAAGGTTGGCTTCGAGACCCCGGACGGCCTATATTTCAACAAGCACTACCCCAACGTGAACATCGCCATGCCCCAGCCGCTGAGCGATGATCAGGTGACCTATGCTGATGGCACCAAGTCCACCGTTGCGCAGATGTCCACCGACGTCGCCGCCTTCCTCACCTGGACGGCTGAGCCTTCGCTGATCGAGCGCAAGCAGACGGGCTGGTTCGTGGTCGGCTTCCTGCTGTTCGCGACGGCGCTGGCCTTCCTGTCCTACAAGCAGATCTGGGCCGGGCTGAAGCCGAAGAAGAAGTAAGCTTCCCGCCCGGAGAAAAGCATCGGCGCCCCGTCATCCCTTGCGGATGGCGGGGCGCTCTGCTTTTGAGGGCGCTGAAAGGGGCCGATCCGACATGACCACGCCGAACTTTTCCGGGCATCTCTCGCCCGAGGACCTCAAGGCGCTTGTGCGCACCGTGCCGGATTTCCCGCACCCCGGCATCCAGTTCCGCGACATCACCACGCTGATCGGTCACCATCAGGGCATGGCGTCGAGCGTCCACCACCTCGCGCAGCTCGCTGCCGGAGCGGGCGCGCACAAGATCGCCGGTATGGAAGCGCGCGGGTTCATCTTCGGCGCGGCGGTGGCGGTCCAACTCGGCATCGGCTTTGTGCCCGTGAGAAAGCCCGGCAAGCTCCCCATCCCGGCGATCGGCATCGACTACGCGCTCGAATACGGCACTGACCGGTTGGAGATGGATCCCGGTGCGATCGAGCCGGGGCAGAACGTCGTAATCGTCGACGACTTGATCGCTACCGGCGGCACCGCGCTGGCCTCGGCCGAGCTGCTGCGCATGGCGGGCGCGGTAATCAGCCACGCGCTGTTCGTGATCGACCTGCCCGACCTTGGCGGGGCCGAGCGGCTGCGGGCTGCGGGGATCGAAGTTGGCGCGCTGATGGCATTTGAGGGCGACTGACCCCGATGCTCTTTGACGGCGTGTTTCACGTGAAACATCGCCAATAGCGCCTTCTAGAGGGGGTCTAGCAGGGGCCTAGCGGGGGCCTAGAGGGGGTCTAAACGCCTCAAGAGGGGGTCTGGAAGGCGCAAAGGGGCCTCTACAACACGCTCGTTTTGTGCCCGGATTGCCCGCAATCCGGTTTCGGTTGTGCCCGCAAGACCCCCTCGTCTATGCCTTTGGCGCACCGCTACCCCAATGCGCGCGAGGAAGGACACGAGAACCCGCCGATGCCGATGAGCCTGACGCTTCTGACGCTGACCGCGCTCCCTTTCATCGCCGCGCTCGCCATCGCGCTGCTGCACGGTGCGCCGCGGGCCGTCCATTCCGGGATCGCAGTCGCAGCGAGCGCAGGCGGAGTTGCGCTGCTGGCTAGCCTTGCCGCTCCGGTGCTGGACGGCACGGTGGCATCTGCAAGCTGGGCATGGGTGCCAGCACTCGGCCTCGATCTCACGCTGATGGTTGATCCGCTGGGCTGGATGTTTGCAATGCTGATCCTCGGGATCGGGCTGCTGGTGGTGATCTTCGCGCATAGCTACCTCGACAAGGACGAAGACACGGGTCGCTTCTTCGCCAGCCTGATGCTCTTTCAGGGCGCGATGCTCGGCATCGTCATCGCGGGCAACGTGCTGCTGCTGCTGGTGTTCTGGGAGCTGACCAGCCTCGCCTCGTTCCTGCTGATCGGGTTCTGGCAGCACAAGCCCGAAGCCCGGCAGGGCGCGCGCATGGCGCTGGCGGTGACCGGAGGCGGGGGGATCGCCCTGATCGGGGGCATGGTGCTGCTGGGCCTCGCGGCGGGGAGCTTCGACCTCGCCGCCATCCTCCAGCGGGGCGAACTCGTGAAAGCCTCGCCGCTTTACCCCGCGATCCTTGGCCTCATTCTCGTCGGCTGCTTCACCAAGTCGGCGCAGTTCCCGTTCCACTTCTGGCTCCCCCACGCGATGGCCGCGCCGACCCCGGTGAGCGCCTACCTGCACTCCGCGACGATGGTGAAGGCGGGCGTGTTCCTGCTCGCGCGGCTGTGGCCGGTGCTGGCGGGTACCGAAGCTTATACGGTGATTGTCACGACCACCGGCCTCGTCACGATGATCATGGGAGCGGCCGTCGCGCTGTTCCGCCACGACCTCAAAAGCATCCTCGCCAACTCGACGATCTCGCAGCTCGGCATGCTGGTGATGCTGCTCGGTTTCAGCCTTGAGGCGGCGGCGCTGGCGGCGGTGCTGCACATCCTCAACCACGCGGCCTTCAAGGCGGCGCTGTTCATGAGCGCCGGGATTGCCGAGCACGAGACCGGCACGCGCGACATCCGGCGGCTGGGCGGGCTGGCCAAGGCTATGCCGATCACTGCTCTTGTGGCTACGCTCGCCGCCGCCTCGATGGCGGGGCTGCCGCCGCTGGGCGGGTTCCTCTCCAAGGAGCTGATGCTGGGAGAGACGCTGAACACAGGCACATGGTGGCTTCCAGCGCTGGCGACCCTCGGCGCGGCGCTTTCGGTCGGCTATTCGCTGCGGCTCGCAGTGCACCTTTTCTTCGGACAGCCGCGCGAGACCGAGCCCTTCGCGCGGGCGCATGATCCCGGCGCGGGCATGTGGGCGAGCCCTGCGCTGCTGACCACGCTGGCCGTGCTGCTCGGCCTGATCCCGATGACGCTGGCAGCGCCGCTAGTGGGGGCGGCGACGGCGGCGGTGACCGGCGGCCCGGTGCCGGAGTTCGACCTTGCGCTGTGGCACGGGATGAACCTTGCGCTGATCCTAAGCCTTGTCGCCGTGGCGGGCGGCGCGGCGCTGCTGTGGCAGCACAAGCGCCTGCTCGCCGTCTGGGAGGCCGCGCCGCTGCCCGATGCCAAGCGGCTGTTCGAAGCGGCGATGCGCTTTGCCGACACGTGCGTGCGCAAGGGCGTAGTCGCCGCCCACACGCCTTCGCTCCAGACCATGCTGCTGGCGAGCTTCGCGGTCACCATCCTGCTGGTGATCGACGGTGCGCTGACCGGCGGCGGCGTGCTGACCGGCACCCGCGCAGGCCTCTCCGCCTCGCCCACCGGGATCATCGCCTGGGCGCTGCTGATCGCGGCGACGGGAGCCGTCGTGAGGGATTCGCACAACCGCCTGCGCGCGCTGATCACCACCAGCGTCATCGGCCTCGTCGTCTCCCTCACCTTCGTGCAGTTTTCCGCGCCCGACCTCGCGCTCACCCAGATTTCGGTCGAGGTGGTGACGGTGCTGCTGCTGCTGCTCGCGCTGAATTTGTTGCCCAAGAACCCTCCGGCGCTGTCCTCGGCCCCGCGCAAGTGGCGCGACGCAGGCTTGGCGGTGACGGGCGGTGTGCTGATCGGCGGGATCGCCTGGGCGATGCTGACCCGCGATCCCGGCCCAAGCATCGCCGCCTGGCATCTCGCCAACGCCAAGTCCGGCGGGGGCGGGACCAACGTCGTGAACGTCATCCTCGTCGACTTCCGCGCATTCGATACGTTGGGCGAGATCATCGTGCTCGGCATCGCGGGGCTGGGCATCTTCGCGCTGCTCGATACCGCCGCGACCGGGGCAGCGGGCGCGCGGCTGCGGGCGTGGCGCCACGCGATGCCGCACTCGCCCGAGCGCCATCCGATGATGCTTGTTGTAGCGAGCCGGATCATCCTGCCGCTCACGCTCACCGTCGGCATCTTCCTGTTCCTGCGCGGCCACAACCAGCCGGGCGGCGGCTTCATCGCCGCGCTGGTGGTGGGGATCGCCTTCCTTGTGCAATACCTCGCCGCCGGGTTCGACTGGTCGGATGAGCGGCTGCCCTTCGGCGAGCACCGGCTGATCGGGTGGGGCGTGTTGCTGGCGATGGCAACGGGGCTTGGCGCGGTGCTGCTGGGGGCGAATTTTCTTACCTCGTGGTTCGACTATTTCCACCTGCCACTGGTGGGCGAATTCGAGCTGGCGAGCGCGATGCTGTTCGACGCGGGGGTGTTCCTGACCGTGCTGGGCACGGTGATGCTGGCGCTGGCGCAATTGAGCCACATCGCGCAAGCCGCCGCGCGCGCCGACGGGGCCAAGGACGGGAGCGCCGGGGCATGACCTACGAGTTCCTCGTCGCGAGCGCGATCGGCGTGCTGGTCGCAGGCGGCATCTACCTGACCTTGCGCGCGCGGACCTTCCAGGTGGTGCTCGGCCTCACGCTGATCTCCTATGCGGTGAACCTGTTCCTGTTCGCGAGCGGGCGTCTGGTGGTGGGCCGCCCGCCGATCTGGGATGCTGTTAAGGGCGGGGCCGTGAGCGCCTACACCGACCCGCTCCCGCAGGCGCTGGTGCTGACCGCGATCGTCATCACCTTCGGCATGACCGCCTTCGTGGTGATCCTCGCGTTGCGCAGCTTCCTCGAGACCGGCAGCGACCATGTCGACGGCGACCGCGTGCCTTGCGACGTGCAGGACGGGATGGCGGAGGACGCTGCGCCGTGAGCTTCGCCGCGCACCTCCCCATTCTGCCCGTCGCGATTCCCGCGCTTGCCGCGCCGTTGGCGCTGCTGGCGATGCGGCGGCGGCGCGGGCTGGGCGTGGGCATTGCGCTGGTCTCGTGCCTGTCGCTGCTCGTCTGCTCACTGGCGCTGATGGCGCAAGTCTCGGGCGGGACGATCTTCGCCTACGCTTTGGGCGAGTGGCCCGCGCCGTTCGGGATCGTGCTGGTCGCGGACCGGCTCGCGGCGATGATGCTGGTGCTGACGGCGGTGTTGTCGCTGATCGCGCTGCTCCATGCCGTCGTCACCGGGGCTGATCGCAAGGGCTGGCACTTCCACCCGCTGTTCCAGTTCCAGCTGATGGGGCTGAACGGCGCGTTCCTGACGGGCGACCTGTTCAACCTGTTCGTGTTCTTCGAGGTGCTGCTGATCGCGTGTTACGGCCTGATGCTCCACGGGCAAGGCCCGGCGCGGCTCAAGGCGGGGGTGCAGTATGTGGTGGTGAACCTCGTCGGATCGTCGATCTTCCTGATCGCGCTGGGGATGCTTTACGCGCTGACCGGCACGCTCAACATGGCCGACATGGGCTTGGCGGTCGCCGAAGTCGCGCCTGCCGACCAAGGCCTGCTGCGGATCGCAGGGCTGCTGCTGGTGAGCGTCTTTGCGCTCAAGGCCGCGGTCGCGCCGCTCCATCTGTGGCTGCCGCGCACCTATGCGGTGTCGACGCCGGCGGTGGCGGCGCTGTTTGCGATCATGACCAAGGTCGGGGTCTATGCGATCATCCGTGTGGTGCCGCAGGTGTTCGGTGAGGACGCAGGCGCGGCGGCGTGGGTGCCCGCGCCGTGGCTGCTGCCCGCCGCGTTGGTGAGCGCCGTCGTCGGCTTTGCGGGGGTGTTCGCCGCGCGCAGTCTCTCCGAGCAGGCCTCCTACGCCGTGATCGGTTCGACCGGCACGCTGCTGATCGCGGTCGCCGGGTGGAGCGCGGGGAGCCTCGGCGCGGGCCTCTACTACCTCGTGCATTCGACCCTCGCGGCGGCCGCACTGTTCCTCGTGGCCGACGTCGTAAGGCGGCGGCGCGGCTCCTTTGGCGACACGGCGAGCCCCGGACCGGACTTCGCCGGGCGCGGCGGCATCGGACTGCTGTTCATGGCCGCCGCGATCGCCGCCACGGGCCTGCCGCCGCTGTCGGGTTTCATCGGCAAGCTGCTGATCCTCAAGGCTGTCGCTGCGCTCCCTGACTGGGGCTGGGCGTGGGGCGTGATCTTGGGGACGACTTTCATCGGCGTGGTCGGCTTCGCCCGCGTCGGCAGCGCGGTGTTCTTGAAGTCGGTGGAGGGCGAGGCCCCGCCTGCGCCCGCCAGCCGCGCCGACCTCATCGCGCCTGTCTTGGCGCTCGCGCTGCTGGCCCTGCTGACGGCAGGCGCGGGCTGGGCGAGCGCCTATGCGGACGCCGCCGCCGCGCAGGTGCTCGATCCCGCTGAGAGCGCCCGCACTGTCCTTAAGGAGGCGGTGCGATGACCGCGCGCCTCCTGCCGCATCCCGGCCTCACGGTCCTGCTGGTGATCATGTGGATGGTGATGGTCGGCGAGGTCAGCTTCGGCGCGCTGTTCCTCGGCCTCGTTGTCGGCGTTGCCGTGCCGATTGTCACCGCGCCGTGGTGGCCGGACCGGCCCAAGCTGCGCTTCCTCCCCGCCGCCGCCTATTGCGGGATCGTGCTGGGGGACATCATCGTCGCCAATTTCCAGGTGGCCGCGATCATCCTCTTCAAACCGACCCGCGACCTCAAGCCCGCATGGCTCACCATCCCGCTCGATCTCACCACGCCCGAGGCGATCACGGTGTTCGCCGGGACGATCAGCCTGACGCCGGGCACGGTCTCGGCGGATGTCTCGGCCTGCGGGAAGTATCTGCTGGTCCACGCGCTCCATGCGCCTGATCCGGCCGCCGAGATTGCCAAGGTCAAGGCGCGTTACGAGGCACGGCTGAAGAGGATCTTCGCATGATCGCCTATGCGCTCACCTTCGGCTTCGGCGCATTGGGCTTCGCGCTGGCGCTGAACCTGTGGCGCCTGTTCAAGGGCCCCGGGGTGGCCGACCGCATCCTCGCGCTCGATACGATGGTGATCAACGTGATCGGCCTCATCGTGCTGACCGGCATTGCGACGAGCAGCGGCACGTCGTTCGAGGCGGCGCTGCTGCTCGCCATGGTCGGCTTCGTCGGCACGGTCGCCTACGCCAAGTTCCTGCTGCGCGGGGACATCATCGAATGACCGCCGCCGGTTTCGCCGACATTCTGGTCAGCGCCCTCATCGTGATCGGCGCGGGGCTGGCGCTGGTGGGCAGCTGGGGGCTGGTGCGCCTGCCCTCGCTGATGGAGCGGCTGCATGGGCCAACGAAGGCCTCGACACTGGGGCTGGGCGCGATCCTCGTCGCATCCGTACTGTGGTTCCACCTCGTGCGCGGGGTGTGGACCACCCACGAGCTGCTGGTGTCGGTGTTCCTGTTCATGACCGCGCCGATCAGCGCCAACATGATCGCCAAGGTGCACCTGCACCGCCTGCGGCACGGCGAGGCGAGCGAGCCTGCGGGGCCAGCTGGAGCGCCCGCAGCGCCGCCGGGCGGAGCGGAGTGGGCGACGCACGAGGCCCCACACGAGGGCACGCCGGGGGACTTTGTGGGGGATTAGCGGGTCAGGCGGAGAGGTGGCTCTCCCGCGAGTGGAGCAAGCGTCCGATTTTAGGTTGTGCCCCGAAGAATGGGAATGTCCGGATGTGGGTGATTAGCGGAAGGGCAGCTTATGGACGCAGCGGCCGCATCTCGTGCTCGAGCACGTCCCATCGACCGGGTTCAAACGCCGTTATCGCAAGCTGTTCGCGATCTCCGTCGTGAAAGCCCGTAAGCGTCAGTCCAAGCCTCCGCAGAACGACGAACCCGAGGGTTTCTTGAGCATCGCCATCTGCCGCAACGATGTCGCGCCAGACACTGCCACCCTCGAACAAAGGCTTGCCTTGGAATAACACTATGGCCGGGGGAACGAGAGCGATCTCGACTGCTCGATCTTGACGCGTAACCACCCGAACGTGCGAGCCGTATCGTAACGCTTCCTCCCCATTCAAACCTGCGCCGTCTGCCTTGGGAAGCTCGCCCAGCATCTCATCAATTTCGCGCCGCGACATGCCGATTAACAGCGGAGGAAAGCCGCTCCCACCGATTTGGAACTCGCTGATCGCCATATTGCCTCCAACAGCACATGGGCGTGTGTCGCACCACCAGCGAACGTCCGCAACGGGGTCGTTACCCGAACGGCAGCTTTTGTTCGCAGCTCGTCGGAAGCGGACGTTTGCCCCTCAAGCAAACAACCGCCGCGCCACCGCATCCAACTTCGCCATCACCTCGGGATCATGCTCCGAAGGCGCCGTAATCACTGCGTCGTCGAGCGCGAAGTCGATCGGTGAGGGCTCGCGCTCTTCCGGCAGGGCGGCGATGAAATTCGTGACCATCGCGCGGGCCAGCGCGCCGTTGGCCTGCATCTGGCCGACCACCTGCGCAACGTCGACCGCCTCGCCGTCGCGCCAGCAGTCGTAATCGGTGACCATGCCGACCAGCGCATAGGGCAGTTCCGCCTCGCGGGCGAGTTTGGCTTCGGGCATGGCGGTCATGCCGATCACGTCCGCGCCCCACTGGCGGTACATCCGGCTTTCGGCGCGGGTCGAGAATTGCGGGCCTTCCATCGCCAGATAGGTGGCGCCGACCGCGACCTTGCCCTTGGCGTCGGCGACCGCGTGGGCGGCCATTTCGGAGAGGCGCGGGCACACAGGATCGGCCATCGACACGTGAGTGACAAAGCCGCTGCCGTAGAAGGTGCTGGGGCGGTGGACGGTGCGGTCGATGAACTGTTCGACCACGGCGAACCGCCCGGGCTCAAGCTCCTCGCGCAAGCTGCCGACGGCCGAGATCGCAAGGATATCGGTGCAGCCGGCGCGCTTCAGGGCGTCGATATTGGCGCGGGAGTTCAGTTCGCTGGGGCTGACCGGGTGACCGCGGCCGTGGCGGGGCAGGAAGCGCACCTTCACCTCGCCGATGCGGCCGCACAGGATCTCGTCCGACGGATCGCCCCACGGCGTATCGATCGCGATCCACTGCGCGTCCTCGATGCCGTCCATGGCATAGAGGCCCGATCCGCCGATGATCCCGATGCACCATTCGCTCGCCATGCTGGTCGCCTGTTCGTTGTTCGCGGGGAGGGACTTAGGTCAGGTCGAAGGGCGTCGGCAAGGCCCTGCGCACCACCTTCTCCGCAGCCGCATAAGGTTGCGCGATCAGCGGCAGGGCCTTCATGCCTGCGAAATGCGCCGCAAGGCCCGGCCACTTGGCGAGCGGCGTCTCGGCCACCAGCGATACTTGCATCAAAACCGTCGTGACCGCGATGTCGGCAATCGACAGCGCACCGCCTGCGAAGAATTCGCGCCCGCCCAGCCGCATTTCCAGCACGTCGAAGATCGGCGGGAGCTGGTTCGCCCAGGCATCGCGCGCTTTGTCGAGACCGGGCTCCTCGCCCTTGCTGACCGCGAAGAAGATCGGGCGGAAGATGCCGAGGCCGCCGGCCATCGCCAGCGCGGTGTCGGCATATTCTTCGATGAACAATGCCTCGCCCAGCGCCATCGGATCGTCCGGATAGAGTGCAGGCGCAGGATGCTTCTTCTCGATCATGGCGCAGATCGCGGAGCTGTCGGCGATGGTGCCTGCGATGCCTTCCTCGGCCACGGAACGGTCGCGCAGCACCGGAATGCGCTTCATCGGCGAGATGTCGCGGAACCACGCGGGCGGATCGAACACGTTGATCGCCTCGACATCGTAGGGCACCAGCTTGGCGATGCACACGCCGGCAACCTTGCGCACGAACGGCGAGATCGGGCTGCCGTAGATCACGAGGTCGGGGCGGGTGTCGGTCATGCGGGGGCTCCTCGCGGCGTGTTGTGCGCCGCCTCCATAGGCCGCCCCGCTGATAGCGCAATCGTCAGGTGATATGGCCCGCCGCAAGCGCTACCCCGCCCGCAACGTGAGCGTTGCGTTTTGCTATGCAACGCGCCAACCTGAGCGGGAGAGGGACGACTCCCCGATCGTTAGAGAGGACACTTCATGGTTACCCAGTACAAAAATCTTATCGGCGGCGAGATGGTCACCACCGACCATTGGCTCGACGTCGTCAACCCGGCGACCGAGCAGGTGATCGGCCAGGTGCCAGCTTGCGGCAAGGACGAGCTGGACCGCGCCGTCGCCGCCGCGCGCACTGCGTTCAAGACCTGGAAGAACACCCCGATCGAGGAACGCCGCGCCGCGATTCTTGCGATCTCGGGCGCGATCAAGGCCAATGCCGACGAGCTGTACCGCCTGCTGACCAGCGAGCAGGGCAAGCCGCACGATCAGGCCAAGGGCGAGATTTACGGTGCTGCGGGCATGAGCGCGGCGCAGTCCACGCTCAGCCTCGAGGACGAGATCAACGAGGACAGCGACACGCGCCTCAGTCGCACCCGCCGCGTGCCGGTGGGCGTGGTTGCGGGGATCGTGCCGTGGAACTTCCCGGTGATGATGGCGATCCAGAAGATCGCGCCCGCGATGCTTTCGGGCTGCACCATCGTGCTCAAGCCTTCGCCCTTCACCCCGCTGACCACGCTGCGCATCGCCGAGCTGATCGCGCCGCTGGTGCCCGCAGGCGTCGTCAACATCATCACCGGCGAGGATTCGCTCGGGCCGCTGATGACCTCGCACCCCGATATCGACAAGATCACCTTCACCGGATCGACCGCGACGGGCAAGAAGATCATGGAGGGCGCCAGCGCCGACTTGAAGCGCATCACGCTCGAACTGGGCGGCAACGACGCCTCGATCGTGCTTCCCGATGCCGATCCCAAGAAGGTCGCCGAACAATTGTTCTGGTCGAGCTTCTCGAACGCAGGCCAGATCTGTGTCGCGGCCAAGCGCGTTTATATCCACGAGGATATCTATGACGAGCTGTCGGCGGCAATCGTCGAATACGCTAAGACCGTTACCGTCGGCGACGGCGCGCAGCAAGGCACGGGCGTTGGTCCGATCCAGAACAAGAAGCAGTACGAACGCGTGATCGAGCTGATCGATGACGCCAAGGACAATGGCTACAAGTTCCTGCTCGGCGGCAATGTTGACCCGAGCGGCACCGGCTATTTCGTGCCGCTGACGATCATCGACAACCCGCCCGAAGACGCGCGCATCGTTGCCGAAGAGCAGTTCGGCCCGGTCATGCCGCTGATGAAGTTCTCGACCGAAGAAGAAGTGATCGCGCGCGCCAATGCGTCCGAATACGGCCTCGCGGGCGCGGTGTGGACCGGCAATCCGGAGAAGGGCGTGGCCATCGCCGAACAGCTCGAAACCGGGACGGTGTGGGTCAACGAATACCTCCACCTGTCGCCGTTCGCGCCGTTTGGCGGGCACAAGCAGTCGGGCTTCGGCGCCGAATACGGCAAGGAAGGCCTCAAGGAGTTCACCTACGCGCAGGTGATCACCGTGAAGAAGGACAACGTTCCCGCGTAAGCTCGCGTGGGGATGTCACCTGACGAACTGAGCGCCGGGCTGGCGCGGGTCTGTGCCCGCGTCGGCCTCGGCGCTTTGTCGTTGGCGCCGCAGCGGCTCACCGGCGGGGCGGTGATGGAAAGCTGGCGGTTCGCGGCTGGCGGCAGCGCCTATGTCCTGCGCCGCGCGCCGAGCCTCGCCTTTATGGAGGGGCGACCTTACGGGCACGCGACCGAGGCTGCGCTGATTGAGGCGGCGCGGGCCAAGGGCGTGACGGCGCCCGAAGTGGTGGCGGTGCTGGAGCCGGATGACGGGTTAGGCTCGGGCTTCGTGATGCGGGCTCTGCCGGGGACGGCTGATCCGAAGGTCATTTTGGCGTGCGACGATCCGGCAGGCTTGCTGCGGCAGGTCGCCCGCGATCTGGCGCGCATCCATCGCTTGCGGCCAGCCGACGTGCCGGATGGCGTGCCGGTGATGGACTACCGCGCGGCCATTGCTGATCTCAAAGCGCAGTTCATGGACGCGGGCGGGGATCGACCGATTATCGCGCTCGGGCTGAAGTGGTTGGAGGACAATTGCCCGGACGCGGTGGAGCCTGTCCTCAACCACGGCGACTACCGGATGGGCAATCTGCTGGTCGAGGGCTGGGCGCTGACCGGCGTGCTCGACTGGGAGATCGCCCATTTCGGCGACCGCCACGAGGACTTGGCGTTTGGCTGCATGGCGGTGTGGCGCTTCGCCCGCTACGACCGCCCGGCGCTGGGGCTGGGGAGCCTTGAGGATTACTTCGCCGCCTATGAGGCCGAGGCTGGGGTGACGGTCGATCCTGCTCGCTTCCGCTTCTGGACGATCTACCGCACCGTGTGGTGGGCGCTCGGGTGCCTCAAGATGGCGGCGCAATGGCGCTCGGGCGCGGACCGGATGCTCGAACGCGTAGTGATCTCGCGCCGGACCAGCGAGCAGGAATTGGACCTGCTACTGCTGCTCGAAGAGGATGCGCCTGAGGTGGAGCGGGCGAGGCAGCTTGATGGCTTGTTCGAAACCAAGCCGGACAGAGGCGAATCCTCGAGCGCCGAATTGGCGATCGCCATTTCCGAATGGCTTGAGACGCTGAAGAGCACCTTGACCGGACATGATCGCTTTCAGTTGGCTGTGGCTCGCAATGCATTGGGTATGATCGCCAGAGACTGCGACACGATGCCTACGATTTATGAGCCGGGGATCGCGCGCGATTTGCTGAATGGAAGCACCGATTTGACCGAGATTGGTTTGCTGCGCGAACTGCGCTTCGACGCCCTCGAAAAATGCATGGCGGATTCGCCGAAATACCCCACGATCAATGCTGCCTGGGACAAGTGGCCGCTTGCCGATGGAAACAAGGAATAGCACCATGGACTTCGCCATCCCCGCCGACCTGCAAGCCTATCTCGATGAACTCGACGCCTTCATCGCCGCCGAGATCAAGCCGCTGGAGCAACAGGACGACAACATCCGCTTCTTCGACCACCGCCGCGAACATGCGCGCACCGATTGGGAGGCGGGCGGGTTGCCCCGGCACGAGTGGGAGGAGTTGCTCAAGGAAGCCACCCGCCGCTCGGACAAGGCTGGCCACTGGCGTTTCTCCGCCCCCAAACGCTACGGCGGCAAGGACGGCAGCAACCTCTGGATGGCGGTGATCCGCGAGCACTTCGCGCGCCAAGGCTTGGGCCTCCACAACGATCTCCAGAACGAACACAGCATCGTCGGCAACTTCCCCTTCGTCGCGATGTTCGACCAGTGGGGGACCGAGGAGCAGAAGCAGGAATTCATCACCGGCGGGTTTGAACGCACCCGCCGCGTCGCCTTCGGCCTCACCGAACCGCACCACGGCTCCGACGCGACCCACATGGAGACGGTCGCGGTGCGCGAGACCCGCGACGGGGTGGACGGCTGGCGGATCGACGGCGAGAAGATGTGGATCACCGGGATGCACACCGCCAGCCACTGCGCGATGTTCACGCGCACCGCGGGCAACGCAGGCGACGCCAGCGGGATCACCTGTTTCCTCGTCCCCAACCCCACGCCGGGCCTCAAAATCGAGGAGTGGCTGTGGACCTTCAACATGCCCACCGACCACCCGCGCCTCAGCGTCACCGACGTCTGGGTGCCGGACTCTGCGATCCTCGGTGTGGAAGGCCGCGGCCTCGCGCTGGCGCAGAGCTTCGTCCACCAGAACCGCATCCGGCAGGCGGCGTCGAGCTGCGGCGCGGCGCTCTATTGCATCGATGAAAGCGTGAAATACGCCCGCCAGCGCAAGCCCTTCGGCGAGGAATTGGCGCGCAATCAGGCGATCCAGTTCCCGCTGGTGGAGCTCGCCACGCAGGCGGAAATGCTGCGGCTACTGATCTTCAAGACCGCGTGGGAGATGGACAACATGCCCCACGAGGAGATCGAACGGACGATCAGCGACAAGGTCTCGATGTGCAATTACTGGGCGAACCGGCTGGTGTGCGAGGCCGCCGACCGCGCGATGCAGGTCCACGGCGGCATCGGCTATTCGCGCCACAAGCCGTTCGAACACATCTACCGCCACCACCGCCGCTACCGGATCACCGAAGGCTCGGAAGAGATCCAGATGAGGAAAGTGGGGGCGTATCTGTTCGGCTATCTCGGGCCGAAGCGGGGGATGTACGGTTGAAGGCGGAGCAGCTTTTCGCGCTGATGCTCACAAATTGGCCCGCCTTAATCGACATCACGGATGCCGAACTGGTGGGTTCAGATGGAATGATGTCGTGGGCGCTCGTCGGTCTCGAGGAAGAGGTGAGCGAGCGGCTCATAGATGCGCCACAGCTCGTACAAGCCGCCGTCTGGCCGTTTCATCAAGCCTTGCATAATCTTGCGCGGTCCAAACTAATTGCGGGGCATGGCTCTGTTTCGCCGGCTGATGTCAATTTTGAGGATTTCCTCTCCCGCTTGATTGAAGGCTTGAGGAACCCCGAGTGGAGCGAGGAGCTCGCTGAGTACACGAAGCATAACCGCTAGCAATATCGTTTCGCGCCGCTAGTCTCCCGCACCATTAGAGGAGACACATTCATGCGCTATCTCACCGCCGCCCTGCTCGCCGGGGCCGCCTGCATTGCATCACCGCTCGCCGCCGCGCCTAAGGCGAAAGACGCCAAGGCCGAGGAGAAGTGGAGCGTCGAGGCGCCCAAGGGGGCGGTGATCAAGCAGGTCGCGATCAAGACCGACGAAGGCACATGGATGGATGTCGATGTCGCGCCTGACGGCCAGACCGTCGCCTTCACGCTGCTCGGCGATATCTACACCATGCCCATCACCGGCGGGACACCCAAGCGCATCGCCGATGGCCTCGCGTGGGACGTGCAGCCGCGCTTCTCGCCTGATGGCACGCGGATCGCCTTTACCTCCGACCGCGGCGGCGGGGACAATATCTGGGTGATGAACGCCGACGGCAGCGATAAGCGGCAGGTCACCAAGGAGGACTTCCGCCTCCTCAACCAGCCGAGCTGGTCGCCGGACGGGCGCTTCATTGCCGCCAAGAAGCACTTCACCACCGAACGCAGCGCCGGCACCGGCGAAATCTGGCTCTACCACGTGTCGGGCGGCGGCGGGGTGCAGGTGGTCGAGCGCGCCAACGAGAAGCTCCAGAAGGAGCTCGGCGAGCCGATCTTCGCGCCTGACGGCACCGCGATCTACTACACCCGCAACACCACGCCGGGGAACACCTTCGAATACGCGCAGGATTCGCTGGCCGGGATCTTCGCCATTGAACGCCACGACCTTGCGACTGGCGAAGTCACCACCGCGGTCAGCGGCTACGGCGGCGCAGTGCGCCCCGCGCCTTCGCCCGATGGCAAGGCGATCGCCTTCGTGCGCCGCGACAAGGACCAGACCCAATTGTGGGTCAAGGACATCGCATCGGGCCGCGAGCGGATGGTTTACGGCAAGCTCGATCTCGATGTGCAGGAGACCTGGGCGGTCACCGGGGTCTATCCCAACATCGACTGGTTGCCGGATTCCAGCGCGCTGGTGTTCTGGGCAGGCGGCAAGCTCAACCGGGTGAGCGCCGACGGCACCGGGCACGCGGTGATCCCGTTTGCCATCAACGACACGCGCGGAGTGGCCGATGCGCCGCACCCGGTGATCGACGTTGCGCCCGATACCTTTGCCACCACCATGCCGCGCTTCGCCACGCTGTCGCCCGATGGCACCCGCGTGGTGTTCGAGAGCCTGGGGCGGCTCTATGGCAAGTCGGCCAGAGGCAAGGATGCGCCTGCGCCGATGACGGGTGACAGCGCCGATGTGCTCGAGGCCTTCCCCGCCTTCAGCCGCGACGGGGCCAACCTCGCCTATGTCCGCTGGAGCGACGCCAACCTCGGCGAGGTCGTGATCGCCGATGCCAGCGGCCAGAACCGCCGCGTGCTGACTGGGCCGGGCCATTTCGGCAACCTCGCCTTCTCGCCCGATGGCACGATGCTCGCTTTCGAGAAGCGCGAGGGCGGCTATCTGACCGCGCCCGATTTCTCGCAGAACCCGGGCATCTACGTGATGGCGACCGATGGCTCGGGTGAGCCGAAGCTGGTCACCCGCGACGGGGCGAACCCGCAGTGGGGCGCAGGCGGCGACCGGCTGTTCATGATTGCGCGCGATGGCGGCAAGCTTGCGCTGATCTCGACCGACCTCGAAGGCGAGGCCAAGCGCGTCCATGCGACGGGCGATCTTGCCAACGACCTGCGCATTTCGCCCGATGGCCGCACCATTGCCTTCCGCCAGAACTACGAGGTCTTTGCCATGCCGCTGGTGCCCGGCGGCAAGCCGGTCGACGTCAGCGAGAAGGGCGGCTCGCTGCCCGTCACCAAGGTCAGCACCGGCGGCGCAGATTATCTCGGCTGGGCGCGCGGCGGCGAGACGCTGTTCTGGTCGATCGGCCCGAACCTCGAAAGCGCCACCGTGTCGCAGTTGTTCGCCGCAGCGCCCAAGGCGGATGGCGACAAGACCCCTGCAGCCTATACCCCGCCCACCAGCGGTATTCCGCTGGGCGTGACGGTGCAGAAGGCCAAGCCCTCGGGCGTCACGGTGATCACCGGCGCGCGGGTGCTGACCATGCGTGCAGGCCTTGGCGCTGATGATGCAGGCGTGATCGAAAACGGCCTGATCGTTATCGAAGGCGACCGCATCACCGGGGTCTATGATGCGACCACGGTGCGCATCAAACTGCCGGGCGACGCGCGGATGATCGACGCCAGCGGCAAGACCATCATGCCCGGCCTCGTCGATGCCCACGCCCACGGCGCATACGGCGTCGGCGATCTCATCCCGCAGCAGAACTGGGCGCTGATCCAGGACCTCGCGATGGGGACGACCACGGTTCACAACCCGTCCAGCCAGGCGAGCACCGTGTTTGCTGCGGCCGAACGCCAGCGCGCCGGGCTAACGATCGGCCCGCGCATCTTCTCGACCGGCGAGATCATCTACGGTGCCAAGGCACCCGAAGTCTTTGCCCGGATCGACAGCTACGACGATGCGCTCGCTCACGTGCGCCGCATCAAGGCGCAGGGCGGCATATCGGTGAAGAACTACAACCAGCCGCGCCGCGAACAGCGCCAGATGGTCGTGCGCGCCGCGGCGGCCGAGAATATGCTGGTGGTCGCCGAAGGCGGTTCGCTGTTCGGCATGGACATGAACATTGCCGCCGACGGTAACTCGACGCTCGAACACAACGTGCCGGTCGACGTGATGTACGAGGATGTGCTGCAATTCTTCAGCAAGTCCGGCACCAACTACACGCCCACGCTGGTGGTGACCTATGGCGGTCTGGCGGGCGATCCCTATTGGCGGCAGGCGACCAACGTCTGGGAAAACCCCCTGATGGTGCACACCCCGCCCAAGATGCTGCTCGCGGATAATGGCCGCCGGGTGAAGGCGCCCGACTGGGCCTATGTCGATGACAACAGTGCCCGAGAGGCGAGGAAGCTCGCGGCCCGCGGCGTCAAGGTCAGCATCGGCGCGCACGGCCAGCAGTCCGGCGTCGGCGCGCATTGGGAGCTGTGGAGCTTCGTGCGCGGCGGGATGACCCCGGTCGAGGCACTGAAAGCGGGCACCATCGCCCCCGCCCAGTCGCTCGGCATGGCCAAGGACATCGGCAGCATCGAGGTCGGCAAGCTCGCCGATCTGGTGATCCTCTCGGACGACCCCTCCAAGGACATCGCCAACTCGGACAACATCGAGAAAGTGATGCTGGGCGGGCGGCTGTATGATGCCAAGACCATGAACGAGGTCGGCACCGGCACGGCGACCCGCCGCAGCTATTGGTGGGAGACCGAAGGCGGCGAAGGCGCAGCCGGATCGCAGCGGACGACCAACGAGGGCCGTGGCCATGCCGACGGGGATGCGGGCTAAGCGGCCCTAATCCCCGTTCTCCAGCAGCGCGCGCAGGTCCTTCAGGGCTTTCGCCCGCAGCTGGTGGATGCGCGGCACGCTGACTTCGAGCACGGCGGCGATTTCGGTGAGGTTCAATTCCTCGACGAAGAACAGCTGAAGCACCAGCTTCAGCCGGTCGGGCAGCGCGATCATTGCCTTCAGCAGGCGCTCGCGGTCCTCGGCGGCGCAGAGCGCCTCGAAGGGATCGGGGTCGTGACTGGCGAAGGCGAGGCTGGTCTCGTCATAGGCGTCATCGATCGGGGTGAGCTTCACGCCCGAGGCCTCGACCGCGAGCAGTTCGGCATCGTTCAGGTCGAGCATGCGGGCGAGCTCGGCGCGGCTCGGCTCGCGGCCCAATGTTCCGCGCAAGGCCGAGAGCGCCCGTTCGTAGGCAGCGCGTTTGGTGCGCGCGGTGCGGCTGTCGTGGGCGACGCGGCGCACCTCGTCGAGCATCGCGCCGCGCACGCGGATCTTGGCATAGGCGGCAAAGCCGTCCTCGGTCGGCCCCGAATGGCGCTGGGCGCATTCGGTAAGCGCAAGAATGCCAACCTGCATCAGATCCTCGATCTCCAGCCCCTCGCGCCCGCGCCCGTTGATGAGCCATGCGGTGCGGCGCACCAGCGGAAGGAAGCGGCGCACCCGGTTCTCGACCTCCGCGCGGCCCTGGGAATAAGCCGCCGAATAGGGCGCGGCATAGGACGCGGCATAGGACTGGGCGAGCGAATTGAAGCCGGTATGATCGTGCTTCATGCCGCCAACCCCTCAGGATAGGGCGCGGCAAGCGCAGGGGCGTCATCGGGCGCGCCCCCGATCACGCCAACCACCGCGATCGGCTGGGCGGCGGGCAGTTCCGCGATCGAGAGGACAAGGCAGCGCGGGCTGCGGGCCTTGAGCAATGCGGCGAGCGCGCGGCGCGCGGGCGGCTGGACGATCAGCGCGATCGGGCCTCCCTGGCTATCTGCGATCCGCCCCGCCTCGCGCACGATCATGCTGCCGCAATCGGGCTCGATCAGCGGCTGGCCGGTGGCCGGGTCGATCATCCCGCCAAGGATCGCGCTTTCAAGCCCCGCGTCGAGTGTCACCACCTTCAAGGGTTCGCCCGGCGCGGCGATGCGGGCGACCAGCCGGGCGGCCATGTCGGCGCGTACGGCGTCGATCACCGCGTCGAAATCGGAGGCCCTCTGCAAGGCCAGCGCAAGGCTCGTGAAGAGCGGCTGGGGGTGGGCGAGGCCGATGCCGTCAGCGATCAACGCGCGCAGGGTGCGGGTCAGCGCGGCGAGCGGCAGCGGGTCAGGGTGAACCGCTTCGACCAGCGCGGGCAAGCGGACCTTCAGCCCCTCGACCCACTCGCGCACCTCGTCAGGCCCGAGCAGCTGGTGTGCTTCGGCGAGCAGTGCCTGGTTGGCGTGGGTGGCGATCACGGATGCCGGGTCGACCACCAGAAAGCCCTCGGACACGGCATGGTCGCGTGCAGACGGCGTGATCCACAGCGCAGGGCAATCGAAGCTGGGGTCGCGGACCGGCTCGCCGGTCAGGCCCCATTGGGAATAAGGGCCTGGGCGCACGTCGCCTGCGTCGATGGCGAGCAGCTTGCCGGGGCGCACGCTTCCGCGCGCGATGCTCACCCCGCCCATCATCACTGCGTAGTCCTGCGCGGGCAGATCGAACGAATCCCGGATCCGGAACTGCGGCAGGACAAAGCCGAGATCGCGCGACAATTGCTTGCGGATTCCGGTGATGCGGGTGACCAGCGGCGCGCTTTGCTGCGCATCAACGAGGACGACAAGGCCGTAGCCCAATTCGAGCGTCACCAGCGTCGCATCGGCCACATCGGCCAGCGCAATGTGATCGGGGGAGACCTCCTCTTGCGGGTCCGCCAAGGGGGCAGGCGCGTCGGCGCGCTTTTTGAGGTGCCACCAGATCGCTGCGGCGATCCCCGCGCCGGGAAGGAAGAACAGTTGCGGCATTGCGGGGACGGCACCGACCGCGCCGAGGATCAGCGCCACCGGCAGCCACCCGCGTGGGTCGGCGAACTGGCCGCCGATCTGGCCTGCAAGGTCGCGGGTGTCGGACACGCGGGTAACGATTGCGGCAGCGGCGATCGAGAGCAGCAGCGATGGCACCTGCGCGACCAGCGCATCGCCCACCGCGAGCGTGACATAGACCTCGCCCGCCTCGCTTGCCGAGAGCCCGTGGCTGATCATGCCGATCGCGAAACCGGCGATGATGTTAACCCCGAGGATTAGCAGCGCGGCGACCGCGTCGCCCTTCACGAACTTCGAGGCACCGTCCATCGAGCCGTAGAAATCGGCCTCGATGGTGACTTCGCGGCGGCGTTCGCGGGATTCGTCGGCGGTGATGAGCCCCGCGGCAATATCGGCGTCGATCGCCATCTGCTTGCCGGGCAAGGCGTCGAGCACGAACCGCGCCGAGACTTCGGACACGCGGCCTGCGCCCTTGGTAATGACGATCATGTTGATGATCATGAGAATTGCGAAAACGAACAACCCGACCACGAAATTGCCGCCCACCAGGAACGCGGCGAAGCTCTCGATCACGTGGCCTGCCGCAGCCCCGCCCTCGTGGCCGTGGACCAGCACGACGCGGGTCGAGGCGACGTTGAGGGCGAGCCGCAGCAGCGTCGCGAAAAGCAACACGCTGGGGAAGGACGAAAAATCGATCGGACGCTGCGCGTTCAGGGCGACCATCAGCACCGCGATCGAGATCGCGATGTTGAGCACGAAGAAGATGTCGAGCAGCAGCGCCGGAATCGGCAGCACCATCAGCGCCAGCAGCGCGAAGATGCCAGCTGGCAGGGCCACCGATGCGGAGGCTTTGCCGAGCCGGGCGAGGGGATTGGTGGCAGCAGCGGTTGGTGTCACAGGCCGAGCGCCTTCAGCTGACTATAGGCGCGGCGCACCTGCGGCGGGGCGGCGGCAGGATCGGTGCCGAAGGTCGCGCCGAGGATCTGCGACATCGGGGGCCGCTCGGCCGGACGCGCGGGTCGCAAAGCGGTTCCGGACGCCATGCCCTGCGTCAGTGTGGGCGGAATGCCGGGGCCGAACACCGACTCGTCCGCGATCAGGTAGGGGGCGGGAGTGAAGCCGTTGCCCCCACTGCGACTTGGGCCGGGCGGCGCGCTATAGTCGGCGCGGGCGAAGCGCACCGCCTTGCCCCCATTCGTATTGGCACTCGCCCGGTCGAGCGCGCGTTCAAGCTTGCCGCCGATCACGTCCATCACCTGCGCCAAGCTGCGGGTGGAACCGTCGGGCGCGTAGAAGATCGCGCGGTTTGCTGCCGCAGGCCGGGCAAATAGCGCGGCGGCGTTCTGCCCTGGGTCGGACTGGAGCTCGGACAGGAACCGTCCCGCGCCGCCTGCCCCAAGGAAATGCGCGAGGTAAAGCTCGGCATGGCTCGGCTGGCGGCCGAGGATCGGCATGAGGTGCGCGCGGTTGTCCTCGGCAAGGCCCGCCGCCATGAACGCGGCGACCTGCGGATCGCCCCGCAGCGCCAGGATCGCCTCGCGCTGCGCCGGATCGGCGACCCATGCGCCGCCCGAGGCGGTGACATCGATCTGCTCGGCAAGCGCGCCGAGGCCGAAGCGGTGCCCGTGCTTCTTCATCGTGCCGAGCCAGGTGCTCTCGATGAACTGGTAAAGCCCCGTCGCGCTCGAGGTCGCGGCGCGGGCGGCCGGGTCCATCGCGGATTCAACCTCGGCCTGCGCGAGGAGGAAATTGAAATCGACGCTGGTGCGCTCGGCGGCGCTGGCGATCGCGGCTTCGACCGGATTGGAAGATGCGGTGATCTGGCGCGCGGCCGGCAGGGCGCGGCCTTCGATCACATCGCGTGCTGCGGCATGGGTGCGCGCGGCGGTCTCGAACCCGGCCCGGATTGGGCCTGTGGGCAGGGCCTGAAAGGGCAATGGCTGGCTCACGCGTCCTCCGCCTGATCGTCGGCGCCGCGGGATGCGGGCGCTTCATCGGGGGACGTTTTGCAAGCGGCGTGCCAGATGCGGCGCGGCGCGGCTCAGTAAGACTACCTAGGCGCGGACCGGGACGTAGCTGGCGCGCGGCATCCGGCGCTGGCCGCCAAGCGCGTCGATCCGCGCAGCAACATTAGCGGCGAGCAGGTTGCGCACCCGGCGGTTGACCTCGTTGAGCTGGCGCGCGGTCTCGGCGAGGCTGCGGGTCTCGCCATCGAGGAGCCCCTGCGGACTGATCTCCGCAAGGGTGTCGCACAGCGCCTCCTTGTCCTGTGCCGCGCCGACCAAGCTGTCGGCATCGAGCGCGGCAAGCGCCTGCCGCTCACGCTCGAGAACGGCAATCATCTGCCGCAGGTTGATCGCGAGCGGCGTGCCGCTCAGCGTCTGGGAGGGAAGATATGCGGGGATCAGCGTATCGGCCACCAGCTTAGCTCCGCTCGGAGATAGAGGGGCTGACCTGCGCCGCGATCATCGCGTCGACAATCTTGGTCGGCACCAGCGGGTAGGAGCCGTCGCTAAGCGCCTTGCGGATCTGGGCGACGCGCTCGGCATCGACCGGCGGAGTGGCGGCGGCGCTTGTGGCGGTGACTTCGAGGCTGATGCCCGAAGACGTCGGCGCTGCGGCGGCGGGGCTGGCCGGTGCGGAGGCCGCACCGCGCGCTTCGATCTGCGCGCGATCGCCGGCGGTCACGGCGCGCGGTGCGCCGACGCCCGCCAGTTTGCTCAGTTCGACAGAGGGCATTGGATGGTATCCTTCGATCAGGTTCCTGCGAGCCAGAACGGCGATGCTGAAGTAGGTTTAAGAGGCCGGAACGACAGCGAGTCCGGGCCGCTCGATCTGGGCGCGCAGGCCTTCCGCCTTGCGGTTCGTACGCACGAAGATCCAGTCGCCGACCGCGCCGCTTTCCATCGCCTCGCCCTGTTGCTGGACGCTGAAACCGCGCCCGCGCACCACGACGGTGAGCGCGTCCCCGCGCTTGACGGCGGGAGCTGCGCGCTGAAACGCGGCGCCAGTGCCTTGCGCGGGGGCGATGGCAACGAAGATCCGCCAGCTCGTCGGACCCGGGCATTCGACCTGCACCGAGGTGCGCGCCGGGCTGTGCCAGCTCACGGCGAGCGACCCGCCGCACGGGGCGAGCTGGAGCCGGGGATCGGAAGGCGCGCGCGCGCCGCCTGGCGCGCCCGGCGCGGCGCCGGTGAAAGCGGCCACCGCGCGGTCGATCATCGCCGGATCAGTCACGCCGCTTGCTTCGGCGACAGGGTCGCACAGCGGCAGCAGGATCGGCAGCGCCAGTGGGGTGAGCCGCCAGCCGTAGGGCGGGGTCGAGGTGCTTACCATTGGGGCAAAGGCTCCTTGTCATGCGCCGCGTGTTCGTCGGCGGTTTCCTGGCGCAGCCCGAGCAAGGGCCATGCCAGCGCCGCATTACGCAGTAACCCTTGGGCTGCATACGCAGCGGACTTAAGCATGGGTTGCTAGAACCAAGGCCTACATTCACTCTCACGTGTCAGCCGCCCCTATGCCTTTCCCGACCGGTTACCTTTCCCGCTCCAACCGCGCCCCCGCAGAGGCCGTAGCCGCGCCTTCCGAGCCTCCTCCGGCCGGCAGCCTTGTGCATGGGGCACGCCGCGCGCTGCTCGCCAAGATCGGTGATTTCGTGACCCGTCACGATCTTGCGGTGTCCGCCCAGAACCTCGCAACCATATGCGGCGCGCTGTCGGGGACGCAGCCCGAACTCGCCGCCGCGCTGGTGCAGCGCGAGGTCTCGGGCGAACCGATCGACCAGCGCTGGCTCGACACGCTCGCCCGGCTCGATCCCGACGGACACAGCCGGATCGCCGCGCTTGAGACGCTCTCCGACAAGCTCGAATATGCGCTGATGCGCTTCGCCCAGACCGCGCGTGCGGCGCAGACCGAAACCAGCGACCATCGCGGGGTCATCGGCGTGCAGCTTGAAACGCTCGCAGGGCCCGGGGGGCTCGAGCGGGTGCTCGACCTGTCGCGCGCGATGCTCGCGCGGGTCGAGCAGGTTGAAGCGGCGATGGCGCGCAGCGAGGCCGAGACCGAGCAGCTTCGCGACAGCCTTGCCAAGGCGCGGACCGAGGCGGATGTCGATCACCTTACCCGTCTACCCAACCGCCGCGCCTTCGAGCGCCGGCTGATATCTGCCGCGATGGCGGCGCGCGAGCACGGCGAGCCGCTGAGCCTCGCCTTCGTCGATGTCGATCATTTCAAGCAGGTCAACGACACCCACGGCCACGCCGCGGGCGACCGGGTGCTGTGCGCGCTGGCCGCCAACCTCAGCGAGGGGGCAGGCGATGCCTGCTTCGTCGCTCGGCATGGCGGCGAGGAGTTCGTGCTGCTGTTCCACGGCCTCGCCAAGCAAGGAGCGCTCGGACGGCTCGATGCGATCCGCCGCGCGCAAGCCTCGCGGATACTTATGAACCGCGACACCGGCCAGGCTTTCGGGAAGATTACCTTCTCTGCCGGCGTTGCCGAAGTGACCGAGGATACCGACATCCGCAGCGGCCTCGCCCGCGCCGACGCCGCGCTTTACCGCGCCAAACAGCAGGGCCGCAACCGGGTCGAACTGGGCTGACTCCGGCCCGCGAGGGCTGAGGGCTCAGGGTATGAGGGCTCAGGGCGTTCGGCTCAGGGCGCGGCGCCTGCGATCACCGCGTCATAGGCGAGGCTGGCGTAGATTTCCTCCGTTTCCCCCACCGCAATGATGGTGCGCACCCTTGCGCCGCTCGCCCGCGCTTCGGCAGCGAGCGCTTCGGCACGCGACCAGGCGTTCGCCTCGCCACCTGTGGGATGCGTGGCGAAGATCGTCAGCGTGGCGCGCGGATCGGGCTGCTGCGCCGCCAGCCACGCAGCCAGCCCCGGCCCGCCCGGTACCGCCCGGTAGAGCGCCTGCGCTTGCGCCACCTCCGGCCGCGGGAAGCCCCGCGCATCGGTCTCGCGAGCTTCGCGATCGGCGAGGCGCTTGCCGCTTTCGGCCTCGGCAGCGGGGAGCGCGGAGAGAGCCAGCAGGAACAGGATCAGCGCTAGGTCGGCGAGGATGAGCTGCCAGCCATGCCCGCCGCGCGCAGGCGTGATGCCGTACGTCATGCAACGCCCCTGAGATGCGCGCGTCGCCCTTGCGCGCCCGGATCGGCGCGCTCGATCTGCGTGGTGAACCATTCGGCCAGCGCCTCGCGCTTGCATTCGTCGGCATTACCGCGCCGCTCGATCGCGCTGGAGAGCGGGTAGCACACAAGGTGCGCGATCAGCGCGCCGTAGAGCGAGGTCAGCACTGCGGTCGAGATCGCGGTCATGATCGTGGTCGCGGTGGCCGCGTCGGGATGAGGGGTGAGCTGGGTGAAACCGTAGAGCGTGCCGATCAGGCCGAACACCGGCGCCAGTTCACCCGCCCAGCCGAACACCTGCGCCGCGCTGACCCGCCGCGCCTCGTCGAGCGCGCGCTCCGCGCGGCGCATGTGGCCAAGTGCCTCGAGCGTGCCGTGGCGCAGATAGGTCTCAAGCATCATCCCCAGCGCGCGGTCGGGAGGCAGCGCTGGGTCGGCACGGCGGTGGCCGTCGCGCTCCACCGCGCTTACCGCCAGCGCGAGGGCGCGGCGGTTGGCGTCGTGCTGGAAGCCACGCTTGAGCAGCCGTCCCGCCGCGCGCAGGGCCGCGCCGAAGTCGTGCCATCCGCAGCGCGCGACCGTGGCGAGCACCGTCCCGGCGACCACGATACCAAGCGCACCGAGGTCGAACAGTGCAGAAAAGGTGTGCGGCATGGCGGATCCCCCAGAGCTGTTGGCAAAGACGAGGACGACCGGCGCACGCGCCGTTTAAGCCTAGGGGATACCCCCCGGCACAGGCTTGCCCAGGCAGCGGCCGCCGCCCGGCAAATGCCTGCCGCCCGATGCGGTGTCGCCCCCTCGGCGCTCCCGCATCCGAATGTTTGGCACGCTTCCTGCTGACCAATGCTGCGAACCTGCGGGCCTGCCCCGCTGCTGCAAGGAGGCTTCCGGCGTGAACGAGCGACTTTTCGGTATCCACGGCGCCGCGCTCACCCTGCGTTCTGAACGCATGGGGGTGATCGCGTCGAACATCGCCAATGCTGCGACCCCCGGCTTCAAGGCGCGTGACATCGACTTCAACGCCGCGCTCGATGCACGGCTGGCGCAGGCGCGGGGAATGACCACCGCCAACCCGGGCGCCAATCCGGGCGCCGGCATGGTGTGGCGCAACCCGACCATGCCCTCGATGGATGGCAACACGGTCGAACTGAACCGCGAACAGGTTGCCTTCGCCGAGAACGCCGTGGCCTATTCCGCCACGCTCAGCTTCGTGACCGGCAAGGTCAGCACCATCACCCGCGCGCTGAAGGGCGAATAACGATGCCCGAACGCGCCCCTATGACGCTGTTCTCCATGACCACCCGCGCGATGAGCGCGCAGATGGTGCGGATGAACGCGGCGACCTCGAACCTCGCCAATGCCGGCTCTGTCTCCTCCACCGAGGAAGGCGCCTATCGCCCGATCCGCGCTGTGTTCGCGGTCGAGCTCGACCGGGCCTCGGGCCTCGCCGGGGTGACCACCAGCGGGTTGGTCCGCTCTGAGACCGCGCCGACCAAACGCTACGACCCCAGCCACCCGCTCGCCGACAAGGACGGCAACATCTGGGAGGCGCCCGTCGATGAGACCGCCGAGATGGTCGAAATCATGGAGAGCGCCCGCCAGTACCAGAACCTGGTCCAGGCGCTCCAGACCGCCAAGCAGCTGATGCTCGAAACCCTGAGGAGCCAATAATCATGGATAGCCCTTCGATCTCGCCCGCCGCCCAGACGACGCTCGACCGCCTCAACCAGCCCTCGCGGCTGAAGGGCGCCGCCCAGTCGCTCGGCCAGGCCGACTTCCTGCGACTGCTGACCACGCAGCTTTCCCAGCAAGACCCGCTTGAGCCGACCGACAACCAGGCGATGCTGGCACAGATGGCGCAGTTTTCCGCGCTTGCCGCGACCACCGAGAGCGGTGCGACGCTCGAGGAGATCTCGACCAAGCTCGACCGCCTGATAGCTGTGCAAGAGGCCGCCACGCGCCGCCTGACGACCCCGCAATCCTGACCCGATACCCTACAAGAAAGGATCACGCTCCATGTCTTTCTTCACATCGCTTTCCGGCCTCAAGAACGCCGAAACCGACCTGCGCGTTATCGCCAACAACATCGCCAACGCTGAAACCGTGGGCTTCAAGAAAAGCTCGGTACAGTTCGCTGATCTTGTCGCCACCGGCTCCGCGACCGACCCGCGCCGCAGCCCGGGCATCGGCGCCACCGTTGCCGGGATCACGCAGGACTTCGTGCTCGGCCCGCTCGAGCAGACCGGCCGCGCGCTCGACCTCGCGATCGACGGTGACGGCTTTTTTGCCCTCTCCAATCCGTTCTCGGGAGATGTCAGCTACAGCCGCAACGGCAATTTCCGCCTGACCGCAGGGGGCGAACTCGAAGATTCGTGGGGTAACCGCCTGCAGGCCTATCCGGTCAATGCAGCCGGCATCCCGACCTCGGCCATCCCCGCCGATGTCGCCGTGCCGATCGCTAACGGCGCGGGCGCGACGCTGGCCAACGTCACCATCGACGTGCGCGGGATCATCATCGCCGCCTACGCCGATGGCAGCACCCAGCCGATCGGGCAGGTCGCGCTGGCGACGTTCCCCGCGCCCAACGGGCTGCGTGCGACCGGGCAGACCAAGTGGCAGGCGACCGGCGAATCCGGCGCGGCGGTGTTCGGCAATCCCGGCATCGGCACTTACGGCGAGATGATCAGCGGCGCGCTGGAACGCTCGAACGTCGATCTGGCCGAAGAAATGGTCTCGCTGCTCACCGCGCAGCGCAACTTCCAGGCCAATGCCAAGGCGATCGATACCGCAACCCAGATCTCCCAGACCGTCCTGAACCTGCGTTCGTAAGACGATGGACCGGCTGATCTACACCGCCTTAACCGCAATGAACGCGGCGATGGACCGGCAGCGGGTGGTGGCGAACAACCTCGCCAACGCTTCGACACCGGGCTTTCGTCAGGAGATCTTCGCGGTCACCCCGGCGACGCTCAAGGACGGGTCATTGGAAGCCCGCGCGATGGCGCGCGGCAACGTGCGCGGGGCGGATATGCGCGCCGCCCGGGTGGTGCCGACCGGCAATCCGCTCGATGTCGCGCTCGAAGGCAAGGCGCTGCTCGCCTTCCAGTCCCCCGACCGGCAGGGTGAGATCTATTCGCGGCGCGGCGACCTCAGGGTCTCCGCCTCGGGCGTGATCGAGAACGGCGAAGGGCTGGCGGTGCTGGGGACAAGCGGTGCGCCGATCACGGTGCCCCCGGGCTTTGCGATCAGCCTCGCCGCTGATGGCACGGTGCTCGCCAGCGATCCCACCGCGCCGGGTGCGGCGGCCGAGCCAATCGACAAGCTGCGGCTGGTCAACCCGGAAGGCAGCCCGCTCGCCAAGGGGATCGACAGCTTTTTGAAGGTGCCGGGCGCCAACGGCCAGACCGGCGTGCTGCCCCCCGATCCCACTGCGCGCCTCACCTCGGGCGCGCTCGAGATGTCCAACGTCGAGACCGCCGACACGCTGGTGCAGATGATCGAGGCCCAGCGCGCCTTCGAACAGCGCGCCAAGATCATCGCCACCGCAGGCACGCTTGATGAAGCCGGCAGCGGCCTGATGGCGCTGCGTTGACCCCCCTTTCACAGGAGACCTGAGACATGCCGACCTCCGCCCTTCACGTCGCCCGCACCGGGCTCGAAGCGCAAGACGCCAAGATGCGCGTCATCGCCAATAACCTCGCCAATATCGGCACCACCGGCTTCAAGCGCGACCGCGT
>JANNWO010000060.1:0-13315 GCA_031408395.1 Sphingomonadales bacterium | reverse complement strand
GTTCTCGCCGATGGTGGCGACGTTCTCGGTGAGCTTTTCACCCACAGTGCCGCCATCGGGATAGGCAGCCGCCTTCAGCGCCTCGACTTCGACCAGACCGTGTGCCAGCGCGACAGCGGTCGCGTTGCGCACGAAGCTCTGGAACTGCTCGTTCTTGGCGACGAAATCGGTTTCCGAGTTGATCTCGACAGCCACGCCCTTGGTGCCTTCCACGAGCACGCCGACGAGACCTTCGGCCGCGGTGCGGCTCGACTTCTTCTGGGCGGTGGCGAGGCCCTTGGCGCGCAGCGCGTCGATCGCCGCTTCGATGTCGCCGCCCGCTTCGGTCAGCGCCTTCTTGGCGTCCATCATGCCAGCGCCGGTGCGCTCGCGCAGCTTCTTCACGTCGGCGACGGAAATATCGGCCATGGAAAATTCCTTTTCGTGTGTTGTTCGGGCGCCCGGCCCTGCCGTCTCCAGATGGAGGGCAATGCCGGGCGCGCTAAAGGGGTAATGTGACGGACAAGCGACGAGAGCCTCGCCGCGCCCGTGAATGATCAGGCTTCGGTTTCTTCCGCAGCCGGTTCCAAGGCCACAGCCGCGTCGGCGGGGGCTTCCACCGCGGGCTCGGCCATCACGGCTTCGGCCGGCGGGTTGGCCATTGCACCGAAATCGCTCGACACGTCGGCCTGGAACTTGCCCTTGCCGGCCATCGCCGCCTCGCCGATTGCCTGGCAGTACAGACGCACCGCGCGGCTCGCATCGTCATTGCCCGGAACCGGGAAAGCGATGTGGCTGGGATCGACATTGGTGTCGAGGATGCCGATCACCGGAATGCCGAGCACGGCGGCTTCCTTGATCGCGAGGTCTTCCTTGTTGGCGTCGATCACGAACATGACGTCGGGGATACCGCCCATGTCGCGGATGCCGCCCAGCGAGGATTCAAGCTTCTCGCGCTCACGGGTGAGCTGAAGGACTTCCTTCTTGGTGAGACCCGAGGTGTCGCCCGAGAGCAGCTCTTCCAGCGCCTTCAGGCGGCGGATCGAACCCGAGATGGTCTTCCAGTTGGTGAGCATGCCGCCCAGCCAGCGGTGGTTGACGAAGTGCTGACCCGACATGCGCGCGGCTTCCGCGATCGGCTCTTGCGCCTGACGCTTGGTGCCGACGAACAGAACCTTGCCGCCCGAACGCACGGTGGATTCGACGAAGTCGAGCGCACGCGCGAACAGCGGCACGGTCTGCGACAGGTCGATGATGTGAACACCATTTCGCGCGCCGAAGATGTACGGCTTCATGCGCGGGTTCCAGCGGTGGGTCTGGTGGCCGAAGTGTGCGCCGGCCTCGATCAATTGCTGCATGGATACGACGGGAGCCGCCATGGGTATTTCCTTTCCGGTTGTTCCTCTGGAAGGCTGGAACCGTGATGCGGAGATCCCGCAAACGGCACCGGTATGAGCGCCTTCCATGTGAATTTGCTCCGATCAGCAGGCCTCATGCCCATGCCGGAGCGAGCGCGCTCTTAACCGCGCCGGATGCGGAAATCCAGTCTGAATCGCGCATCGGCGTAATATCGGCGAGCCGGAACGCCGCAAAAGGCGCTTGACAGGCTGGAACAGGTAGGGAACAACACGTGGGAACAAAGAACGAACAACTGATTCAGGGGACACTGCCATGCTCACCGCTGCCATGCTCGCCAACGCCATCACCGCCCTGTTTGCCTTCGCCGGGGTTCTCTCCATCGCGGTGGTCGCCCACAGCCTGGCCGAAGCGCGCGTCGCCTATGCGCGGCTGATGCGTGAAGGCGAAGTGCTGCGCGCCGGTCTGGCGTTGCAGGCTACGGCGGTGGAGATGAGCCTGCGTCCGAAGGCCGTGGCGGCCCCGCGCCGCGCGGTAGCTACGCGGCGTCCGGCTGGCTTGCGCTCACCGCTTCAAGCCTGCGCCGCTTGATCCCGGCATATTTGACGAAGCCGTAAGGCATCAGCGCGAGATAGAACGTGCAGATCGCCGCGAGCGTCCACCACGGCTCGAGCAGCAGCGCGGCAAAGGCCAGTCCGGTGAAAGCGATCAGCGGCAGTCGGATGGCCTTGCGCGGGCGCAGCGAGGCCCAGCTCAGGGTCGGCAAGTTCGAGATCATCAGCACCGCTATCACTGTCAGCCACAGCGCCATCAGCACCGGATGGCGCAGGAATTCGGCGCCGGTCTCGTTCCACAGATAGAATGGTAGAAACGCCAACGCCGCACCGACCGGCGCAGGCGCGCCCGTGAGGAACCCGGCCGATTTGTGCGGCTGCCCTTCCACATCGATCTGGGCATTGAAACGCGCCAACCGCAAAGCGCAGCAGATCGCGAAGGCGAGCGCGGCAAACCAGCCGAACCGCTCCCACTCCTGCAACGACCACAGGAACAGGATCAGCGCAGGCGCGACCCCGAAGGACAGCGAATCCGCGAGACTGTCGAGCTCCGCTCCGAAGCGCGACTGGGCGTTGAGCATCCGCGCAATGCGCCCGTCGATCCCGTCGAGCACACCGGCGAGCAGCACGAGCCCGACCGCGAAGGTCCACTGCGCATCGATCGCAAAGCGAATGCCGGTGAGGCCGGAACACAGCGCCGCTGCCGTCACCGCGTTGGGCAGCATCGCCCGAAGCGTCAGCCCGCCGCCATGCGCAGCCGAAGCGGGAAGCACTTCTTCGTCCTCGGCAGCCTTGGGCCCGAGCCGCGCCGGGAAGAAGCGCGCACCGGGCAGTTTGCGCGGGCCTTTACCCCGAGGCGGGCGGCTCATTGCAGAATTCCTTCGATCAGGTCGCGGCGGCCTATTTCGGCAACTACCGTCTCGCCCGCGATCATGCGCTGGCCAATCATCACCGCCGCATCGGTCCCGGCGGGCAGATAGACATCGACCCGGCTGCCGAAGCGGATCAGGCCCACCCGCTGACCTTTCGCCATGATGTCGCCCGGCTTCACGAAAGGCACGATGCGCCGCGCCACCAGCCCGGCGATCTGGGTGAAGCCGACCTTCAAGCCATCGTTGCGCTCGACCAGCATGTGCTGGCGCTCGTTCTCGTCGCTCGCCTTGTCGAGCTCGGCGCTGATGAAGCGGCCGGGGATATAGACCACCCGCCGCACCGTCCCGCCCACAGGGGTGCGGTTGATGTGGACGTCGAACACGCTGAGGAAGATCGAAACGCGCGTGACCGGTCCGGCAGGCAGGCCCGCATGGCCCGATCCGTCGTCGATCTGGAGTTCAAGCGGGGGTTCCACCGCTGCAATCAGCGTGACGATCCCGTCGGCAGGCGAGATGATCAGGTTGTCGCCTTGCGGCACCACGCGCTCGGGATCGCGGAAGAAGGCGAAGATGCCCAACGACAGTGCCAGCATCGGCCAGCCGAGGATGCTCCAGCCCAGCACCAGTAGCACGAACAGGCTCGCCGCCAGACCGATCAGACCGAACTTGCGCCCTTCCGGATGGATCGCAGGCCACTGCCAGCCAGCCTCGCCGCGGCCCTTGTTGTCGAGAATTTCGCCTGCCATCGCTGAGCTTCTAGGGAACGGCGCGCGAGGCCGCAAGCAAGTCGGCCCCATGTCGGCCAGCTCAGGCGACCTTGCGCACGAACACGGTGCCCGCCGAATAGCCCGCCCCGAACGAGCAGATCAGCCCGGTATCGCCCGCACCCAAATCCTCGCAATGCCGGTGAAACGCGATGATCGAGCCTGCGCTCGAGGTGTTGCCATAGGTGTCGAGCACGGTCGGGCTCTCGTCCTCGCTGGCCTCGTGGCCGAGAACGCGCTGCGCGATCAGCCGGTTCATTCCCGCGTTGGCCTGATGCAGCCACAACCGCCGCAGCGCCGCCGGATCGAGCCCGAGACGTTCCGCCTCGTCGAGGATCATCTGCGCGACCATCGGCACGACCTCCTTGAAGACCTTGCGCCCTTCCTGGACGAACAACTTGTCCGCGCTGCCGGTGCTTTCCGGATGGGCGCGGTTTAAGAAGCCGAAATTGTTGCGGATGTTGTTGGAGAACACGGTCTTCAATCGGGTGCCGAGGATCTCCCAGTGGTCCGCAGGCGCCATGCTCGAATCCTCCACCAGCACCGCGGTCGCCACATCGCCGAAGATGAAGTGGCTATCGCGGTCGCGCCAGTTCAAGTGGCCCGAGGTAATCTCCGGGCTCACCACCAGCACCGAACGCGCATTGCCGGCGCGGACGTAATCGGCGGCGGTCTGGATGCCGAAGGTCGCCGAGGAGCAGGCGACATTCATATCGAAGCCGAAGCCCTCGATGCCGAGTTCCTGCTGGATCTCGATCGCCATCGCCGGATAGGCGCGCTGCATGTTGGAAGCCGCGCACAGCACCGCGTCGACATCCTCAGGCTTGCGGCCCGCACGCTCAAGCGCCTGACGCGCAGCGGCGACGCCGATCTCGGCCATCACCGACAACTCGTCATTGCCGCGTTCGGGCAGGCGCGGGCACATGGTTTCGGGGTCGAGGATCGCTGCCTTGCTCATCACGTGACGCGCCTTGATGCCGCTCGCTTTCTCGATGAACTCTACCGAGGAATGGGGCACCGGCTCCGCGTCCGGGTTGGCGGCGTTGTGACGGTCGGCGAAGGCGTTGAAGCTTGCGACCAGCTCTTCGTTGGTGATGCTGTCGGGCGGGGTGAACAGGCCGGTGGCGGAAATGACGGGGCGGCCGGTGAGGGTGGCGGTCATGGAGCTTGCGGTTCCTGCATCTTTCCGGGGGGTGGGGCGCTTTACTGCCCGCCATCTTCGCCCGCAAGTGTTGCGGCTTCCGGAGCGGCGCCCAGCAGTTCGCGAAGCAGGGGATTTGGAAAAGTGCGCCCGATGGTGACAGCGTGGAACTCCTCGGTGATGCCGGGAAGCTGCGCGAGCTCGTAGAGAGTGCCCGCCGCAAGCTCGTCGCGCACCACGATCGGCGGGATCACCGCGACGCCTGCATCTGCGCGCGCGAGCAGGCGCAGCATCGCCATATCGTCGGCCTCGGCAGCGACGCGCGGGACGATGCCGAGGCTTTCGACCAGCGCGTCGAACCCGGCCCGCAGCGCAGTCTCGGGCGTGGGCAGCAGCAGCGGCGCCTGCGCAAGCAGCACTGGGAGGCCGCGTGCCGCCAGCGCCAGCCGTGAAGGTCCGCCGACCAGGCTGACGGGCTGCTGTGCAATGCGGCGCACGAGGTAGGGGCTCGCCGCGTCGCGCGCGGGCACCTGATTGGTGAGCAGCACGTCGATCCTGAGCGCATCCAGGGCACGCAGCAGGCTCGCCTGCGTGCCGGAGCGCAGCACCACCTCCACATCGTCGCGGCCCAGCAAGGGGGCAAGGAACCCCATCTGGAAGTTGCGCGACAAGGTCGCCAGCGCCCCGATGCGCAGCACCTTGCGCTGCCCGCCGACTGCGCGGAAAGTCGCGGTAAGCTGTTCGGAGGCGCGGAAGATCTGATCTGCGTAATCGAGCGCGATCCGGCCTGCTTCCGTCAGCACCAGATTGCGCCCGCGCCGCTCGAACAGGTCATGGCCGAGATCGACCTCCAGCGCCTTGATCTGGGTCGAGACCGCGCTTTGCGAGATGTTGAGCGCGCGTGCCGCCGCGGTCAGCGTGCCCTCGCGCGCGACGGCGCGGAACAGGCGCAGGTGGTGGAGATTGAGGCTCGCCATCAGTGGTGGTCCCGCATAATCGTTCGATTATACCGAACGTTTAGCGGCAAAATATGTATTTTCTTTGACGTCGTCCAGTCCCTATCCGGCACCCCACAGATTTCACCCGATGCCGGAGTGTCGCCTCATGCCTGACGCCATTGCCCTGACCATGCTCGCGCCGCTCGCGCTGGTGCCCGTCATCCTGCTCGCCCTCGCCCGTCCGGGCAAGCGCCCCGGCAGCCTGCCGATGCTGTCGGAAGCCTCGGCCTTTGCGGCCTTCGCCATTGCGCTGGCGGGGCTCGTCCAGACCGCGATCGGCGCGCCTGCCGGGGTGAGCATCCTGGGCGGCGCGCTCACGCTGGGCCTGCGCAGCGATCTCGTCGCCGCGAGCATGGGCGCGCTCGTCGGCTTCATCGGCTGGATCGTGATGCGCTACAGCCGCACCTATCTTGACGGCGAGGAGCGCGAGGGCGCGTTCCATGCGCTGATGCTCACCACGCTCGCCGCGGTGCTGGTGTTTGTGCAGGCGGGCACGATCCCGGTCCTGATCCTGTCCAGCTTCGCGGTCGGCCTGACCTTGCGCAAGCTGCTGCTGTTCTACCCCGACCGCCCGGAAGCCCAGCGCGCCGCGACCAAGTTCGCCGGTGTCTGGCACACAGGCGACGCGATGCTGGTGATCGCCGCCGCGCTGCTGTTCGCACGCTTCGGCACGCTCGACGTGAGCGCGCTCCCCGCAGCCGCCGCAACCGGGCTTGGCCTTGTGGGCACACTCGGCGTCGCCGCGATCGTCGCGGCTGCCGCATTGAAGACCGCCGCCTTCCCGCTGCATGGCTGGCTGACCGAGGTGATGGAGGCGCCCACCCCGGTCTCCGCGCTGCTCCATGCCGGGATCATCAATTCGGGCGGCGTGCTGCTCATCACGGCGGCTGGCCTTGTCCAGCAAAGCACCGGGGCGATGGCCGCGCTGGTCATGATCGGCGGCCTCACCGCATTGTTCGGCGCGGCGGTGATGCTTACCCAGAGCGCGATCAAGACCGCGCTGGCCTGGTCGACGGTCTCGCAGATGGGCTTCATGCTGCTGCAATGCGGCCTCGGGTTGTGGACGTTGGCGCTGCTGCACATCATCGCCCACTCGCTCTACAAGGCGCACGCCTTCCTCTCCTCGGGGACGGCTGTGACCGAGGTGTCGAACATCCGCCGCCCCGGGCCGGTCGCGGTGCCCAGCGTCGCCGCGGTGCTCAAGAGCTTCGCGCTGGCGCTCGCGATCTTTGCCGTCATCGCCGCCGCCTTCACGCTCGCCCTCGGGCCCAAGTCGCCGCAGGCACTGGCGCTGGGCGCGATCCTGATCTTCGGGGTGGCCTACCTCGTCGCGCAGGGCCTGGCCGACCGCGCGCCGACGCAGCTCACCATCCGCACCGGAGCCTCATCGCTGGCGGCCGCGATCGGCTACTTCAGCTTCCAAGCCGCAGCCGCGAAGATCTGGGGCCCGATCCTGCCTGCCGTGCCGACCCCCGGCGCGCTCGAATGGGCGATGATCGTGATCGCGGTGGCCAGCTTCGGCCTCGTCGCCTTTGCCCAGGCGCTGTTCCCGCTGTGGGCGCACCACCCGGCGACCGCAGGCCTGCGCGTCCACCTCGCCAATGGCCTGTACCTCAACGCCCTGCTCGACCGCGCGATCGGCGGCTTCCGCACCACCACGAACGGCCGCTGATCCGCCGCACGCTTTTTCGGAGACCGACCATGCTGATGACCCACGCAGACATCGCCCCGGCCCGCTTCTCGGCGGTGCTCGAAGCCGCAGAGGCCGCAGGCCGCGCCGTTCCCCCCGCCTTCCCGCTCGATGCGACCGTGGCGGTGAACCCCTTTCTGGGCCAGTCCGAAGAAGACCTCGCGACCGCCGCCGCGCGGCTCGCCCGGGTTGCAGGCGTGCGCGTCACCCGCAAGGGCGCAGACTATGCCGCCGCCATCGCGCAGGGCCGCATCACAGCCGAAGACCTCGCCGAAGCGCTGGCCGCCGCGACCTCGCCGCTCAAGCCCGCCAATGTCACCGCGCTTCGCGAAGTGGCCGAGACCCTCGGCAGCGGCCCCGCCGCGCGCGCCCTGCCGACCGTGGCCGACCTCGCCGCACAAGCAACCGGGATCGATTGGCCCGCGCTGATCGACCGCTGCATCGGGCTGTGGGCCGCGGGACACTTCGACCGCGGTCAGGCGCTGTGGTCGCCCGCCCCCGGCGCGCAGGCCTTCGCCGCGTGGCGCGCATGGGCGATGCACGACCTCACCCCGGAAATCGCAGGGCTTGAGGGCTTCTGCGCCCATGTCGCCGCCGCGCCCGACACCGCCGAACGCGCGATCCTCGCCGCAGCCGAAGCGCTCGGCATCACCGACGAAGCCGCACCGACCGCCTTCCACCGCATCGCGATGAGCCTCGGCGGCTGGGCGCAGCACGCGCGCTGGGTGCTGTGGCAGGCCGAGCTTGCGGGCGGGACCGACCGCACGCTGCTCGACCTGCTCGCGATCCGCCTGATCTGGGATGAGGCGCTGCTCGCCCACGCACCGCAAGTCGCCGACAAGTGGGCCGAAGCTGTGGCCGCCCACGCCCGGCCGGTCGCCGCCTCGGCGGACGAGGTCGCGCTGGCGATCCTGCAGGACGCCGCCGACCGCGGCCACCAGCGCCGCCTCACCGCTGCGCTAAACGGCGCAGCCCCGGCGTCAAACGAGCGCCCCTTCCTGCAAGCTGCCTTCTGCATCGACGTGCGCTCGGAAGTGTTCCGCCGCGCGCTCGAAAGCATCGACACCGGCATCGCCACGATCGGCTTTGCGGGCTTCTTCGGCCTGCCGCTGGCGCACCATGCGCACGGATCGGACATCCTCGAAGCGCGCCTTCCGGTGCTGCTCAATGCTGGAATGAACACCACCAGCGCGGGCGATCCGGCCAAAGATCAGGCCGACCGCATCGCCGCGCGCGGGCTACGCGCCTGGGGCCGCTTCCGGCAGGCCGCGGTTTCCTCCTTCGCCTTTGTCGAGGCGATGGGGCCGATTTATGCGGTCAAGCTGGTGAAGTCGGCGCTGGGCTTCACGCCCAAAGCCAAGGCCGAGCCTGCGCCTGAAGTCATCGGCGGGATGAGCGCCGAGGCCAAGGCCGACACCGGCGCCGCGGTCCTCAAGGCGATGAGCATGCAGCGCGGCCACGGCGAGGTCGTGCTGCTGCTCGGCCACGGCGGCAACGTCACCAATAACCCGCACGAAAGCGCCTACCATTGCGGTGCTTGCGGCGGTTACACTGGCGAGGTTTCGGCCCGCCTGCTGGCGATCCTGCTCAACGACCCCGAAACCCGCGCCGGACTTGCCTCAAGGGGCGTCGAGGTGGCCGATGACACGCTGTTTGTCGCCGGGCTGCACGACACCACCACCGATGCGATCACGATCTATGATGACGGCCTGCCCGCCTCGCGCAGTGGCGACCTTGCGATCGTGCGCGAGTGGCTGGCGCAGGCCGCGACAATCGCCCGCGCCGAGCGTGCCTTGCGGATGCCTGGCGCTTCGGCTGCGAGCATCCCCGCGCGTGCCCAGAACTGGGCCGAGATCCGCCCCGAGTGGGGCCTTGCCGGCTGCGCGGCCTTCATCGCCGCCCCGCGCGAGGCGACCGCGGGCCGCGATCTCGGGGGCCGCGCCTTCCTGCACTCCTACGACTGGCAGGCGGATACGGGCTTCGGCACGCTTGAACTGATCATCACCGCGCCGGTGGTGGTCGCAAGCTGGATCAGCCTGCAATACTACGGCTCCAGCGTCGCGCCCGAAATGTTCGGCGGCGGCAACAAACTGATCCACAACGTCGTCGGCGGGATCGGGGTGATCGAAGGCAATGGCGGCCGCCTGCGCCCCGGCCTCCCCTGGCAGGCGGTGCACGACGGCGAAGCGCTCCAGCACGAGCCGCTGCGCCTGTCAGTGATGATCGAGGCCCCGCGCGAGGCAATGATCGCGATCCTCGAAAAGCACCCGGGCGTGCGCGCGTTGTTCGACAATGGCTGGCTGCATTTGTTCGCGATGAAGGACGGCAAGGTCGACGCGCGCTATCTGCCGGGGCTGCGCTGGGCCGACCAGCAGCCGGCGATGATGGCGGCCTGATCGCGTACACGGCGACAAGGGGACACCCCGCGCCGCCCGCGCCGCTCCCACGCGGTCGCGGGCGGTGCTCGTTTTAGAGGCGCTCCAGAAGCGTCCAGACCCGGGTTAGACCCCCTCTAGACCCCCTCTAGACCCCCTCTAGACGCGTTTCGACCCCCCGCAAAACGGGTGTTTCACGTGAAACATCGGAACGATTGGAGAAGTTGGTGGACAGGGCTGGATTCGAACCAGCGTACGCTTGCACGGGCAGATTTACAGTCTGCTGCCTTTAACCACTCGGCCACCTGTCCACACAGTCCCCTGTCTTGAAGGGGGGCGTTCCTGAGCATCATTTGCTCTGAAATTGCGCGAGTCCCGCAGGGGGCCCGATGCCGAGAGGCGCCCCTTTGGCGAAGCACCGCTTGCCTGTCAATGGCCGTGCTGGCAGGGGGGCCGGCAGGGGGCGGACTTGGAAAGCCTCAGCCGGGAAACAACATGAACAGTGGTGAAAAGAAGCGTGCCCTTCGCGGCCGTGCAGGTCGCATGAAGGGCGGACGCGGCTCGGGCCGGGCGAGCAGCGGAGCGGTGCGCCTGTGGGGCCGCCACGCGGTCGAGGCGGCCTTGAAGAACCCCGAGCGCCAGCATCGCAAGCTCTGGGCCACCCCCGAAGGCCTCGAAAGCCTCGACGGCCAACTGCCCGAAGGCTTCCCGATCGAGCACGCCCAGGCCGCCGACCTTGCCCGGCTAGTAGCGAAAGACGCGCCGCATCAAGGGCTTGTTCTCGAATGCGCGCCGCTCGAAGACGTGTTCCTCGACGAGGTGGCATTGGGTGAGCCCGGCCAACCGATCGTGGTGCTCGATCAGGTCACCGATCCGCATAACGTGGGTGCGATTATGCGCTCGGCAGCCGCGTTCGGCGCGGCGGCAATCGTCACACAGGACCGCCACTCCCCGCCCGAAGGCGGCGTACTCGCCAAGGCCGCTTCGGGCGCGCTTGAAACGATGCCGTGGGTGCGAGTCGTGAATCTCGCCCGCGCTTTGGAGGACCTCGCCGAGGCGGGCTACTGGCGCATCGGGCTCGCCGGAGAGGCCGATCCTGTGCTCGCCGACGTCATGCCCACCGGGCCGCTCGCGCTGGTGTTGGGCGCGGAAGGCGAAGGCTTGCGCCAGAATATCGCCAACCATTGCGACGTGCTCGCCAAGCTGCCGATCACCTCGGCAATCGAGAGCCTCAATGTCTCGAACGCCGCGGCGATTGCGCTTTATGCGGCGGCGACACGCGGCTAAAAGGTACCAATAAAGGGGGAGTTACCATGACGATGATTTCGACCATTCGCCTGCGCGCCGTGGCAGTGCTGAGCGCCTGCGCGCTGACGCTGACCGGCTGCTTCATGACACCGGGCAAGTTCACGTCCGAGCTCGCGATCACCGGGCCTGACAGCTTCACCTTCAGCTACGACGGTGAGATCTTCTTCCTCGGGCTCTCCAAGATCGCGCAGATGGGCGCGGCGGGCGACGAGGCTTTCCAGCCCACCCCCTGCATGGACGACGAGACTTACGAGGAGCGGGATTGCTCCGAGGACGAGCTCGCCCAGCAGCGCGCCGACTGGGACACGACCGCACCCGAGCGCAAGGCGAGTGCCAAGAGGCAGGCCGAGCAGTTGGCCGCGATCATGGGCGGGATCGATCCGTCGGACCCCAAGGCCGCTGACGAGCTGGTCAAGCTGCTGAGCCGCCAGAAGGGCTGGGAGCGCGTGGTCCACAAGGGCGACGGCGTGTTCGACGTCAGCTACCGCGCCAGCGGCACGATGGGCCACGATTTCACCTTCCCGATGATCGAGGGCTTCCCGCCGATCAATCCCTTCGTGCAGGTCTTCCTGCGCAAGGGCGGCCAGCTGCGCATCAACGCTCAGGGCTTTGCCGCGCAGAACGGCGATGCGGCCGGCATGGGGGCGATGATGGGCATGGGCGCGCTCACCGGCCTCGCTGCGCTGGGTGCCAGCGAGGAAGCGCGCAAAAACGGCGAGAACCCTGCCGCAATCCCGGGCATTCCGCAGATCGACGGCACCTTCACGGTGCGCACGGCAGCAGGGATGCGCATCCTTGCCAACAACACCGACGAAGGCCCGCAGGCTGGCACTACGGGCGAGACGCTGACGTGGCAGATAAGCCCGCGCACCACGCAGATGCCGACCGCGCTGATCGCCACCACGCGCTGAGCATCGACACAAGCGCCAAACAGAAACCCCGCCAGCCGCAAGGCTGCCGGGGTTTCTGTGTCGCCCGAGGGCCGGTATCCGCCGGCCGGGCCGATAATCCGCGCGTCAGTCGGCGATTAGTTGACCGAGTCCTTCAGCCCCTTGCCCGCCTTGAACTTGGGCTGGTTCGAAGCCTTGATCTTCATCGGCTCGCCGGTGCGCGGGTTGCGCCCCGTCGAGGCCTTGCGCTTGGCCACCGAGAAGGTGCCAAAGCCCACCAGGCGCACTTCGTCCCCCCCGGACAGTGCCTTGGTGATCGCGTCAAACACGCTCTCGACGGCATTCGCTGAATCGTTCTTGGAAAGACCGCTGGCGTCGGCGACGGCGCTGATCAGGTCGTTCTTGTTCATATTGGAACCCCCTAGCTTCAAGATGTCTTTATTTCGGTGGAATCGCTCATGTCGAAAGTCGGGGAATGGAGACGTTTTTGACAAGGCTGTCAAAGGCAATCCGCCAATGTCCCAGCCTTGGGCAAAAAGCCTCAACCGCCTTAATACCTAACCAGGGTTAGTTACCTGAATTTCCCACATGCCCGTCTCCACGAAAACCGCGCGCTCTTGCCGCGAATCCCGGCAAGCACGATCCTATTAAAGGCTCAATGCGCGGTCGGCACCTCTCCGGCAGCGACATTCGCCGCAGATGTGGTGCTACCCGGCTGACTGGCGAGATCGTCGGCCTCGGTCCACTCGATCGCGACCGGCATTTCGGTGAGCGCGCGGGCGAGCACCTCGTCGACATGGGACACCGCAATGATCTCAAGCCCCGCCTTGGCGGTGGCGGGGATTTCGGCGAGATCCTTGACGTTCTCCTCGGGGATGAGAACGATTTTTATCCCGCCCCGAAGCGCGGCGAGCAGTTTCTCCTTGAGCCCGCCGATGGGCAGCACGCGACCGCGCAGCGTGACCTCGCCGGTCATCGCCACGTCGGGACGCACCGGGATGCCGGTGAGGGTCGAGACGATCGAGGTGACCATGCCGATCCCGGCGCTCGGCCCGTCCTTGGGCACCGCCCCCTCGGGCAGGTGGATGTGGACGTTCTTGCGGTTGAAGATGCCGGGATTGATGCCGTAGGCGGGCGCCCGCGCCTTCACGAAGCTGAAAGCCGCCGCGACGCTCTCGTTCATCACCTGTCCGAGCTTGCCGGTGGTCTTGACCTCGCCCTTGCCCGGGGTGGTGACGCTCTCGATGGTGAGGAGCTCGCCGCCCACGGAAGTCCAGGCGAGCCCGGTGACCGCGCCAACCTGCGCTTCCTCTTCCGACACGCCGTGCTTGAACTTGCGCACGCCGGAGAAGTCGCCGAGGTTTTCGGGCGTGATGGTGACGCTCTTG
>JANNWO010000059.1:0-3182 GCA_031408395.1 Sphingomonadales bacterium | reverse complement strand
CGGCATCGCTCATTCCGTTCCTGGAAAACGATGACGCCAACCGCGCGCTGATGGGCTCGAACATGCAGCGCCAGGCTGTGCCGCTCGTGAAGGCGGAAGCGCCGTGGGTCGGAACCGGCATGGAAGAAACCGTGGCGCGTGATAGCGGCGCGGCGATTGCGGCCAAGCGCGGCGGGATCGTCGATCAGGTCGACGCGACCCGTATCGTGATCCGCGCGATCGGCGATGTCGAGCCCGGCCAGTCGGGCGTCGACATCTACACGCTCCAGAAGTTCCAGCGTTCGAACCAGAACACCTGCATCAACCAGCGCCCGCTGGTGAAGGTTGGTGACGTGATCGAACAGGGTGACATCATCGCCGATGGCCCTTCGACCGATCTGGGCGAGCTGGCGCTGGGCAAGAACAGCCTCGTCGCCTTCATGCCCTGGAACGGCTACAACTATGAAGATTCGATCCTGATCAGCGAACGCATCGTGAAGGACGACGTCTTCACCTCGATCCACATCGAGGAGTTCGAGGTCATGGCCCGCGACACCAAACTCGGGCCGGAGGACATCACCCGCGACATTCCCAACGTCGGCGAGGAAGCCCTGCGCAACCTCGACGAGGCGGGCATCGTCTACATCGGTGCCGAAGTGCATCCGGGCGACATCCTGGTCGGCAAGATCACGCCCAAGGGCGAGAGCCCGATGACCCCGGAAGAAAAGCTGCTGCGCGCCATCTTCGGCGAAAAGGCAAGCGACGTGCGGGACACTTCGCTGCGTCTGCCGCCGGGCGTGGCGGGCACGATCGTCGAGGTCCGGGTGTTCAACCGCCACGGGATCGAGATCGATGACCGTACCCGTGCGATCCAGAACGAGGAAATCGAACGCCTCCGCAAGGACGCCGCCGATGAACGCAACATCCTCAACCGTGCGACCTACAACCGCCTGCGCGACATGCTGATCGGCCAGACCGCTTCTGCTGCACCTAAGGGCCTCAAGAAGGGCGTCGAGATCACGGGCGAGATGCTCGAAGAGCTTGAGCGTTTCGAATGGTTCAAGTTCGCGGTGGCCGAAGATGGCCGTCAGACGCAGATCGAAGCGGTGAAGTCGCAATATGACGAAGCCGTTGCGGTGATCGATGCCAAGTTCCAGGACCGCAAGGAAAAGCTGGAACGCGGCGATGAACTCGCCCCGGGCGTGCTCAAGATGGTCAAGGTGTTCGTCGCGGTGAAGCGCAAGCTGCAACCGGGCGACAAGATGGCCGGTCGTCACGGCAACAAGGGCGTGATCAGCCGCATCCTGCCGCAGGAGGATATGCCGTTTATGGCTGACGGGACGCCTGTTGACCTGGTGCTCAATCCGCTAGGTGTGCCGTCGCGGATGAACGTCGGGCAGATCTTCGAAACGCACCTCGGCTTTGCGGCCCGTGCGCTCGGCCATGAGATCAAGGATATGCTCGCCGATTGGCGCGCGCAGCATCCAAACGCAGCCGAAGACTTCGCCGGCATCAAACCGCCCGAAGCGGTGGTGGAACGTCTGAAGGACATCTACGGCGATCAGTATTTCGAGGATCTCAACAGCCGGACCACGGCCGATATCGTCGAACTGGCGGGCAATCTTTCGGCGGGCGTGCCGATGGGCACCCCGGTGTTTGACGGCGCGCGTGAGCCGGATGTGTCGGAAATGCTGATCAAGGCCGGGATCGACTCTTCGGGTCAGTCCACGCTGTATGACGGCCGCACCGGCGAAGCGTTTGACCGCAAGGTGACTGTTGGCATCATCTACATGCTCAAGCTGCACCACCTTGTGGACGACAAGATCCACGCGCGTTCGATCGGGCCGTACAGCCTCGTCACCCAGCAGCCGCTGGGCGGTAAGGCGCAGTTCGGCGGGCAGCGTTTCGGCGAAATGGAAGTCTGGGCGCTCCAGGCCTACGGCGCGGCGTATACCTTGCAGGAAATGCTTACGGTGAAGTCCGATGACGTGGTCGGCCGCACCAAGGTCTATGAAGCGATCGTCAAGGGTGACGACAGCTTCGAGGCCGGCATTCCGGAGAGCTTCAACGTGCTCGTCAAGGAAATGCGCTCGCTGGGTCTGAACGTCGAGCTGAAGTCGATCCTCGATGAGGACGAGGACCAGACCGACTACAGCGCGATTGCAGCGGAGTAAGGCGCGGGGCCTGCAATAGGCCCCCGCCGCCCCGCCTTCGAGTTTCATCCCCCTAAGGGAACACAGTCATGAACGACCTGACCAAATTCACCAACCAATTGGCGAAGCCCGAAACCTTCGACCAGATCCAGATCGGCATCGCCAGCCCCGAGCGTATCCGCTCTTGGTCCTACGGCGAGATCAAGAAGCCGGAAACCATCAACTACCGCACGTTCAAGCCCGAACGTGACGGGCTGTTCTGCGCGCGCATCTTCGGTCCCGTGAAGGACTACGAGTGCCTGTGCGGCAAGTACAAGCGCATGAAGTACAAGGGCGTCGTCTGCGAAAAGTGCGGCGTCGAAGTGACCGTCACGAAAGTGCGCCGCGAGCGCATGGGCCACATCGAACTGGCCGCGCCCGTCGCGCACATCTGGTTCCTGAAGTCGCTGCCGTCGCGCATCGGCCTGCTGCTCGACATGCAGCTCAAGCAGCTTGAGCGCGTGCTCTACTTCGAAAGCTACATCGTCACCGAACCCGGTCTGACCCCGCTGGAGAAGTTCCAGCTGATGACCGAAGACGAACTGCTCGAGGCGCAGGACGAATACGGCGAGGACGCCTTCACCGCCGACATCGGCGCAGAAGCCGTGCGCACCATGCTGATGCAGCTCGACCTTGAGAACGAGCGTGACGTGCTGATGGAAGAGCTGGCGACGACCAAGTCGACGCTCAAGCCCAAGAAGATCATCAAGCGCCTGAAGGTCGTCGAAAGCTTCATCGATTCGGGCAACCGTCCGGAATGGATGATCCTCGAGGTGATCCCCGTGATCCCGCCCGAACTGCGCCCGCTGGTGCCGCTCGACGGCGGCCGTTTCGCGACCTCGGATCTCAACGATCTCTATCGCCGCGTCATCAACCGCAACAACCGCCTGAAGCGCCTGATCGAGCTGCGCGCGCCGGACATCATCGTCCGCAACGAAAAGCGCATGCTGCAGGAAGCCGTTGACGCGCTGTTCGACAACGGCCGCCGCGGCCGCGTCATCACCGGCGCCA
>JANNWO010000058.1:0-7843 GCA_031408395.1 Sphingomonadales bacterium | reverse complement strand
GGAATCGACCTGATAGGGCTCGGACAGGCGCTCGATCACCTGCTGGGCGAGATCGCGGATCACGCCCGCAGTGCTCGCGTCGCGGATCACGATCGCGAATTCGTCACCGCCCAGCCGCCCGCACAGCTGGTTCTCGCCCATTAGCGATTGCAACCGCGCCGACACCTGCGCGAGCAATTTGTCGCCGGTCATGTGGCCCAGCGAATCGTTGACCGACTTGAAGCGGTCGAGGTCCACCATCAGCAGTGCGCAACGCGTGCGCCATTGCGATGCGTAGCGTAGTGCTTCCCCCAGCGCTTCGGTCAACTGCAGGCGGTTGGGCAGCTGGGTGAGCGTGTCGAAGCGCGCGAGGTAGGCGATCTTCTCGGAGGACTTGCGCTGCTCGGTCACGTCCGAGCCCACGCCGCGGAAACCCACGAATCGGCCCTGCTCATCGCGCATCGGGGTGCCCGAAAGCTCCCACCAGCGCTCCTCGCCAAGGATTGAAACCTGCACCAGCATGTTCGAGAAATTCTCGCGGTTCTTGAGCCGCTCGGCAAGATCGTGGAGGCTCGGCGGGAACTTCCCACTCGCCCAGTTGCGCCCCGCGATCATCTCGAGCAGCGGCGTGCCCGCGGCATCGGGTTGCGAGCGGCCGAGCGCGAAGGCGAAGCGCGGGGACACCGAACGCAGGCGCCGTGCCGGATCGACCTCCCATAGCCAGTCGGCTTCGTTCTCCTCGAACTCGCGCAGCAGCAGCGACACCACCGCGTCCTTTTCGACGACGGCCGCCTCTGCCATCCGTGCCTTGACGAAGGTGGTGCGCACCTCGACCGTGGCGACGAGGCTGGCAATGGTGAAGAGGATCGCGCCTCCTGCCGCCTGCCACTCGCCCATCAGGCCAAGGCTGAGCGCCGCACCGAGGCCTAGGACGGCGTTGTAGATCAGCACGCTGAGCGGCGATGTCGAAAACACGAAGGTCGACGAGATCATCATCACCAGCACGATGAGCAGCAAGGTGATCTGCTGCGCGCCGCCCGATAGCCAGGGGAACAACAGCAGCGCGCCCACCCAGCACACCGCGGCGGCGATGGCATTGAGGTTCTGCCATCGCTCGAGCGTGGCCGGGCCGGCCCGCAGAGTCGGATCGACCAGCATCAAGTCGGTTTTGCGCGAGCGGTAGAGGACGAAGGCGAGCAGGGCTGCCCAGGGGCCGACCACAGCCAGCCCGATCAGCGGCGCGAAGACCGCGGCAATGAAGGCGACCACTAGCGCGTTGGCGAGCAGCCGATAGCGGCTGGCCTGGGCGACCCCGGCGAATTCATCGCCTCTCAACCGTGTCGGATCGAACGCAGGATTGCGTGACAATCCGAGCACTTCGGACATCGGCAAAGCAACAGAAAGCATCGACGGCTGAGAGGCGGGTTTATCGACCACGCGCACGGCATAACGACGAATGGTTAGGCTACGGTAAAGCTTGATGCCAATTCGCCCGGCATTCCAACCACGTGCGCAGCGGGCGCGAGGCGGGGTTCTGCGCTATTCGACCGTCACCGACTTGGCGAGATTACGCGGTTGGTCGACGTCGGTGCCCTTCAGCAAGGCGACGTGATACGCGAGCAACTGCACCGGCACGGCATAGACCAGCGGCGCGATCAGCGGGTGAACGACCGGCATTTCGATCGTGGCGATGCAGCCCTCGCCCGCCTCGGCGATGCCTGCCGCGTCCGAGATCAGCACCACCTGTCCGCCGCGCGCACGCACCTCCTCCATGTTGGAGACAGTCTTCTCGAACAGCAGGCCGGACGGCGCAATCACCACCACCGGCACGGCATCGTCGATCAGCGCGATCGGCCCGTGTTTCATCTCGCCTGCGGCATAGCCTTCGGCGTGAATATAGCTGATTTCCTTGAGTTTCAGTGCGCCTTCCAGCGCCAGCGGATAGTCTTGTCCGCGCCCCAGATAAAGCACATCGCGGGCAGGCGCGATCAGGTGCGCCATCGCGGCGATATCATCATCATGCGCCAGCGCGGCGTTGAGCGCGGCGGGGGCCTCGAGTAGATGGCGCACGATTTCGGCTTCTTCCTCGCGGCTCAGGCGACCCTTTTTGACCGCCATGTGCGCCGCAAGCGCGGCAAGCACGGCGAGCTGGCAGGTAAACGCCTTGGTCGAGGCGACGCCGATCTCGGGGCCGGCATGGGTCGGCAGCAGCAAATCGGCCTCGCGCGCCATCGTGCTGGTCGGCACGTTGACGACCACGCCGATGGTCTGCCCATTGGCCTTGCAGTGGCGCAGCGCGGCGAGCGTGTCCGCGGTCTCTCCGCTCTGCGAGATGAACAGCGCAAGACCGCCATCTTCCAGCACCGGCTGGCGGTAGCGGAACTCCGAGGCGACATCGATGTCGACCGGCACGCGCGCGAACTGCTCGAACCAGTACTTCGCTACCATGCCCGCGTAGAACGAGGTGCCGCAGGCGACGATCGTCAGGCGGCGCACCGCCGACAGATCGAAGTCGATCTGCGGTAGTGCCACCGAATTGTCCGAGCGCCTGAGATAGGAGGCGAGCGTCTGCGCCACGACGGTGGGCTGCTCGTAAATCTCCTTCTGCATGAAGTGGCGGTAGTTGCCCTTCTCGACCGCCGCCGCGGAGGCGCCCGAGGCGCGGATCTCGCGTGTGACGGCGTTGTTCCGGGCGTCGTAAACCTGCGCGCCGTCGCGGCGCACCACCACCCAGTCGCCTTCCTCGAGATAGGCGATGCGCTGGGTGAGCGGGGCGAGCGCCAGCGCGTCGGAGCCGAGATACATCTCGGCGTCTTCGCCCTCTGGGCCATAGCCGAGCACCAGCGGCGATCCCAGCCGCGCGCCGATCAGCAAGTCGGGATGCCGGCGGAAAGCGATGGCGAGTGCGAAGGCCCCGCGCAGGCGCGGCAGCACGGTGCGGACGGCGGCGACGGGATCGGCACCGTGCTCAACTTGCTCCGAGATGAGATGCGCAACGACCTCGCTGTCGGTCTCGCTCTCGAACACCCGGCCCTTGGCGGCAAGTTCGGCGCGCAGCTCCTTGAAGTTCTCGATAATGCCGTTGTGGACGATCGCCACTTCGCCGGTCGCGTGAGGGTGGGCATTGCTGGAGGTCGGCGCGCCGTGGGTCGCCCAGCGGGTGTGAGCGATGCCCACATTCCCGGGAGCCGGGTCGCCGGCGAGCACGGTCACGAGATTGGCGAGCCGCCCTTCCGCGCGGCGTCGCACCAGCGCGCCATCGTGGAGCGTGCATATCCCGGAGCTGTCATAACCGCGATATTCCATACGCTTGAGGCCATCGACCAACCGGTCGGACACGCTGGAATGACCCACGATCCCGATGATTCCGCACATAGGCGTTGGTTCCCTTGTTGCTTCCGCTTCCCTCTAGCCGCACCGGGCCGGACGGCAAGCCCTTGCATCAGACGGTGGGGCAGCAAGGCAAGACCAACCGCAACGACACGGTCCCGCTAGACCTTAGGGAAAAAACAACCTTTCCCTTATATTCACCATTCTTCGAGACGCACCCTTTGCCTCCACCAGGCGAAGAGCGCTAGTTAATTGGTGAATATCAAGGCCTCGGGGGCTTGGAATGAGCGCATTCGGCAAAAAGGGCAATGCTGGCGATATGAAGCCGGGCGCGCGACCCGCATTCGGTGTCGCACGCCCGATGAAGGGTGCCGGCGGACCGCCGCGGGGTGGCGACCAGTTCCCGCCGATCCCCGGCGAGGGTTCCGCACAGCGCCCCTCCCCCACGCCCTCGCCTACGCCCTCGCACCGTCCGGCCACGACTTCCGAGGCGATCGACCGCCTCAACGAGCGCATGGCCGCGGTCAACGAATCCAACTCCGAAGTTGGCGGCTTCGAGGCGAGCGTCCACAAGATCAAGGAGCAGGTGCTTCCCCGCCTGCTCGAGCGCGTCGACCCCGAAGCGGCCGCGACACTCTCCAAGGAGGAGCTCTCGGAAGAGTTCCGCCCGATCATTATGGAAGTGCTGGCCGAGCTCAAGGTCACCCTCAACCGGCGCGAACAATTCGCGCTGGAGAAGGTGCTGATCGACGAGTTGCTTGGTTTCGGCCCGCTCGAAGAGCTGCTCAATGATCCGGACATTACCGACATCATGGTCAACGGCCCGGATCAGACCTACATCGAAAAGAAGGGCAAGCTCATCCTCGCCCCGATCCGGTTCCGCGACGAACAGCACCTGTTCCAGATCGCGCAGCGAATTGTGAACCAGGTCGGCCGCCGCGTCGATCAGACCACGCCGCTGGCTGACGCCCGTCTCAAGGACGGCAGCCGCGTTAACGTGATCGTGCCGCCGCTGTCCCTGCGCGGCACCGCGATCTCGATTCGTAAGTTTTCCGAAAAGCCGATCACGCTCGACATGCTGCGCGATTTTGGCTCGATGTCGGACAAGATGTGCACCGCGCTGAAAATCGCAGGCGCGTGCCGGATGAACATCGTAATCTCGGGCGGTACGGGCTCGGGTAAGACGACCATGCTCAACGCCCTGTCGAAGATGATCGACCCGGGTGAGCGCGTGCTGACGATCGAAGACGCGGCCGAACTGCGCTTGCAGCAGCCGCACTGGCTTCCGCTTGAAACCCGCCCGCCGAACCTTGAAGGCCAGGGCGCGATCACCATCGGCGATCTCGTCAAGAACGCTCTGCGTATGCGTCCTGACCGCATCATCCTCGGCGAAATTCGCGGCGCGGAGTGTTTCGATCTGCTCGCCGCGATGAACACCGGTCACGACGGTTCGATGTGTACGCTCCACGCCAACAGCCCGCGCGAATGCCTTGGCCGTATGGAAAACATGATCCTGATGGGCGACATCAAGATCCCCAAGGAAGCCATCAGCCGCCAGATCGCCGAATCCGTCGATCTCGTCGTGCAGGTCAAGCGCCTGCGCGACGGTTCCCGCCGTACCACCAACATCACCGAAGTGATCGGGATGGAAGGCGACGTGATCGTGACGCAGGAGCTCTTCAAGTTCGAGTATCTCGATGAGACCGACGACGGGAAGATTCTCGGCGAATTCCGCGCCTCGGGCTTGCGCCCCTACACGCTGGAAAAGGCCCGCCAGTTCGGGTTCGATCAGGCGTATCTGGAGGCCTGCCTCTAACGAGGCAGGCAATCCGGGCCTTCCGGCCCGGATCATTCGGCCTAACCGGCCGGCGCGCGGTCGCGCTTGCGAACCCTGCGGGTTCGTTGCCTTTACAAACTGCCCAGCACCACCGGCAGGCTCATCGCCAAGCACCCGCCGCCCAGCATCGCGGTGAGCATGAACAGGCCCGTCCACGGCACCCAGCCGACCTGCTCCAGCCGCGCCAGATCGCGCGCCTTGCTGCGGCGGCGTTCCATCAGGGCGCAAGCGCCTGCCAGCAGCCAGAATAGCCCGCCGACCACGGCAAGCTGGGCGGCATCGCTCAGCAAGGCGAATTGGGCGATCGGATCCATGCCGCGCCATGTAGGCGCCGCCGCGGGTTGCGCAATCCCTGCCGCTCGGCCAAGCGTTCCGGCCATGGATGGCTCGATCGCCCGCCCCCGGCCCCTGCTGGCGCTATTCGTGCGGCTGCTCGCAGCCTTCGCGCTGGCGACGATGGGCATGCTGGTGAAGCTCGCCGGAGAGCGGGGCGCGCACCTCATCGAGCTGATCTTCTGGCGCCAGCTGCTCACCATCTTTCTCCTTGGCACAGGGCTCGCGCTAACCGGCAATCTCGCCCTCCTAAAGACGCGGCGCCTTCCGGCCCATGCCCGCCGCGCGGCGAGCGGTTTGTTCGGCATGATCTTTACCTATGGCGCAGTGCTGCTGTTGCCGCTCGCCGAGGCGACCACGCTCGGCTTCACCGCCCCGGTTTTCGCCGTCCTGATCGCGATGGCGCTGCTGGGCGAGCGGATCGGGCCCTATCGCTGGGGAGCGGTAGCGATGGGCTTTGCAGGTGTGATCGTCGTGATGCAGCCCTTCACCGGTCTGCACGCGGGCGTGACGCTGTTCGGCGTCGCCGTGGGTCTCGTCGCGCCCTTCATGGTGGCTGTGATCAGCTTTCAGCTTCAGGATCTCAACACCACCGAAAACCCGTGGAGCATCGTCTTCTGGTTCGCCACTTTGAGCCTGCCCGTAGCTGCCATCGCCCTGCCATTCGTCATCGCCGCCCATGATCCGCTAACCTGGGGGCTGATCCTCGCCATGGGCCTGGTCGGCGCGGCGGCGCAGATGCTGCTGACGACCTCGCTGCGGTTCGGATCGGCCGCCGTGATCCTGCTGATGGACTACACCGCGCTGCTATGGGCGAGCTACTACGGCTACGCCATCTTCGACCGCGCCGCGCCCGCCAGCTTGTGGCTCGGCGCGCCGCTCATCATCGGCGCGGGCCTGGTGATCGTGTGGCGCGAGCGGCAACTCGCCCTGTCACGGGTGCATTCCGCCGAATAGGATGGACCTTGTTGCTCGCAAGTTCGGTTAGCGTGACAGGGAATACCAAGAAGGAGCACCCTGACATGACCACGCGTAACCTCATCTCCGCTCTCGCCCTCGGCGCCTTCGCGCTGACCACTGCGGCGTGCAACACCGTCGACGGCGCTGGCGACGACCTCAAGTCGGCCTCGCGCGAGGTGAAGAAGGAAATCTGAGAAAATCCGCCGGACGGGGGCGGCGATTCATCGCATTGTCAGGAATTATCGGGCAACCTTCGGCATTGATCGGATTCGATTGATGCAAAGGATGTTTCTTGATGATCCGCAATGTGCTTGCTGCCGCCGCCCTCGTCGCTTTCGCGCTGACCACAGTTGCCTGCAACACGGTTGAGGGCGTGGGCGATGACATCAAATCGGTCGGCCGCGCGGGCAAGCGCGCGATCGACTAGGCGCGTTTTGGTTCGGGGCGATACACGAGCATAATGTTGTTGGCCGGCAGCGCATATCGTGCCTTGCGGGCCATGCCATGCGTGGCAGCAAGTTCATCGAACGCCTCGGCACGCCGCAGGCCCCAACCGCTATCGCGGGCCTTGAGACTGGCGTCAAAATCGAGGTTGGAGGGCGCGGTCTCGACCCCATCCTCGAGATAAGGCCCGTAGAGGACTAGCGGTCCGTCGCTTTTGCTCAAAAACCGAGCAGCACCCCGGAACAACCCCAAGGTCGCCTCCCACGGGCTGATGTGAACCATGTTGATGCACAAGATCGCCGCAGCCTCTTCGATTGCCCAGCTATCCGGTTCTGCCGCATTAAGCAGCAGCGGCGCGGCGAGATTGCCCTTCGGATAGTCGTCGCGATAGGCCGCAATCGAGGCAAGAGCTTCGGCAGAGGGGTCGCTCGGCTGCCAATCCAGCGCAGGGAAAGCACGCGCGAAAAACGCCGCGTGCTCACCCGTGCCACTGGCGATCTCCAGAACACGCCCCGCCCCCGGCAACTCGTACGCGAGCACCTCGGCAATCGCCTCGCGGTTGCGCAGAGTGGCGGGCGCGTGCTGTTTCATGTCAGGAGAGCTGCCGCTAGCTCACTTGTCTTTCCTGGCCTTCCCAATAGGGCGCGCGCAGCTCCCGGCGCAGGATCTTGCCGCTGGCGTTGCGCGGCATCGTAGGAATGACATCGATGCTCTTGGGCGCTTTGAAGGCTGCGATCCGCTCCCGCGTCCATGCGATGACGTCGGCCTCGTCGACATCGCAGCCCGGCTTGGCGACGACGCAGGCCTTGACCTCCTCGCCCCACTTGGCGCTCGGCACGCCGATCACCGCGACCTCGGCGATCGCGGGATGGCCGTAAATCGCGCTCTCGACCTCCGCCGGATAGACGTTTTCGCCGCCAGTGATGATCATGTCCTTGATGCGGTCCTGGATGTAGACAT
>JANNWO010000057.1:0-12305 GCA_031408395.1 Sphingomonadales bacterium | reverse complement strand
TAAAGTCATACGGCTTGTGAATTAGAGGAAGCGATTACGCCTCAGCGTAACGCCCAATAGCTAAATGGTGCTGCTGGGGAGGATTGAACTCCCGACCTCACCCTTACCAAGGGTGCGCTCTACCACTGAGCTACAGCAGCGCCGGATAAGGCGGGCCCTATTGTCGCGCGGCCCCGCTATGTCAACGTTCTTGTTGCGCTACCGCTTCGCACCATGAGCGCGGGCTTGATGTGGAAGCCTCTAATCTGCAAGGCGTTGCCTATGAGTGAAGAGCCTCGCAAGAGTATGTCCCAAGAAGCCAGCCGCGAAGAGCGTCTGGCGGCCCAGCTGCGCGAGAACCTGCGGCGCCGCAAAGCCCAAGCGCGGGCACTCGCCGATTCGGAAGGAACGCAGCCCCTTCCCAATCCCTCGCTTGAAAGCTAACTCCGCGCGCTCTGATGTCTTAGAGGACCAAGCCGCCCGCTCCCCCACCCTTCCACCCGGAGCCTACCGGGATACCATCCGGGTGGAAGGGTGGGGGAGCGGGCGGCCCGGCAACCCGGAGTAAGAATGCCCAAGCTCATCCTCGTCCGTCACGGCCAGAGCCAGTGGAACCTCGAAAACCGCTTCACTGGCTGGTGGGATGTGAACCTCACCGAAAAAGGCGTGGCCGAGGCGACCGCGGCGGGCGTGCTGCTGCGCGACAAGGGCGTGCTGCCCTCCTACGCCTTCACGAGCTTGCAGACGCGCGCGATTCTGACGCTGCATCTCGCGCTCGAAGCCGCAGGCCGGTTGTGGATCCCCGAGGTCAAGGACTGGCGCCTTAACGAGCGGCATTACGGCGGGCTGACGGGCCTCGACAAGCAGGAGACCCGCGAGCGTCACGGCGACGAACAGGTCCACATCTGGCGCCGCAGTTTCGACATTCCGCCGCCCGTGCTGGAGGCGGGGAGCGAGTTCGATCTCGCCGCCGATCCGCGCTATGCGGGGATAACCATCCCGAACACCGAAAGCCTCAAGCTCACCATCGAGCGCGTGCTGCCCTATTGGGAAAGCGCCATCCTTCCGGTACTCACCCGCGGCGAGACGGTGATTATCGCAGCGCACGGCAACAGCCTGCGCGCGCTGGTCAAGCACCTGTCAGGCATCTCGGATGCGGACATCACCGACCTCGAGATTCCCACCGGCCAGCCGATCATCTATGACTTCGGAGCCGATATGGTGCCCGGCGAGCGGTACTATCTGAAGGACGCATGATGGAAGCCACGGGGGGCATGGCCAGAAGCAAGGTCGCGATCGTGATGGGCAGCCAGTCGGACTGGCCGACAATGAAGGCCGCCGCCGAGGTGCTGGACGAGCTGGACGTGCCTTACGAGGCGCGGATCACCTCCGCCCACCGCACACCCGACCGGATGGTGGCCTTTGCCAAGGGCGCCGAGGGAGAGGGCTTCAGCGTCATCATCGCGGGCGCAGGCGGGGCGGCGCATCTCCCCGGCATGATCGCCAGCATGACGCATCTGCCGGTGCTGGGCGTGCCGGTGCAGTCCAAGGCGCTTTCGGGCATGGATAGCCTGCTCTCGATCGTGCAGATGCCGGGCGGCATTCCTGTCGGCACGCTAGCGATCGGCGAGGCCGGAGCGAAGAACGCAGGGTTGCTGGCCGCGGCAATCCTTGCGCTGGGCGACGAAGACCTCTCCGAACGCCTGCAGGACTGGCGCGCGGCCAAGAGCGCAGCGGTCGGCGAGGTTCCGGCCGAGGAATCTGACTGCTGATGCTCGCGCCCGGCTCAACCATTGGCATCCTTGGCGGCGGGCAGCTCGGCCGGATGATGGCGGTCGCCGGCCTGCAGCTCGGCTACAAGATGATCGGCTACGCGCCCGAGGGCGACAATATCGCTGCCGATGCCTGTGCGGGGTTCATCACCGCCCAATGGGACGACCGGCAGGCGCTGGCCGAGTTCGCGGCGGCTTGCGACGTAGTCACCTGGGAGTTCGAGAATGTGCCCGTCAGCACGGTTTCGGCCCTCCCCAGCCACCTGTTAGCCTGCCCCTTGCGCGCTCTGGAGATCGCTCAGGACAGGCTTCACGAGAAACAATTCGCCGCTTCCCTGGGCGGAACGCCTGCGCCCTACGCCCGGGTCGAGACCGACGATGACTTCGCCGCCGCTATATCGCGGATCGGCACCCCCGGCATCCTCAAGACCGCGCGCGAAGGCTATGACGGCAAGGGCCAGTGGCGGGTGCGCTCGGATCTCGAGGCGAGCGGCATCCGCCTGCCCGGCGTGCCATGCGTTTACGAGGGCTTCGTCACCTACGAGACCGAGTTCTCGGTGATTCTCGTCCGCGCGCGGGATGGTGACATCAAGTTCTGGGATTCCACCGCCAACCACCACGAAGGCGGAATGCTCGCCCGCTCGATCCTGCCCGCCGGCGCGCTGGTCGAGGCGCAGGTGCCCGCGGCGCGCGAGCTGGCCGCCAAAGTTGCGGCGGAACTCGGCTATGTCGGTGTTTTGACGCTAGAATTTTTCGCCACGCGCGACGGCCCGGTGTTCAACGAGATGGCGCCGCGGGTGCACAATTCGGGCCACTGGACGATCGAGGGCGCGGCCACCAGCCAGTTCGAAAACCACATCCGCGCCATCGCCGGCCTGCCGCTGGGCGGGACCAAGACGCGGTTCGGGGCGATCGAGATGCGCAATATCGTCGGCGAGGAGGCGCTCCAAGCCCACGCGATCCTCGCCGAACCGGGCGAGCCGCACCTCCACCTTTACGGCAAGCGCGAGGCGCGCGAGGGGCGCAAGATGGGCCACGTCACCCGCGTCGGACACGCGCTGAAATGACATCTGAAATGAAGTCTGAAATGACTGGCGACATCGTGCTGATCTACGCCCGCGCCGCCAATGGCGCGATCGGGTTGGACGGCGACCTGCCGTGGCGGCTGCCAGCCGATCTGAAGCATTTCAAGGCGCTGACATTGGGCAAACCGATGATCATGGGCCGCAAGACCTTCGAGAGCCTGCCGGGGCTGCTCCCGGGCCGCCGCCACATCGTCCTCACCCGCGACGCCGCCTGGGCAGCCGTGGGCGCAGAGGTTGCCGATACGCCCGAGCAGGCGCTGGACCTCGCCGAAGCCGAGACCATCGCGATCATCGGCGGGGCGGCGGTGTTCGAGCTGTTCCTGCCGCTTGCCGCCCGCGTCGAACTCACCCAGATCCACGCCGACTACGAAGGCGACACCTTCATGCCGCCGCTCGGCCCCGAGTGGCACGAGCGCGCACGCGAGGATCATGCGGCAGAAGGCGATCATCCCGCGTTCTCGTTCATTACCTATCGCCGGGACGCCGACTGATGCGCTGGCTCGATCACCGCGATCCTGTCCCCGACGCGCTGCGCGGCGCGATCATCGCGCTCGGCAATTTCGATGGGTTCCACAGCGGACATCAGGCGGTCGCGGGCGAGGCGATCCGCTGGGCGCAGGCAGAGGGCCGGCCCTCGATCATCGCCACCTTCGACCCGCACCCGGTGTGCTTCTTCCGCCCCGAGGTGCCGCCCTTCCGGCTGACCACGCTCGAACAGCGGCAGGAACTCTACCTTGCCGCAGGCGCAACCGCGATGCTGGTGTTCCACTTCGATGCCGAGCTGGCAGGGACAAGCGCCGAAGACTTCATCCGCGGCATCCTGCTCGATCGCTTCGGCGCGCACGGGGTGGTGACGGGGGGCGATTTCACCTTTGGCAAGGGCGCCAAGGGCAATGTCGACCTGCTGCGCAGCCTCGGCGGCGAATTGGGCCTGCAATCGCGCGTGGTTGAGGCCGTCGCGGACGACGGCGAGGTCGTCTCTTCCAGCCGCATCCGCACCGCCCTGCGCGAGGGCCAGCCGCAGCTTGCCGCGCATCTTCTCACCCGACCCTTCGCGATCCGCGGCATTGTCGAGCACGGTGACAAGCGCGGGCGCACCATCGGCTACCCGACCGCCAATCTCGGGGTGGAGACCTACCTGCGCCCCAAATACGGCATCTACGCCGTGACAGGCCGCATCCTTGCCACCGGCGAGGTGCTGCACGGCGCGGCGAATATCGGCATCCGCCCGCAGTTCGAACCGCCCAAGGAGCTGCTCGAACCCTTCTTCTTCGACTTCAGCGGCGACCTCTACGGGCAGGAGATCGAGGTGGCCTTCCACCACTTCCTGCGCGGCGAGGCGAAGTTCGACAGCCTCGAGGCGCTGATCGAACAGATGGACAAGGATTGCGCCGAGGCGCGGCGGCTTCTAAGCGCCTCGTCCGATGACTGACGATACCGCACCGCGCGCCAAAGAGACAAGGGACTTCCGGGACACCGTCTTCCTTCCGAAGACCGAGTTCCCGATGAAGGCCGGCCTTCCGCAGAAGGAGCCGGGCATTGCCGCGCGTTGGGAGCAGATCGGTCTGTACGACGCCCTGCGCACCGCGCGCCGGGGCCGCGAGAAGTTCATCCTCCACGATGGCCCGCCCTACGCCAATGGCGACATCCACGTCGGCCATGCGCTCAACCACATCCTCAAGGACATGGTCTGCCGCACCCAGAACCTGTTGGGCCGCGATGCGCCTTACGTTCCCGGCTGGGACTGCCACGGCCTCCCCATCGAGTGGAAGGTCGAGGAAGCTTACCGCAAGGAGAAGAAGGCCAAGCCCGTCCTCACCGGCGCGGGGCGTGACGAGGCGGCGGTCAAGGCCTTCCGCGACGAATGCCGCGCCTATGCGCAACGCTGGGTCGATGCACAGCGCGGGCAGCTGAAGCGCCTCGGCATCATGGGCGATTGGGACCACCCCTACCTCACCATGCAAAAGGAGAGCGAGGCGGTGATCGTCGCCGAGCTGCTGAAGCTGGCCGAGGCGGACAATGTCTATCGCGGCTCGAAGCCGGTGATGTGGTCCCCGGTCGAACAGACCGCGCTGGCCGAGGCTGAGGTCGAATACGAGGACATCACCTCGACCCAGATCGACGTGGCGTTTGAGATTGTCGAGAGCCCGATCGAGGAGCTGGTCGGCGCCCATGCGGTGATCTGGACGACGACGCCGTGGACGATCCCGGTGAACCAGGCTTTGGCTTACGGGCCGGAGGTCATCTACACCACGGTTGCTACGGGCCGGGGGACCTTCCTTGTCGCAAAAGATCTCCTCGAGAGCTTCAGGCAGCGTGACGAGCGGCTTGGAATCGACGAGTACGATTTCGACCGCCCGTCCGGGAGCTACTTTAAGGGCGCAGACCTCGCTGGCACCCTCGCCCGCCACCCAATGCACCATCTCGGCGGGTTCTACGCCGCGCCGCGCCCGCTGCTCCCCGGCGACTTCGTCACCACCGATAGCGGCACCGGCCTCGTCCACATGTCGCCCGATCACGGCGAGGACGACTTCGACCTCTGCAAGGCGAACGGCATCAACCCCGTCTTTGCGGTGATGGACGACGGGCGCTACCGCGACGACTGGCAGTGGCTGGGCGCGGCGGACGTTGATTCTGAAGGGAATGGGCGCCGCATGAGCGTCATCAACCCCAAGTTCAACGCGCCTGACGGCCCGATCTGTTCGGACCTGCGCGAAGCGGGCGCGCTGCTCGCCGCGAGCGCGGACTACGCGCACTCCTACCCGCATTCGTGGCGCTCCAAGGCCAAGGTGATCTTCCGCTGCACCCCGCAATGGTTCGTGCCGATGGACCGCGACCTTGGCGATGGCGCGAACCTGCGCGAAACCGCCCTCGCCGAGATCGAGCGCGTCGAATTCATCCCTGAAAAGGGCCGCAACCGCATCGGCGCGATGGTTGCCGGAAGGCCCGATTGGGTGCTCAGCCGCCAGCGCGCTTGGGGTGTACCGATCACGCTGTTCGTCCGTCCCGACGGCTCGTACCTGCAAGACCCCGCGGTCAACGCCCGCATCGTCGCCGCGGTGAACGCGGACGGCATGGATGCGTGGAACAGCGCGAACAAATCCGCCTTCCTCGGCCCGGACTACAACCCCGACGACTACGAGATGGTCACCGACATTCTCGACGTGTGGTTCGATAGCGGCTGCACCCATGCCTTCGTGCTTGAAAGCGGGCGCTGGCCGGACCTGCAATGGCCCGCCAACCTCTACCTCGAAGGCAGCGACCAGCATCGCGGCTGGTTCCAGTCCTCGCTGCTCGAAGCTTGCGTCACCCGCGGCCGCGCGCCCTATGATCTGGTGCTCACCCACGGCTTCACGATGGATGCCAAGGGCAAGAAGATGTCCAAGAGCCTCGGCAACACGGTCGATCCGCTCAAGGTGATGGAAACCTACGGCGCGGACATCATCCGGCTGTGGGCGCTGAGCGTCGACTTCACCGAAGATCACCGCATCGGCGACGAGATCCTCAAGGGCGTGGGCGATCAGTACCGCAAGCTGCGCAACACCTTCCGCTACCTGCTCGGCGCGCTCGATGGATTCGTGGGCGACATGAGCGATGCAGGCGCGCTGCCCGAGCTTGAGGTCTATGTCCTCTCGCTGCTGGCCGAGCTGGATGGCAAGCTGAAAGCTGCGGCCAAGGCCTACGACTTCAACCTCTACACCCGCCTGTTGGTCGATTTCTGCAACGAGGACCTCTCGGCGTTCTACTTCGATATCCGCAAGGACAGCCTCTATTGCGACGGGCCGGAGAGCGACACGCGCAACGCCTATCGCACCGTGCTCGACCTGCTATTTCACGCGCTGGTGCGATACGCCGCGCCGGTGCTGGTGTTCACCGCCGAGGAAGTGTGGCTGACCCGCTATCCTGAGGACGGCGAGGAGGACGACGACGGGCAGCGCGGCAGCGTGCACCTGCTCGAATGGCCGGCCGTGCCGGGCGTCGTCATCGAAAACGCCAAGTGGGCGCAGCTGCGGCTCTTGCGCGATTCCGTCAACGAGGCGATCGAGCCGCTGCGGCGCGACAAGACGATCCGCTCGAGCCTTGAGGCCGAGGTGGTCGTGCCGGCCAGCGCCGTGCCCGAGGGCATCACCGACGAGAGCCTCGCCGAGCTGTTCATCACCGCGACAGTCACCCGCGGGCAGGGAGACGCGGTGATCGTCTCGAAGACCTCCCACCACAAGTGCGGCCGCTGCTGGCGCCATCTGCCCGACGTGGCAGAGGATGCTGCGCTGTGCGGCCGCTGCGAGGACACCGTGGCACAGATCGACGCGAGCGTGGCGGCATGAGCGCGCTGTTCACCCGCAACCGGCTGATCGGCCTTGTGCTGGCCGCCATTGTCGCGTTCGTCGATCAGGCGGTGAAGCTTTACGTCATCGGCCCGCTCGCGCTGCGGAAGGTGGGGCGGATCGACCTCCTGCCCTTCTTCGATCTCACCTACGCGGAGAACAAGGGCGTCTCGCTCGGCATGTTCCAGGCCAACAATATGGAGACGCGCTGGCTGCTGGTGGCGCTCACCGCAGGCATCGCCGCCGTTGTGCTGGTGTGGATGATGCGCGAGCGCAAGCTGGGCGATATCGCGGGCCTCGCGCTGATCCTCGGCGGGGCGCTGGGCAATATCCGCGACCGCTTCGACCTGGGCTACGTCATCGACTATGCGGATTTCCATATCGGGACGTTCCGCCCGTTCCTGATCTTCAACATTGCCGACGCCGCCATCACCATTGGCGTCGTCATTATCCTTGCCCGCAGCCTGCTGGTGCGCGACAAGGCCGACACCCAAACCGGGGACGTACCCCGCGGAGAGCAACAAGATGCGTAAGTTTGCACCCCTGATCCTGCTGGCCGGTGCCTCGGTGATGCTGACCGCTTGCGGCGGCGGCGGCGGCGGGGTGTTCAACCGCGCCCGCCCCGACGAGTTCGCGGTGCAGCGGCAGGCGCCGCTGGTGGTGCCGCCCGACTTCACCCTCACCCCGCCCGCCCCCGGCGCCCCGCGTCCGACCGAAGGCACCGCGGCCGAACAGGCGCTCGACGCCCTGTTCGGTGGCCCCGCTCCGCGCAGCCGGGTTGAGGCGAGTGTGATCGACCGCGCCGGCGCCGCTGCGCCCAGCATCCGCAGCCAAGTGGGCGACACCGGCACCAACACTGTCGCCAAGGGCCGCGTCACCCGCGACATCATCGCCGCGCCCGAAGGCGACGGCCAGTCGGCGACGACGGTAATACCTTCTTGATTTGACCCTCAGACGCCGGGCGGCGGACGTCCGTCCGCCTTGGCTTCCCTCGCATAGGCTCGGGCGCCCAGTCGGGCTTGCGGACGCTGCGCGACCGAAACCTGCACACGCCGTAACAGGGTGCGCCGAGATTTCCCTATTCCCTCTCGTGGACTCTGCTCACCAGCAGCTTGTCGATGCGGCGGCCGTCCATGTCGACGACCTCGAAGCGCCAGCCCTGATCGTTGAAGTGCTCGCCCTCGGCGGGGAGCTTCTTCATCACTGACAGCGCGTAGCCCGCCGCTGTGCCGAACTCGCGGTCCTCGCCGTAGTCGAGCCCCAGCCGGTCGGCGAGCGCATCGGCGGACAGCGAGCCCGATACCAGCAGCGAGCCGTCCTCGCGCTCGACCACCGAGGGCAGATCGCCGTCATCGCTATCGCTCGCGAAATTGCCGACGATCGCGGTGAGCAAGTCGACCGGGGTCACGATCCCCTCGAAATGGCCGTATTCGTCGTGCACCACCGCCATCGCCACTTCGGCCGATTGCAGCACGCGCAAGGCGTCCATCGCGTCGAGCTGGTCGGGCACCACTTCGACCTTGCGCATCATGTCGCGCAAGGCAACGGGGCGCCCAGCAACCAGTGCCGCAAGCACATCGCGCACCTTGACCACGCCGATGATGATGTCGGGCGTCCCGTCAGCGACCGGCAGCAGCGAATGCGTGCTGTCGTCGATGGTCTCGCGGATCGCGGTGATGTCGGCATCGGCAGCGATCCAGTCGACCTCGGTCCGCGGGGTCATCATCTCGCGCACCGGGCGCTCGGCGAGCCGTACCACGCCGGTCAGCAGTTGGCGTTGTTCGTGTTCGATCACGCCCGAGCGGGTCGCATCGGCAAAGATCATCTGCAGCTCTTCCGCGGTGACCCTGCCTTCGCCCCCGCCGCGGATGCCAAACAGGCCGATAATCGCCGCCGAGCTGGAATCCAGCAGCCACACCAGCGGCGCGGCCGCCTTGGCGAGAAATGCCATGGGCCGCGCCATCACCAGCGATACCGGCACAGCAATTTGCAGCGCGAGCTGCTTGGGCACCAGCTCGCCGATGATGAGGCTGAGATAGGTTGTAAAGGCAATCACCACCGCAAAGCCGGTCGTGTCGGCATATTCCGCCGGCAGGCCCAGCGCCTGAAGACGCTCGCCCACCGGCCCGCCGAGGCTAGCGCCCGAATAGGCCCCATTCACGATCCCAATCAGCGTGATGCCGATCTGCACGGTCGACAGGAACTTGCCCGGATTGGACGCCAGTTCGATCGCAATCCGCGCGCTGGTCGACCCGCCTTCAGCCCGCGCCTCCAGCGCACTGGTCTTGGCTGAAACGATCGCGAGTTCGGACATCGCGAACACGCCGTTGATCACGACAAGTACGAGGATGATGGCGAGGTCGGTCCAGGGAAAGGGTGTCACGCGACCCCGCTAGCACAATCCGCCACCGTTGCCAGCCATGCAACATGGCGCGCGCGCCAATCCCGCACGTCGCAGCCGGATTGTTCAACATGGGTCAATGAAATGGCTTACAAGAGCTGTATCGTCGAACGACCGGCGATCTGCGGCCAGAGGGGCTGCGTGCCTACGCCGGCAAAGAAAAAAAGAAGGAGGCATAAGTCATGACTATCTCCCGCATCCTGCTCTCGGGCACCGCCGCGATTGCCCTGCTGGGCACCACCACCGCCTGCGTGACCGACCCGAACACCGGCCAGAAGAAGATTTCCCGCACCGCGATCGGCACCGGCCTCGGCGGCACGTTGGGCTACCTGCTGGGCGGCGCGATCGGCGGCAACACCGGGCGCATCATCGGTGCCGGCATCGGCGGCTCGGCCGGCGCGGTTCTCGGCAAGCAGTACGATGATCAGATCAAGGAACTGAAGGAACAGACCGCCGGTAGCGGCGTCGATGTCGAGGAAGTGGGCGACCAGGACGCAATCCTTGTCCGCCTGCCCGACGGCGTGACCTTCGCCACCGGCTCGGCGGCGATCAACCCCGGCTTTTACCAGACGCTCGACAGCGTCGCCGAGACGCTTGTGAAGTACCCGAACAGCCTGATCGACGTTTACGGTTTCACCGACACCACCGGTGCCCCCGCGACCAACCAGCGCCTGTCCGAGGGCCGCGCTCAGGCGGTGTCCGACTACCTTGCAGCGCGCGGCATCGCCCGGTCGCGCATCGCGACGCGCGGCTACGGCGAGCAGTATGACTACCTGCGCGTCAAGACCGGCGACAACGTCAACGAACCGCTCAATCGCCGGGTCGAAATCAAGATCATCCCGGTCAGCCAGGACGACGTGAGCGCCGCGCGCGCCAATCGTTAACTTGTGCGGGGGCGCCTCCGCGCCCCCGTATCCTCGCTCACGCGGCCTGAAGGCCGCGTCGCTGCGGGCGGCCAGTCGGCCTTGCGGGCCGCCCTTCGGGGGCGGCCCGTTATCGTTCTGCGGACGCGAACTTGGACCCGTTTTGTGTTCTAGCGCAGCGCCGCGGCGCGCTCCGCAAGCCGCTCGACGGCGGCGGCGTGGATCGCGGGGGAGCACACCAGTAGCCCGAAATCGCGCGGGTCGTGCTTGTTATAGGCGAGCGGCCCACCGAAGGCGTCGGTGACTTCGGCCCCTGCCTCGCGCGCGATCAGGGTCGCGGCGGCGATGTCCCATTCGAAACCCCAGCGCAGCGTCGCCACCAGATCGGCACGGTTGTCCGCCACCATCGCGATCCGCAGCGCGATCGAATTGGGCTGCTCGACCGCGACGAGATCACTGTCCTCCTTGGGCAGAGTGTGGGTCGGCACCCGCGCGCCGGAAAACTCAGTGCGCGTGCTCGCCCGGATCGGCGCGCCGTTGAGCGTGGCGCCTTGCCCTGCGACCGCCACCCACTCCTCGCCGCGCGCCGGGGCCATCAGCATGCCGATCAGCGGCCTTCCGCCGCTCACCAACGCGACCGAGACCGCCCAGCCCTTGCGCCCGGCCACAAAATCGCGGGTTCCATCGATCGGGTCGACCAGCCAGATCAGCCCGCTGCCGGTGCGCGCCTTGTCATCGGTGGTCTCCTCGGAAAGCCACGCGGCGGACGGCAGCAGATGGCACAGCTCGCGCTTCAGGAAGCGGTCCACTTCGAGATCAGCCTCGCTCACCGGATTGCCGGGTGTCTTGTCCCAGCTGTCGAGGGCGTGTCCCGCTCCCGGCCAGCGCGAATGCGCAATCCTGCCCGCCTCGCGGACGATGGCCTGAAGGTGTTCACGGTTTATCATTTTTGGCAATCATGAGAGGCCTTCGTGTTGGCCCTGAAGCAGGCACTTTTCAAGCCTGTCGATCCGTGCTTAGGCCCGCCGCAGACAAACCTCTCCCCAGGATTTGCAAGAAGGGATCGATACGCCATGAACGTCCATGAATATCAGGCCAAGGAACTGCTCGCCCAGCATGGCATCGCGGTACCGGCCGGCCACGCCGCTCTGACCGTCGCCGAAGCGGTCGAGGCCGCCAAGAAGCTCCCCGGGCCGCTCTATGTGGTCAAGGCGCAGATCCATGCTGGCGGACGCGGCAAGGGCAAGTTCAAGGAACTGGGCGCCGATGCCAAGGGCGGCGTGCGCCTCGCCAAGAGCCTCGAGGAAGTGGAAGCCCACGCCAAGGAAATGCTCGGCAACACGCTGGTGACGATCCAGACGGGCGATGCGGGCAAGCAGGTCAACCGCCTCTACATCACCGACGGCGTCGATATTGCCAAGGAATTCTACCTTTCGCTGCTGGTCGACCGCGCGAGCGGCCGCGTCGCCTTCGTCGTTTCGACGGAAGGGGGCATGGACATCGAGACCGTGGCGCATGACACGCCCGAACTGATCACCAGCTTCAGCGTCGATCCCGCGCAGGGCTTCCAGCCGCACCACGGCCGCGCCGTTGCCTTCGCTCTCAAGCTGACGGGCGATCTCAACAAGCAGGCGCAGAAGCTCGCCGCGCAGTTGTTTGAAGCCTTTATCGCCACCGATTGCGAGATGCTCGAGATCAATCCGCTGTGCCAGACCGATGATGACCGGCTGCTGGTGCTCGACGCCAAGATGAGCTTCGACGGCAACGCGCTGTACCGCCACCCCGACGTTGAAGCCCTGCGCGATGTGACCGAGGAAGACCCGGCCGAAGTCGAGGCTTCCGAATATGACCTCGCCTACATCAAGCTCGACGGCAACATC
>JANNWO010000056.1:0-2417 GCA_031408395.1 Sphingomonadales bacterium | reverse complement strand
GCCGATCATCGTCTTGGGCAGGCTTTCGCGCACCACCACCTGGTCGACCCGCTCGTGCTTGCCGACCTTGGCGTTGAGCCACGCCGCCAGTTCCTCGCCGGTCGCCGTCGCGCCGTCGTTCAGCGTGACATAGGCACGCGGCACCTCGCCGTGGTATTCTTCGGGCACGCCGATCACCAGCGCCTCCTTCACCGCGGGGTTTTCAAGGATCACATCCTCGACCATGCTCGGGAAGACCTTGAAGCCGCTTACCGCGATCATGTCCTTGATGCGGTCGACGATCTCGAGGAAGCCGTCATCATCGATCCGCGCGACGTCGCCGGTGCGCAGATACCGCTTGCCGTCGCGCTCCACAAAGGTGTCAGCGTCGCTTTCGGGGTGGTTCCAGTAGCCGCGCATCACCTGCGGGCCGTGCACTGCAAGCTCGCCGGGTTCGCCTTCGGGGGCGAGGCTTCCGGGGTGCTCCTTATCGAGCAGGATAACCTGCGTCCCCGGAACCAGTTGTCCGATCGTGCCGCGCTTGCGGGTGCCTTCGTAAGGGTTGACCGAGACCACGCCTGAACTTTCCGTGAGGCCGTAGCCTTCGACCAGCCGCACGCCGGTGACCGCCTCGAACCGCTCATGCACCGGGCCAGGCATCGGCGCGCCGCCGGAGATGCAGACCTTCAGGCTGGAAAGATCGGTCTTGGCGAGATCGGGATGGTCGAGCATCGCCTGAAACATCGTCGGCACGCCGGGAAAGCCGGTGCAACGGTAGCGCTGGATCGTGGCGAGCACTTGCTTCGTCTCGAAGCGCGGCACCATCGCGATCGACGCGCCGGTGCTCATCGCGTGATTGAGCAGCGCGGTGTTGGCGAACACATGGAAGAACGGCAGCGCGCCCATGAACACTTCATCGCTGGCATTGCCGAAGGGGTTGATCGCGGCGACTTGCTGGGCGTTCACCGACAGCTGGTCATGCCCGAGCATCGCGCCCTTGGGCCGCCCGGTGGTGCCGCCGGTATATTGCAGCAGAGCAAGGTCTTGGGGGGTGACCTCGGGGCCAGTGAAGGCACCCGCAGGCGTCATGTCGGCCCAACTGCGAATGGTCGCGCCGTAAGCGACAGCGGCGATCTGGCTGCGCTTCAGCAGCTTCAATGCAATGCCCTTGTACCACGGCAGCATGTCGGCCAGCGACCCCACCACCAGCGTCTCAAGCGCCGATCCGCCTAGCACCTTCGAGGCGGTCTTGTAGAGTTCGGGCACGTCGAGCGTGACCAGCACCCGCGTGCCGCTGTCGCCTACCTGCCAGTTCAGTTCGTCCACCGAATAGAGCGGCGAGAAGTTCACCACCACCGCGCCCGCCATCATCGCCCCGTAATAGGCGGCGGCGTAAATCGGCACGTTGGGGAGGAACAGCCCCACGCGGTCGCCCTTGGCGATCCCGGCATTGGTGAGCCCGAGCGCGAAGGCCTGCGCCTGCGCGTAAATGTCGCGGTAGGTGTAGGTCCGCCCGAGAAAGTGCAGGAACGGCGCGTCCGGGTTCTTGCGCAAGGTGCGCTCGAACATCGCAGGCAGGCTCATAGCCTCGAACTGCGTGTCCAGCGGAACGGGGTGATTATAGGCGATGCTTTCGCCAAGGGGGCCTGCGGCGGCGGGGCTACTGACAGTCATGTCAATTTTGTGGCCGACATTCGCTCGTCGCACAAGCGAAAGTCAGGGGGGCGCAGAGGTTTCCGCGCCGCTTCCAACACACCCCCGCCCCGGACTTGCCTGCCCCGGCGCAGGCCGGGGATCCGGGGTCCCGCTCACGTCATTTTTGCCTAAATGCGGCGCCAGAAAAGCTGGGCCCCGGGTCAAACCCGGGGCGGGGGATCAGCGAATTATCAGATAAACCCGCTCTCGGGATCGATCTTCTGTTCGGCCGCCTCGGCGGCGCGGCGCGCGGCGAGCCAGGCTTCGGCCTCGGCTTCCTGCGCGTCCTTGCCAGCGCCCACGACGTCGGCAGCACGTTCGGCGCGCTGTTCCGCTCACAGCTTTTCGCGATCACCGCGGTCGTTGCGAACGGGCGCGTCGACGTCCTCGACGATTCCGGCGCGCTTGGCAGCCTTGGCGACCATCGCGTCAAGCTCGCGCTGCGAGCACAGGCCCAGCGTCACCGGATCCTTGGGCTGGATGTTCGAGATGTTCCAGTGCGTCCGGTCGCGCAGCGCGCCGATGGTGTTGCGGGTGGTGCCGATCAGCTTGCCGATCTGCGCGTCCGACACCTCGGGGTGGTTGCGCAGGACCCAGGCGATGCCATCGGGCTTATCCTGACGCCGCGACACCGGCGTGTAGCGCGGGCCCTTGGTGCGGGTCACTTCGACCGGCGCCTTGTGCATCTTGAGCGAGTACGCCTCGTCCGCCTGACCCAGCTCGATCTCGCCTTGCGTCAGCTC
>JANNWO010000055.1:0-1725 GCA_031408395.1 Sphingomonadales bacterium | reverse complement strand
CCGGCTGGCCGTGTGCGTCCTGGAAACCGCGCATCCACCGAGCTTCTACCTGCCCTGGACCGACGTGGCAAGGCATCTGCTGCAACCCGCGGGTGGGGGCTCGTATTGCGAGTGGAAGGGTCCCGCACTGTACTGGTCGCTGGTCGACGGCCCGCGTCGGCTGGATCGCGTGGCGTGGAGCTACCCGAAGGCGTTGGCCGGCGCCGAGGCACTGGCCGACTGCGTGGCGTTCTACCCGACGTTGCTGGAGTGCCGCGTCGACGGTGAGTTGGTCAAGCCGCAGCCCGGCGGCTTCTACGGCGGGTGGATCACGCCCGAGCTGGTGGGTCCGTTCAAGGGCGACGCGGGCAGCGCAGGCTGGTGAGGTCTGGTCCCGTGGCCAGCATGCCCCGGGATGCCGGCGAGCCGCTTGCAGGTACGTACATTCCCTGCACGCGCTGCAGCGGGCTGGCGTAGCGTAGGAAATTACAGCTGCTCTCGGGGAGATTCGATATGAGTCTTGCAGTTCGTTCGATGCTGGCGGGCGGTCTCATTGCGCTGACGCTGATGACGCCGGCCTTCGGCGCCGGCCAGACTGCCGAAGACCCAGCTGCGATGGCGGCGCAGTACACGAAGCAGGCCGTGGACCTGCGTGCAAGCGCAAACAGGCACGCAGACCTGGCGAAGATGCACCGTTCAGGGCTCGCAGGGAGCAGCAAGACCTCGCATGAGAGCATCGTGCAGCACTGCGAAAAAATCGCTTCGAGTCTGAATGCGGCGGCAACCGAGACCGAGGCGCTGGCTGCCACCTACAGGAAGATGGCTGCCGAAAAGCAGGCGTCGAAGTAATCCCGCTGGGACATCGCCCGAGCGGCGCGATGGATGAACGCCATCCGCGCCTGAAAACCAACTGACAGGCCAGGCCGGCGCCTGAATTCGCCGGCCTGCCACGCTCGGGACTCGAGGAACGCGGTTTATTTCTTCATCGGATCCGGGCTTTGCTTGTCCGCTGGCATCGAGTCCCGACCCATCGAAGAATCACTGCCCATGGACCCCTTGCCCATGGAACCGCGTTCCATGGATCCGTTGCCCATGGCGCCCTTCATGGACTTCATCGCCTTGAGGTCCACCATGCCGCTGCTGGTCTTCGGCATCTTCATCCACATGGCATCGTGGTGTTTGGTGAATTCGGCTTTCGAGAGCATCCCGTCGCCATTGGTGTCCATCTGCTTCATCTCATCGCCGTGATCCATCATCGGTTCTGCCGCTACCGCTATCGCCGACATCGATATCGCCGTCAGCGCCGCGGCAGCACATGCCGCATTGAATGCTTTCATGACCAGTCTCCTTGAAGGGGTTGAGGCTCGATGCCGCATTCGCTCCGCACGAAAAGTCCGGGCGACGGCCGGTCCCGAGCATCGCGCACCGCGAGGCGCTATCCGAGCACAGAAATCGCGAATCGGCGTAGGCGTTTGCTTACACGATCCGGGCGTGACCTTCAGCCCCCCGAGGTCCAACAAAGTTGCGCCTCGCAGGGCCTGGATCAGAAGGCCGAAAAAGAGTGGCCATGTGCCACCTTACCGGCGCGCACTCGACCCTTGGTCCTATGGCGTATTGGGCTGCACCGGCGGCGCTCGCTCGCCCGGCCCACGTCGGATGCCGCGCATCAGAAGGTTCGGCAGGTGACTGTTGTCCCACTCCTGCGGGCGCTGCGGCCCGCTACCCGTGCGCAGCACGACGAGTTGC
>JANNWO010000054.1:0-8428 GCA_031408395.1 Sphingomonadales bacterium | reverse complement strand
GCGATCATCAGCTTCCAGATTCAGGATCTCAACACCACCGAGAACCCGTGGAGCATCGTGTTTTGGTTCGCGACTCTGAGCCTGCCCGTGGCCGCCATCGCCCTGCCCTTCGTCATGGCGGCGCATGATCCGCTGACATGGGGGTTGATCTTCGCCATGGGCATCGTCGGTGCGGCGGCACAAATGCTGCTGACGACGTCGCTGCGGTTCGGATCGGCGGCGGTGATCCTGCTGATGGACTACACCGCGCTGCTGTGGGCGAGCTATTACGGCTACGCCATCTTCGACCGCGCCGCGCCCGCCAGCCTGTGGCTCGGCGCGCCGCTGATCATCGCTGCAGGCCTGCTGATCGCCTGGCGCGAACGGCAACTCGCCCGATCCCGGGTGCATTCCGGCGAATAGGATGGACCTTGTTGCCGCCAAGCCCGGTTCGCGTGTCAGGGAATATCAAGAAGGAGCACCCTGTCATGACCACTCGTAACCTCATCGCCGCTCTCGCCCTCGGCGCCTTCGCGCTGACCACTGCAGCGTGCAACACCGTCGACGGCGCCGGTGACGACCTCAAGTCGGTCTCGCGCGAGGTCAAGGAGGAAATCTGAGCAAATCCGCCGGACGGGGGCGGCGCTTCATCGCATTGTCAGGAAATACCGGGCAATCTTCGGCATTGACCGGATTCGATTGATGCAAAGGATGTTCGTTGATGATCCGCAATGTGCTTGCCGCCGCCGCCCTCGCCGCTTTTGCGCTGACCACAGTCGCCTGCAATACAGTCGAGGGCGTGGGCGATGACATCAAATCGGTCGGCCGCGCGGGCAAGCGCGTGATCGACTAGTCGCCCCCCGCTTTAGGGCGATACACAAGCATGATGTTGTTGGCCCGCAGCGCGTATCGCGCGGTGCGGGCCATGCCGTGCGCAGCGGCGAGTTCGTCGAGCGCCTCGGCATGGCGCAGCCCCCAATCGCTATCGCGGGCCTTGAGACTGGCGTTGAAATCGAGGTTGGAGGGCGCGGTCTCGACCCCATCCTCCAGATAAGGCCCGTAGAGTACCAACGGGCCGCTGCTTGGGCCCAGCAACTGGGCGGCTCCGGCAAACAGGCCAAGGGTCGCTTCCCAAGGGCTGATATGCACCATATTGATGCACACGACCGCATCGGCGGCTGGCACCGGCCAGCTGTCAGGCGAGGAGGCATCGAGCAGCAGCGGTGCCGCCAGATTACCTCCCACATAGTCCGCGCGATAGGCCGCGATCGAGGCGAGCGCATCGGATGACGGATCGGTCGGCTGCCATTCGAGCGCAGGGAAGCATTCGGCGAAGAACACCGCGTGCTCACCCGTACCGCTGGCGACTTCCAGAACACGCCCCGCCCCCGGCAGTTCATGCGCAAGCACCTCGGCAATCGTCTCGCGGTTGCGCAGAGTGGCAGGCGCGTGCTGTTTCATGTCGGGAGACCTGCCGCTAGCTTACTTGTCTCTCTTGGCCTTCCCAATAGGGCGCGCGCAGTTCTCGGCGCAGGATCTTGCCGCTGGCGTTGCGCGGCATCACCGGGATGACGTCGATGCTCTTGGGCGCCTTGAAGGCCGCGATCCGCTCACGCGCCCAGGCGATCACATCGGCTTCGTCGACCTCGCAACCCGGTTTGGCGACGACGCAGGCCTTGACCTCCTCGCCCCACTTGGCGCTCGGCACGCCGATCACCGCCACCTCGGCAATCGCGGGATGGCCGTAAATCGCGCTCTCGACCTCCGCCGGATAGACGTTTTCGCCGCCAGTGATGATCATGTCCTTGATGCGGTCCTGGATGTAGACATAACCGTCCGCATCCATGATCCCGGCGTCCCCCGTATGAAGCCAGCCGTCTGGGTCGATGGTCCTGGCGGTCGCTTCGGGCAGCCGCCAGTAACCCGCGGTGTTGGAGGGCGAGCGGATGCACACCTCGCCGATGTCGCCGCGCGGCACCTCAACATTCTGTGGCCCGCGCACCTCGATCTCCACCCCGGCGCTGGCCTTGCCCGCCGAACGCATCCGCTCGTTCCCCTCAAGGCTGTGATCCTCGGGCGGCAGGACCGAGATCGTGCCGCTCGTCTCGGTCATGCCGTAGGCTTGCAGGAATTTGGTGGTGGGCATGGTCCGCACCGCTTCCTTAAGCAGTTCCAAGGGCATCGGCGCGGCGCCATACATCAGGTATTTGAGGTTGCTGAAATCGGTGCTGGCGGCGCGCGGGTGCTGCACCACCATCTGCAAGGCGGCCGGCACGATGAACATATGTGTAGCGCCGGCCTCGATCGCCTCGAGCACGCCCAAGGGCGAGAACTCCGCCTGCACGAGGCTGCGCACCCCGCTGGATATGGCAATGTTCACAAGGCCGGTGCCGCCGATATGCGCGCAGGGCATGGGGACCAGCATGCAGTCGTCCGGTTCATAGAAATGCCAGTCGGAGCCTGCCGCGATCCCGGGATTGCGCAGGCCCAGGAGGTTGCTGTTCGACAGCATCGCCCCCTTGGGATTGCCGGTCGTCCCCGAGGTATAGAGCTGGAGCACTGGATCATGCGGGCCGGGCGGTGCGTAGTCGGCCGGCTCGAAGCCTCCCGCCGCCATGCGCGCCGCCTCGGCCTCGATCACTTCGGGATTGGCGGGGACTTCGCCCGCGACCTTGTGCGCGGTCTCGACGAACTCGGCGTCGGCGAACAGCAGCTTCGCCTCGGTGTCGGTGAGGATATAGGCGATCTCGCGCGGGGCCAGCCGCCAGCCGATCGGCACCATCACCGCCCCCATCCGTGCAGCCGCGATGTAGATCAGGAAGTAGGTGTCGCGGTTCTTGCCGAGCCACGCGATCCGATCGCCCTTGGCGATCCCGCGCCCTTGCAGCAGCGCGATCAACCGGCGGGTCAGCGCGTCAGCCTCGGCAAAAGAGGTGACCCGCCCGTCCTGATCGAAAGCCGGACCGTCGGGGCGCTCCTTCGCCCAGAAGTTGAGAATGTCGTCGAAGGTCGACAGGTCGTGATAGGCGTTATGCGCCATGGCCGTGCTCTCTCCCAAAAGCCGTAAGGGGGAAGGTTAGGCGGAAACGCCCGAGCCGGTCCAGTGCCCTTTTAGCGGAAGCGCCCGCGACGCCGCGCCGCAGGCTCGCGCAGCAGCAGCCAGATCCCGAGACCCAGCGGTCCCGCCATCAGTGTGGCAAACAGAATCGGGGCCTGAATGAAACGCGAGATGTTCTTGTCGTCCCCGTCACGCGCGATCCACAGGCCTACGAACAGATCGAAGGCGAGGTAATGCGTCCAGCCGATCGTCACCCCGGCATCGCTGGCGAAGATCGCGCGCACCCCGGCAATGGTCGAGAAATCCGCCCCGCCGCCCTGCGGATTGGGGATCAGTCCGCTCACCACGCCGATCAGCCCGGTGGCATAAGCAACGCACAGCAACCCCACGCCAAGATAGAGCACCGCAGATAGCAGCGCCGGCCAGCGCGGCAGCAGGATCAGCGCGGCCCATCCGACAAGCGCCAGCATGTTGACCGCGCTGAAGACGAAAGCCCAACCCATCACACTGTCTCCCCAGTCTCGCCCACACGCCGCCATTGGCGCGCGGCACGGCGCATCGCTTCGTTGTCGTGAATGAAGCGCCCGGCCGCACGGCGCAACGCTAGGCCGAGTGCAGCCTCGGCGACCAGCCCTGCATCGATCGAACGATAGCGTTCCCACGAACCGGACAGCAGCAGGTCGATCAGCGGCGCGGCCACGAGCGCGGCGCGTTCGGCGAAACGCAGGTCTCCGACGCGCTCGCCGCGCAGCAGGCCGGGGTGCAGGATGTCGAGCCGTTTAAACCCGATCCGCGACAGCGCGTCCTCGGTCTCGCCCTTGACGCGCATGTAAAAGCTCTTGGAGCGCGCATCTGCTCCCGCCGCACTGACCAGCACCATGTTGGGCACACCCGCGCGCTTGGCCGCCTCGGCCGTGGCAAGCACGAGGCGTTGATCGACCGCGCGGAACGCCTCTTCGTCGCGGCCCGCCTTCTTCCACGTCGTGCCAAGCGCACAGATCAGAGCGCGCGGGCGCAACGCGTCGAGCACGTCGCCCCATTCCTCGGGCTCGGAGAGGAACATCTCCATGCGTGCGCCAGGCGGCAACGGTGCCTCGCGCCGAGCGATTCCGAGCACGCGTACCTCGTCGCCCGCGCTGGCGATCTCGATCACGCGGCGCCCGATCAGGCCCGTCGCCCCGACCAGCGCGACACGTACCGGCCCGCTGGCGCGAGGCTCATACATTGATGAGCCCCATCGGCCGCTCGCCATAAATCGCGCTCACCGCCTGCATAGCGAAGCGATCGCTCATCCCCGCGATGAAGTCGGCGATCACGCGGGAACGCTGCGGCTCCTGCGCGGGCAGGCGCGCCTGCCAGTCTTCGGGCATCAGCCGCGCGTCCTGCGCATAGGCGGCGAACAACCGCGCGACGACATCGCGGGCGCGCTCGGCAGCGGAAATCTGCTCAGAGTGGTAATAGAGCCGTTCGTACATGAAGGTCTTGAGCCGCCGCTCCTGCACCGCCATCGCGGGCGAGAACCCGGCAAGCTGCCGCCCGGCGTCGCGCACTTCGTCCACCGCGCCAAGGCCCTTCACCTGCGCAGCGGTGTGGTCGATCACGTCATTCACCATCATCCCGATCTGGTCGCGTATCATCTCGCGCAGCAGACGCTCACGCGGGGCGTGAGGAAAGCGCTTTTCGACCGCCCGCCACTGATCTGCGAGGAAATCAAGCGTCAGCAGGTCGCCGAGTTCAAGAAACCCCGCGCGCAGGCCATCGTCGATGTCGTGATTGTCGTAGGCAATATCGTCCGCCACCGCCGCGACCTGCGCCTCGAGTGAGGGCCAGGTGCCGAGCTTCAGCGGGAAATCCGCGTCGAGCTCGGCGAGCGCCCAGTTCGGCGCTGTGACCGGCCCGTTGTGCTTGGCGAGGCCCTCAAGCAGGTCCCAGGTGAGGTTGAGGCCGTCGTGCGCGGGATAGGGGCACTCGATCCGCATCACCGTGCGCAGCGCCTGCGCGTTGTGGCAGAAGCCGCCGTGGCGCTCCATCGCGTCCGACAGCGCCGCTTCGCCTGCATGGCCGAAGGGCGGATGGCCGAGATCATGCGCGAGGCACAGCGCCTCGGTCAGGTCCTCGTCAAGGCCGAGCGTGCGGCCGATCACCCGTCCGATCTGCGCGACTTCGAGGCTGTGGGTGAGGCGGGTGCGGTAGTGGTCGCCGTCGGGAGCGATGAACACCTGCGTTTTGGACTTCAGCCGCCGGAAGCTCATCGAATGGACGATCCGGTCGCGGTCGCGCTGGAAGGCGCTGCGCGGGCCACGCCGCTCGCCGCCGGAAGGCCCGCCAAATTCGCGCGGCCCGTGGGCGTCGGGATCGGCAGCAAAGGGAGCGCGGGACATCACGGTTCGATCGATTAGGGGAGCGCAGCCTGCGGCTCAACCGGAACAGGTCGGGAACGTTGTTCCGCACCGGTGAAAATCGATCGGATAAGGAAGATTATGGGGCCGCCCTCCGGTGATTGGGGGGGAGGAGAGCGGCCCCAAGGGTCTGTCGGTGCGACCCGAAGACCCGGATAATGCCTTTTACCTCGTGGGTGACAAAATCCATTGGCCAGATAGGTTCAAGAATTTGCAGATGCACCCCGCGCAATCCTTCCATGCGACGAAACGGGCGCCGCAAGGGACGGGGCGTGGACTAGTTCACAATCTCCTGCTCGAGTATCCAGTCCGCCGCTGCCTCGCAGTGGATCCGGGTGCTGTCGAAGATCGGGAGCACATTGGCGTCGATGTCGACCACCAGGTCAAGCTCGGTGCAAGCAAGCACCACCGCCTGCGCCCCTTCCTGCGCGGTGTTGGTGATCATCGTCTTCATACGCCGCTCCGCTTCGCGGGTGACCTTGCCGACCATCAGCTCGTCATAGATGATCCGGTCGAGCATCTCGACATAGGCAAGGTTGGGCGGCAGCAGATCGATGCCGTGGGCGACGAGGCGCTTGCGATAGAAGCTCTCGGTCATCACATTGCGCGTGCCGAATAGCGCCGCGTTGGTCTTGCCCGCGCGTTTCATCGCGAGGCCGACATAATCGGCGATGTGCAAGATCGGGATGTTCACCGCCGCCGCGACATCGTCGTAGAGCCGGTGCATCGAGTTGGCGCCGATGATGAGGCCTTGCGCGCCCGCACCTTCCAGCCGCTTGGCGCTGTCGATCAGCACGCCCGCCGCGCGCTGCCAGTCGCGCTCCTCGACAAGGGCATAGAGCTGGCCGAAATCGAGGCTCTCGATCAGCAGCGGAGCGCTCGCCATCGGCGCAGCGCGGCGCTGCACGATACGGTTGATGTGGTCGTAATAGGTGGCGGTCGAAGCCCAGCTCATGCCGCCGATAATCCCGAGTTTCCGCAAAGGCCGGCCCCTTCAATTCCGTGTGCAGGTGCGAAGAGATGTAGGGCGCAAGCATCCGCTGCGTCCAGAGGCCTTGGGCGCGGCCGGAAACTTACTCAGGTTTAGGCGACGATGTGTGCTTGGCGAGCCACGGCTCGAGATCGCCGAGCGTCGCTTCCACCGCCTCCTCGTGCGGCAAGTGCCCGACCTTGGGATAGGTGACGAGCGTGTTGTCCGGCATGGTCTTGGCGAGCCACTGCCCCGCCGCGAGCGGGATCAGCCGATCCTCTTCGCCCCACTGGATGAGTGTCGGCACGGTGACGCGCGCAATCTCGGCCTCGGAGAGAGGATCATAGGGCAGGCTGAAACGCTTGAGCGTCGCGCGGCGATTGCCCGGATAGCGCAGCAGCTCCCAATAGCGGTCGACTGTAGCCTCGCTCGCCACCGATTTGACGGAGACCGACTGCTCAAGGCTCTGCGCGATTAGCGAGCGCGGCGTGATCTGCTCGACAAGGAGGTTGACCCCAGGCATCCGCGCGATCTTGAAGCCGATATTGCCGCTATCGCTATCGTCGTCCTTCTTGCGCGCGAGCTTGAGCATCGGGCCTCCGGCAGCATCGACCAGCACGAGGCCGGTGAGACGTTCGGGGTGCTTGACCGCGAAGGCGAGCGCGTGCTTGCCGCCCATCGAATTGCCGCCGAGCACGAAGGTCTTGAGCCCGAGCTTGTCCGCCACCTCAAGGATGTCGGCCACATAGTTGTCGCGGCTGTAATCGTCCTTGGGGTCGGGGCCGGTGAGGCCGTGGCCGACCTGATCGAAGCGGATCACGCGGTAAGTGCCCTTGAGCGCCTCCACCCACGGGTCCCAGGTGTGCAGATCAGCGTTGGAGCCATGCAAGAAGATGATTGCAGGCGCGTCCTTCGGCCCCTCGTCGCGCAGGTGGACTTTCACCCCGCCGCCGATTTCGACGAATTGCGAGGGCGGCGCGCCGTACTTGGCACGCATTTCGGCCGCGTCCGTATCGGGGGTGCGGAAGATCAGGAATGCGATCACCAGCACCGCAAGGAGCGCGAGCAATCCGCGCCGGAACCATTTCATTGTGTTTTCATCTCCGCGATCCAGCGCCGCACCACCGCGACGCCGTCCTTGTCCACGCTGCTTTTGCCGAGTTCGGGCATGGCGATGCCGGGCTCGGCGCTGTCCATCCGGTAGAGGAGGATCGACTGGTCGGGGTGGCCGGGCAGAATCGAGAAGTCATACCCTCCCGACCCGCGCCCAGCCGCGACGGGCCGCTTCATGATGCCATAGGCGTGCGGGTCGGCCTGCTCCCAGCGCAGGTCGAGGCCCGAGTTGGACGCCCCGCCGCCGGGCTGGTGGCAATGGGCGCAGTTCACATCGAGATAGGCGCGGGCGAGCGGCGCGGCGGGGTCCGAAGCCTTTCGTGCCGCCCACACAGGCAGCGTGCCCGCACCGTCGGGCACCCGGTCGAGCGCGCCCGAAGCCGCCATCTGCCCCAGCCATTCAGCCGATAGGTTGCGCGCCTTGGGGCCGATTGGGATCACCTGCCCGTCCTTGGAATGGCACGACTTGCACTGGTTCTTGTTCGGGATGGCATAGGAGATCGCCTCGCCCGCAGGCGTGGTGAGATCGATCCTCCCGCCTGCCAGCGCAAGGGTCGCCTCGGTCTGCTCGGCGTTCCAGCGATAGGGGAGCGCCAACCAGCCATCCGCGCGGTGAAGCAGCACGCGGGTCTCGATCAGGCGGCGAGCGTTGCCCTCTCCTAGGGCGAAGGTCTTGATGATCGCCGCGCCGACGGGGAACTTCAGCAGCCCCTCTCCATCAGCGGCAAGCTGTGTGCCCTCGGGCAGATAGATGAAGCGCAGCTTTTCGGCCCCGTCCGACCACAACGGGGTGTTGAGCGCGTAGGGCGTTACGTCGGTGTTGGGCGACTGCCGCGCGCCATCGGCGAAGAAGCGGAAGTCGCTCAGCTTGGGCGGGAAGGCTGCGCCGGTTACCGCCGCGTCATTGAC
>JANNWO010000053.1:0-1620 GCA_031408395.1 Sphingomonadales bacterium | reverse complement strand
CGCCGGAGCGACGCGGCATGAGCATCCGGGTCCTGATCGTCGACGACAGCCCGCTGATGCGGGCGCTGCTTCAGCACCGGCTCGAGCGCGAGCCCGACATCACCATCGCGGGCACCGCCGCCGATGCCGCCGAAGCGCGCCAGATGATCAAGGCGCTCAACCCCGACGTGGTGACACTCGACATCGAGATGCCGGGGATGGACGGGTTGTCCTTCCTCGAAAAGATCATGGAGCTGCGGCCCACCCCGGTGATCATTGTCTCGGGCGCGACCGAGGCGGGGGCGAGCGCGACGGCGCGCGGCTTGCAGCTGGGCGCGGTCGGCTGCATCGCCAAGTCGCAGCTGAGGATTTCGCCGGGCGATCAGGATGACGGCGCGTTGGTGGCGATGGTGCGTGAGGCGGCCAAGGTGCACCTCGTCCCGCATCAGGTACATGCCCCTGCGCGAAGCCCGGCTCCCGCGGCTGCCGCCCCGGCGTCGGCAGCGCAGCCCGAGGTTATCGTCATCGGCGCCTCGACCGGCGGAGTTGAGGCGCTCCACACGGTTCTGTCGGGCTTCCCCGCAGACTGCCCTCCGACACTTGTCGTTCAGCACATCAACGGCTGCTTTGCGGGAGCCATTGCCCAGTCCTTCGACCGCGCCGTGAGGCCGCGGGTGATGCTCGCCGAGAGCGACATGCCGCTTGAACGCGGCATGGTTCTGCTGGCGCCGGGCAACGAGCGCCATCTGCAGGTCGCGGCGGCCGGCTCGCGCGGGATGCGCTGCGTGCTGCGCGAGGGCGATCCGGCGGCGGGCCATCGCCCCAGCGTCGACCGGCTATTCGCCTCGCTCGCCAGTACGCTCGGCGCCTCACGGGGCCCGCGCGGGCTCGGCATCCTGCTGACCGGCATGGGACAGGACGGCGCGCAAGGCATGGTCGCACTCGCCAGCATCGGCGCGCGCACGATCGCGCAGGACCAGGCGAGCTGCGTGGTCTTTGGCATGCCCCGCGCCGCGATCGAAATGGGCGCCGCGAGCGACGTGCTGCCGCTCGAACGGATCGCGCCCGCCGTCTTCATGCCCGCCAAGGCTGCCTATTCATGAGCGACATGACCCCCTTCCCTAACCCGCTCAGCGCTGCCCCCGAAGCGATCCGCGTGACCATCGTCCAGGGCGAGGCCAAAGCCAGCGCCGATCCGCGCGTCGAGATGAGTACCATCCTCGGCAGCTGCGTCGCCACGTGCCTGTTCGATCCGGTCGCGCGGGTCGGGGGCATGAACCACTTTCTGCTCGCCGAGCCGCCCGCCCACGCGCGGTCCACCACCTTCGACAGCGACTACGGCCTGTTCCTAATGGAGTTGCTGATCAACGAGATGCTCGGCCTTGGTGCCAGCAAGAGCCGGATGCGCGCGCGGCTTTACGGCGGCGCCAACCTCAACCCCGACCTCTCCCCGATCGGTACCGCCAATGCCGCTTTCGCGCGCCAGTTCCTCGAGCGCGAGGGCATCCCCAAGGCCTTCGAGGACCTCGAGGGCACCCAAGCGCGCCGTATCCAGTTCCGCCCCGCCAGTGGCCAAGTGCGCGCGCGCCTCGTCCCGGCAGATACAGCCCCTACGCAGAAACCACTGGGACGTCCGCAATC
>JANNWO010000052.1:0-2637 GCA_031408395.1 Sphingomonadales bacterium | reverse complement strand
GGCCGGCCACTCGCAAGGCGCGCTGCACCTCAAGCGCCTGCTCGCCGAGGAGGTGAAGGGCACGCCCACCGCGTCGCGGCTGGTGGCGGCCTATGTGATCGGCTGGCCGGTCTCGACCCTGCACGACCTTCCGGTGATGGGCCTGCCCGCCTGCGCCGCGCCCGACCAGACGGCATGCGTGATCAGCTGGTCGAGCTATGCCGAACCTGCTGATCCCGCGGACGTGCTAGAAGCCTATGGCAGCACGCCGGCGCTGGACGGCAAGGCGCCGGGCAAGGACCCGATGCTGTGCAGCAACCCGCTCACCGGCCTGATCGGCGGCGCGGCTGCGGCGAGCGCCAATCTCGGCACGCTGGTGCCCGACGACAGCATGGCGAAGGGCGAACTCCTCCCCGGGCTTGTTCCTGCTCGCTGCGACAAGCGCGGCCTGCTGTTGATCGGCCCACCGCCCGAGATGGGCTCATACGTGCTGCCGGGGAACAATTACCACGTCTACGACCTGCCGCTGTTCTGGGCGAACACCAAGGCCGACGTGAACCGCCGGGCGGATGCGTGGAAACCCCAGTAAATCAAGAGCCTGCGTTGATCTTCGAGGACGCGCGCGGCTTTGCCGATGCGCTGGGTGAGGGCGGCGTGCTGCTCGGGCTCGACCTCGGTACCAAGACCATCGGCGTCGCCACATGCGATGCCGGATGGCGCTTTGCCACCAACAACTCCACGATCGAGCGCGGCAAGTGGGGACGCGATCGCGAGACCATCGCGCAGCTTATCCGCAGCCGCAGCGTGCGCGGGATTGTCCTTGGCCTGCCGCGCAACATGGACGGCTCCGAAGGCCCGCGCGCGCAGGCCAGCCGCGCCTATGCCCGCAACTGCGCCGAGGCCTTCGCATTGCCTATCCTGCTGTGGGACGAACGCTGGTCAACCCAGGCCGCCGAGGCCGCGATGATCGGCCAGGACATGAGCCGCGCACGGCGCGCCGCCGCGATCGACGCGCACGCGGCGGCGGTGATCCTGCAAGGCGCGATCGACCGGCTTGCGGGGGGCGTGCTGTAGATGGTCGACGAAGCAATCGGAGAGGTGATTGAAATTGCGGTCGATGCGCTGGAGGGGATCGGCTCACTCGGGGAAAGCTCATCGCGGCGGAGACGGCGGAGCGGTTTTGGATGGGTCAGCTTGCTTGGCCTCATCTTGATCGTAGTCGTGGTCGTGATCAGCGTGATGCTGCTCAACAGCTGACGCGCACACCTGCGAATTAAATCATTGTGCCGCTCCCGCCCTCGCCCCTATGCCGCCATCCATGAACACCCCCCCAGCCCGGTTCGACGCGCGCGAGGCGTCCAAGTGGTTCTTTCGCCACGGCCACACCGGCTGGCTAGGCCTGCGCTTCACCGATCAGGGCGAGAACTGGGTGGAGCTCGAACTGCCGTGGCGCGAGGATCTGCTGGGTGATCGCAGCCGTCCGGTGCTCGCCTCCGGCCCGATCATTAGCCTGATGGACATGGCGAGCGGGATGGCGATCTGGCAGACGGCCGGCACCTTCAATCCGGTCGCGACGCTCGACCTGCGCGTCGATTACCAGCGCCCCGCGCGTGAGCGGGCCAGCGTTAAGGGCCGGGTCGAATGCTACCGCATCACGCGCTCCGCGGCCTTCGTGCGCGGCGTGGCCTATGACGACGATCTCGACGATCCCATAGCCCATATCGCGGGCTGCTTCATGACCATCGGCACCGATCCGCGCCATAAGGATCCGGCGCTTAAAGGAGCCGGCGGCGATGAGTGAGCCGCTCGACCTGCCTGCCTATGCCCGCTCGCTCGGCATAGTGCTGACCGGCGAGCGCGATGGCGACATGCCCGTGCTCACGGTCGATTTCGGGCCAATGGTCGAAGGCCGCCCGCAGCACTTCCACGGCGGAGCGACCGCAGGCCTGCTCGAGAACGCGGGCTATGCCGCGCTGCGCACCGCGCTGATCGCGGCGGGGCGCGACCCGCTGCTGAAGCCGATCAACATCACCGTCCAATACCTCGCCGCAGGCAAATCTCAGGCGAGCTTTGCGGTAGGACGCATCACCCGGCTCGGGCGGCGCAACGCCAATATCACTGTCGAGGCGTGGCAGAACGACCGCTCGCGCCCGATCGCCACGGCGGTAATGAATATATTGATGGTGTAGAGCGATTTCGAGCGCAGTGGCGCACTGCGCGGCTCGGAAATCGCGGCAACAAAAGCTACAGCGGCGGCGGACTGGGCGCGGGCGCGGGCTGCACTACCACCCCGCCCTCGCCGACGCGCACCTCGACCGGGCTGCCCGGCTGGCTCAGCGTTACGCCATTGCCCTCGATCCTCAGCGTCGTGCCGTCCTGCCCGATGGGGATTTCCTGCCCTTCGAGCACGTCGAGCGGCTGGACCGGGCCTTCGGGATCGGGCGTGTCCTGAGCCTCGGGCGCAGGCGCGGCCTCAAGGCTGAGCGCGCCGCGCATGAAATCGCGCCAGATCTTTGCGGGCAGGCTCCCGCCGGTGACGCCGTTCAGCGGCGAGTTGTCGTCGTTGCCGATCCACACGCCCACCACAAGGTCGCCCGCATAGCCCACGAACAGCGCGTCGCGGTAATCCTGCGTCGTGCCGGTCTTGCCGAAATTCGC
>JANNWO010000051.1:0-6393 GCA_031408395.1 Sphingomonadales bacterium | reverse complement strand
CCTCGCTCCCCTGTCGGTCCTCCAAGGCGGATTGAGTTTAAGTATATGATTATATTGCTGATTTTTGAGCCTGCCGCATGAACCTCACCCTTGCGACCGACGATACCGGCGGACCGGAGATCTTCGCCTCGCTGCAAGGCGAAGGGCCGAGCATGGGTGTGCCGGTCGCCTTCGTGCGGCTCAGCCGCTGCAACCTTGCCTGCACGTGGTGCGACACGGCCTACACGTGGCGGTTCGAGGGCGACAATCGCCCTCACCGCGACGGGATCGCCTTTGATCGCAAGGCCAATCAGGTGACGCTCTCGCCTGCCGAAACGGCGGAGCGGATCGCGGCGCTCGGGCAGAAGCGCCTCGTCATCACCGGGGGCGAGCCATTGTTGCAGGCGGCAGCGCTGGCCGAGATGCTCGCGCACCTGCCGGACATCGGCGTCGAGATTGAAACCAACGGCACCGTCGCTGCGCCTGCGCGGCTCGATGTCCGGGTCGATCAGTACAATGTCAGCCCCAAGCTGGCGCATAGCGGCAACGCGGCAGACCTTGCGCTGCTGCCCGAAAGGCTGGACGCCTGGGCCACCGAACCGCGCGCGTTCCTGAAGTTCGTGATCGCCGCGCCGGAGGATGTCGCCGAGGTGCTGGAATTGCAGCGCCGCTACCGCTTCCGGCCCGAACGGGTGTTCCTGATGGCCGAGGGGACGGACAGCGCCACGCAGCGCGACCGGCAGGCGTGGCTCAGCGGCCTATGCGTGGAGCATTGGTTCCGGATGAGCGACCGGATGCATATCCATCTGTATGGGGATACGCGGGGAACCTGAGTAGCCCACCCCCGACCCCTCCCGCAGGCGGGAGGGGAGAAGATGCCGCAACCAGTCCCCCTCCCGCTTGCGGGAGGGGTTAGGGGTGGGAATTCTTCCCTACCCCTGCGATCTCCACCGCATCACCACGCGCTCGACCAGTTCTTGTTCGCCGCCGTCCCTGCTCCACAGATCGGCGAAGCTCGGGTCTTCGGAGGCCGGGCGCTTGTGTTCTTCAAGGTTGTCGAAGGTCACACGGATCGGGATCGCGACGCCCTCGCCGCAGATGATGCATTCGCGGTTGCGCAGCGCCGGGATGGAATCGAGGAAGCCGCGCGCGCCTTCGGGCATGGCAGCCTTCACGAAGGCCTGATCGCGGTCGTTGTTGAGGCGCATCGCGATGATCGTGCCGCACTGCGACAGCACGCCTTCGGCAAGGTCGGAGGGGCGCTGGGTGATGAGGCCCAGCGAAATGCCATACTTACGGCCTTCCTTGGCGATGCGGCTGAGGATTTTGCCGACCGACGAGCCGTCGGCGTTCCGCTCGTTGGGAACGTAGCGGTGCGCTTCCTCGCAGACCAGCAGCACCGGGCGCGTTTTCTCGTCGCGGCCCCAGATTGCGAAGTCGAAGACGAGGCGGCTGAGCACCGCGACCACGGTCGAGGTGATGTCCGAAGGCACGCCCGAGACGTCGATGATCGAGATCGGCTTGCCGTTACCGGGCATGCGGAAGACCTTGCTGATGAAGTCGACCATCGTGTCGCCGACCAGCATCCCGGAGAACATGAACTGGTAGCGCGGATCGGCCTTGATCTCGTCAAGCTTGCCCTTGATGCGCATATAGGGCGCGGTCGAGGTCGCCTTGTCGAGGCGGCCCATTTCGTCCTGAAGAATATTGCCGAAATCGGAGAGCAGGTAGGGGATCGGCGAATCCACGGTGATCTTGCCCATCACCTGCGCCAGCCGGTTCTTGGTGCGCGCGGCGAGCAGGCACTTGGCAAGAATGTCGGCGTCCATCTGCCGCTCGTTGCCGCTGCTCGACAGCAGCACTTCGCAGTGCTCCTCGAAGTTCATCAGCCAATACGGCATCTGCAGGTTGGAAACGTCGAGGATCTGGCCCGTGGTGCGGAACGCCGCGGCATATTCGCCGTGGGGGTCGATCATCACGATGTGACCCTTGGGCGCGGCCTCGCAGATGCGGTGCAGGATCAGCGCGGCGCTGGTCGATTTGCCGGTCCCGGTCGAGCCGAGCAGCGCGAAGTGCTTGCCCAGCATCGCGTCGATGTAAAGGCCGGCACGGATTTCCTTCGTCGGAAAGACCTTGCCAATGGTGATGCTGGCGCGCCCGTCGCTGGCGTAGATCTGTTCCAGATCCTTGGTGGTGGCGGGAAAGACCATCGCGCCGGGAATGGGGTAGCGGGTGACACCGCGTTTGAAGCCGTGGATGCGCCCCGTCAGCTTCTCCTCGCCGCCCTCGCCCAAGAAGTCGATATTGGCGATGATCCCGCCCTCGGTGCGGCGGTCCTTGCGCTGGTCGCGCACGTTGGCGAGTAGCCAGGAATCGCCGACGCGAATCTTGATCTGGCTGCCGACCTGTCCGGCGAGCGCAATCGAGGGATCGGCGTCCGCCATGCATTCGTTGAGGCGCTGAAGGTCCAGCGCGATCTGCGAGCCGGAGCCGGAAATCTCGAGCACCACGCCGATCGGCAGGCGCGCATTGTCCTGCGCGCCCCCGGCATAGGCTGCCGCGAGTTCGTCGGAGCCCGCCGGGTTGGGTCCGGTGAACCGTTCGAAATCATGCCTGCCGCTCTCGGTCATTTGCGCCCTTCTCTGCGCGCCCCTCTTGGACGGCAGCAGAAATAGGGGGGACGAGGTTAAGATCGGGTCAACGATGCGCCTTTCCGCTGTGGCATGCAGGGCCTAGGTGCGGGCGAACGCGCGCCCGGCCATCCATCCCATGCCAAGCGAAAGCGCAATCGCGCCAAGGCCATAAAGGAATGACCAGCGCTGCGAGGCGGCGACCACCTGCCCCTCCAGCCCGGCCTTGACCACCTCGATCCGCGCCGTGGCGCTCGCCACTACCCGGCCCTTGGAGACCGCGAAGGTCTCGGCCGTGTAGCGCCCGGTGGTGACGGTGGAGGGCAGGTCGATGCGCGCCTGATAGAGCACCTTCTCGCTGATCCGCACCCCGCCCGGGTTCTCCTGGTAAAGCCCCTGCCGCCGCCGCAGCTCGACCAGCCCGTGCGAAAAACGCGCCTGCTCCTCGGGGTCGATCTGGCCCGACGGCGAAAGCTGGATGAAGTCCGTACCCAGCTCGTAGATTGCCGCGGTGCGCTCATCGACGATCTGCTTGATGGGCCGCGAGGAGGAGACCGCGAAGAACGAGGGCGCAGAGCGGAAGTCGCTCGATTCGGCGTTCATCCACATGCCGATGATGCGTTCCTTCTCGCGGATCCGTACCGGCTCGGCCGGGCCTTTCAGCACCACCACGATGTCGTAGTCGCCAGCGTTTCCCGCCGCTTCGGGATCGATCACCGCGCCATACAGCAGCAGCCGTGCGCCGGTGAAGCCTTGGCGCACCTCGATCAGCGACTGGCTGACCTCGGGCACCAGCACCGGCTCGCGCTCGGCAAGAGCGGGGGGAGCTAAGAGCGCCCCCAAGGCTAGCAGCAACAGGGCGAGGCGCTGCGGGATGCTCACGGCGCGCTCATCACAGCCGCTCGACGGTGTAGATCTCGTCGGGCTGCACGCCCAAGCCGTAGAGCATCCTCAAGGCGATCAGTAGCACCAGCGTGGCCAGCGCGAGGCGCAGGTATTCGGGCTTGGCCTTCAAGGCGATCTGCGTTCCGAACTGCGCGCCGAGCACCGAGCCCAGCAGCAGCAGCGCCGCCAGCACAAGATCGACCGCCTTGGTGGTGAGCGCGTGGGTCATGGTCGTCACCATCGTCACGAACAGGATCTGGAACAGCGAGGTGCCGACCACGACATTGCCGCTCATCCCAAGGATGTAGAGCATCGCCGGGACCAGCAGGAAGCCGCCCCCCACTCCCATCAGCATGGTCAGGATACCGACCAGCATCCCAAGAATCGCAGGCGCGAGCGGGGAGATGTAGAGGCCGGACGCATAGAACCGCCAGCGATAGGGCAGGCTCGCGACAAGCGGGTGGTGGCGGCGTTTCCTGACTCGCGTGCCGCCCTTGCCGAACAGACCGGGGCGCAGCGTGCCAACCGCCTCGCGCATCATCAGCAAGCCGATCGAGCCAAGCATCAGCACGTAGAGCACCGAAATCACGACATCAATCTGGCCCAGCGTCTGAAGCACGCTGAACAGCGCCGCGCCGATCAGTGCGCCAAAGATCCCGCCGCCGACCATCACCGCGCCCATGCGGTAATCGACGCCCTTGCGGCGCGAATGGGCGAGCACGCCCGACACGCTCGCGCCGGTCACCTGCGTCGCCGCCGAAGCCGCCGCAACCGTCGGGGGAATGCCGTAGAAAATCAGCAGCGGCGTCGTCAGGAACCCGCCGCCAACCCCGAACAGGCCCGACAATATCCCCGTCAGCCCGCCGAGCAGGACGATATAGAGCCCGTTGACCGAGAGATTCGCGATGGGCAGGTAAACGTCCATACAGGCACGACTAGCCGAGGCAGACGAGGGATTAAACCCGCGCTGGTTTTTTGTTCTACGATAGCGCTTTCGCGCGATGCAGACCTCCCGCCGCGCGTTCCTGCCTTTGGCCCAACCCTGCCACCAATAGCACCACTATGTTCTGGCGGCCGGGTGGGGAGGCGGGGCGGGAGGTCTGCGCCACCGCAAGGTGGCCGAAAGCAAATAGCCCTCAGAACCCCGCCGAGATTGTCGCCGCCACCCCTGACGCCGGCGCGGCATCGCCCGCGACGCGCTGGCGGTAATCGACCGAGACACGCGTCGGTACGCGTCCGACTTTAACATCGAAGCGCAGCGTCGGGCCGATGTCGAGCCGCTGCGCATCCTTCTGCGCCCCGCCCCACACGCCTGCGCCAAAGCTCATGCGCAGGGCGTCGCGGCTCAGCCGGCCGACCACCGGCATACCGCGGGTGATGATTGCCTGCCCGTCGGCAAAGGCGGTTGAGCCCGCCCCGCCGACCCAGCCGGCCTGCCCGTATGCCTCGAGCCGCGTGCCGAGCGGCAGGGGCACGGGGTCAAACTCGGTGACCGCATAGGCCGCCGGGCGGATCTCGCTGCCGAACGGGTTGGTGGTATAGCGTGCCTCGCCCGCAAGCCGCAGCGGCACGCGCGGCAGCGGGCGCAGCGAGGCGCCGAATGCCAGCTCGCTCTCGCCGCCGGGCACATTCGCCTGATAGGCACGCAGGTACAGGCGGGGATCGTAACGGCCCGTGCGGGCGAGCCGATATTGCACCACCGCGCCGGCCTGGCTGGCGCCGTAGACCGGCACGCGGCCCTGCGAGACCGGGGCCGCTTCCGAACCTTGACGTTGGAAGGCCCAGCTGTCCAACGACCAGCGCCCCGGCGCAGAGGAGGGCTTTGTGGCGGCTTGGGCAGCGCGGGAGGTCGCAAGAAACGGCGCGCTCCCCGCGACCTGCGCCGCGGCAAGCACGGGCTGCGCGCGCGCGGTGCCCGGCGGCAGGCTCGGGAAGGCAGGCAGACCCAGATCAGGCTCACGGGCGTACCGATAGGCGGGGCCATAAGCAGGCAGGCGGGACGGATAAAGGATGCGCATGATCTGCGGGGGCAGCGGCGCAAAGGGCATTGCGGGGCCATAGGCAGCGGCCGGGTAAGCGGGCGGGGCCGCCGCCAGCAAGTAGGGATCGACGACCGATTGGGGCGCGTAACCATAGGCAAGCGGCGGGCTCTCGAACGCGGCGGCGGGCGTCTCGAAGGGATCGTCCCACAGCACGGCGCGCAGTCCGATCCAGCCGATCACGAGCATCAGCAGCAAGATCAGCGGACCGCCGCGATAGGCGGGGCGAGGCGTTGCAGCGGCCGTCATCGCGCCATGCCCAGCTGGCTGGACGGCGCCGGATGCGGGTCGTGCTCGGTCTTGTCCCACGCCGCCGCGCGTCCGGCGAGCGCGCCGATATAGATGGACAGCGCGCGCCGCCCAGCAATGATCGCCAGAACATTGGCAAGCGGCACCCGCAGGATCGCCCAGAGCCCCTCGGCGATGCCATATTCACGCGCGGTGAAGCCGAAGCGCAGCATGATCCGCCACGTGAAGGCGAGCGCGTTGAGCGCGAGCACCGCCTTCAGCAGCGGGGAAAGCGGCAGCGGCTCGGCAAAGCCCGCCGCCACCAGCAGCCCCATCATGCCCGTCAGCACCACCAGCACATAGCCGATGAGCAGCACCAGCGCGGTGAACGGCCCGCGCCGGTCGCGCGCGCGCATCCAGTATTCGATCGCGCCGCCCGCCCAGCCGATCCGGTCCCAGCCCTGCAACGCGATGCCGAGCACCCAGCGAGCCTTCTGGCGCACCGCCGCATCAACGCTGTGCGGGAAATAGGCGCGGGTCGCGATCAGGCAGCCATCGTCGCCGCGCGCCCGCACGAAGCGGCACTGACCGCCTGCCGCAGCAATGGCGAGGCCGAGCTCGTAATCTTCGGT
>JANNWO010000050.1:0-10055 GCA_031408395.1 Sphingomonadales bacterium | reverse complement strand
CGCGGTTGCGGCGGGCGCGGAGCACCTTGCGGCCACCCGGGGTCGCCTTGCGCGCGAAGAAACCGTGGCGACGGGCGCGCACGAGATTGCTAGGTTGGAAAGTCCGCTTCATATCGTCCTCGAAAAAATGACCGGAAGGCCAGAACGGGCAATTTACCTGAACACCTGCCGGGGCCGCATCGCCGCGACCGCAAATCAGACCGGGGCCGTTATGGGAAAGCCGACCACGAGTCAAGCAGACCCGTCGTCGGATAGGCACTCGCATTGGCACCCGGATGGGCGCCCAGATCGGCATAAGCAAGCTTCGGGGCGATGCGCGGAGCAAGAGCGGGCGCAAACCACAGGGTCGGTGTGGGTACGCGCAGCGCCTCGACCCACCCGGCGAGCACGCCGCCCGACCGCGCCAGCGCCTGCCGCAGCCCGGATTCGAGCTGCGGGTCGAGCGAGCGGGTTGCCGGCGCTCGGCCTTCGGGCGCGATCCACGTGGCCATCTCGGCGCCTTCGAGCCAGCGCGCGCCGGCGTGCGGCACCGAATTGGTCATGGCGTAGAAGGCGCGGGCCTGCTCCGGGCTCATGCCCATTTCGGTGTAGTAATCGAGATAGAGCCGATTTTCCGGCGCATCGGCGGCGAAGTCGGCAGGCTCGCGGCCCAGCTCGTCGCGCCATGAATGCACCGCGAACAGCGCGCCCGGATCGACGACGTGGCGGGTCCCGGCAAGGAACAGCTCGACCGCGCCCGAGCGGGCCGAGCCGCCAGCGGGCACATGAGTGGCAAGGCCCGCAGCGCGGATTGCGCGGCCGACCTTGAGGTTGGCGATATCGTGGCTGGTCCCCGGCGCATCGAGGAACGCGATCACCTCAAGGGTCGGGTAGGCCGCCAGCATTGCCGCAAAGTCGGACGGGCTGCGCGCGTCGGTCGCGCCGACCAGCGCGGCGTGCTTGCCGTCGATCACCCGGAACGGGCCGAAACGGGCAATTCCGGAGGATTGCAGATGGGGGCGCGGGCGCGCGGCAATGAAGCGCACCGGCTCCTCGATCACCGTCTCGGTAATGACGGCGTTGCCATCGCGGGTGATGGCGGCGGCGCGCGGGGCGGCGCTTTGGTAGCTGGCGTGGGTCAGGGTGGCAGCGGTATCGGCAGCGGCGTCAGAGACGCGCACCCAACGCTGGCTGACCGGATCCCATTCCTCGACCCAGCTGGTGGTCGAAACGACCCGCGCGCCGCTCACATGGACCTGCGCCAGCGCGCCGCTGCCGGGAAGCAGCAGCGCAAGGGCTGTCAGGAACAAGGCGAGAGCGCGGTTCATGGCAGCCTTTGTCACCCCGCGGGGCCTGACAATTCGCCAAGATTTATCCTTTCGAAAAGCCTTCGTAGTGCTGCGGAGGGGGCCAAGTTGATGGCAGCGGCACGGCGCAAATCCAACAGTTGGAACAGCGCAGGCCAATCCAACAGCCGCAGCACGAAATCGGCTTCCCCGTGTGTGTTTCATCAACTTGCGATTGCTGCGCGAGGCGCTCGACAAGCCCTTGCGAACACTGCACAATCATCTATTGGGGCGGACAGGGGGCAAGCAGATGGTCGCGCTGGTAAGGACGGTTGCCTACCTCGGGCTGGAGGCCCGCGAGGTCGAGGTGCAGTGTCAGGTCGCGCCGGGTCTGCCGCGCTTCACCGTCGTCGGCCTGCCCGACAAGGCGGTGAGCGAGAGCCGCGAGCGGGTGCAATCGGCGCTCGCCGCGATGGGCCTCGCGCTGCCGCCCAAGCGGATCATCGTCAACCTGTCGCCTGCCGACCTGCCCAAGGACGGATCGCATTACGATCTGCCGATCGCCCTTGCCTTGCTCGCCGCGATGGGCGTCACCGATGCCGAACAGCTGGGTGACTGGATCGCAGTGGGCGAGCTGTCATTGGATGGCCGGGTGGTCGCCAGCCCCGGCGTGCTGATCGCCGCGCTGCATGCGAGCGAGGTCGGCACCGGCCTCATCTGCCCCGCCGAGCAAGGCCCAGAAGCGCGCTGGGCGAGCGGCGTACCGGTGCTCGCCCCGCGCGATCTCACCAGCCTTCTCGGGCACCTGAAGGGCAGCCTCGTACTCCCCGAACCCCAGCGCGGCGCGGTTGCCGAAGCGCCAAGAGGCAATGACCTCAGGCAGGTGCGCGGACAGGAGACCGCCAAGCGCGCGCTCGAGATCGCCGCGGCGGGCGGGCACAATCTGCTGATGGTCGGCCCGCCGGGATCGGGCAAGAGCCTGCTCGCCAGCTGCCTTCCCGGCATCCTCCCCCCGCTCACTCCGGGGGAGGCGCTTGAGGTGTCGATGGTGCAGTCGGTGTCCGGCACGCTGGAAGCCGGGCGCATCAGCCGCGCTCGCCCGTTCCGCGCCCCGCACCATTCGGCAAGCATGGCTGCGCTCACCGGCGGCGGGTTAAAAGTGCGCCCCGGCGAGGTCAGCCTAGCGCATCTCGGCGTGCTGTTCCTCGACGAGCTGCCCGAATTCCAGCGACCGGTGCTCGATTCGCTGCGTCAGCCTCTGGAGACCGGCAAGGTCGATATCGCGCGGGCCAATGCCCACGTGACCTTCCCCGCCCGCGTGCAGCTGGTCGCGGCGATGAACCCGTGCCGCTGCGGCTATGCGGGCGATCCGGCACGCAACTGCAACAAATACCCGCGCTGCGTCGGCGACTACCAGTCACGATTGTCAGGCCCGCTGCTCGATCGCATCGATCTCCACGTCCACGTCGGCGCGGTGAGCGCGATGGACATGGCGCTCCCCCCGCCCACCGAAGGCAGCGAGGAGGTGGCTCGGCGCGTCGCTGCCGCCCGCGCCCGCCAAACCGCAAGAGGCGTGCGGTCCAACGCCGAGCTGGAGGGCGATAAGCTCGACGCCTTTGCCACGCCCGATGAGGCGGGCCGCAAGCTGCTGCTACAGGCTGCCGAGAAGCTGCGCCTCTCCGCGCGCGGCTACACAAGGATGCTCAGGGTCGCGCGCACCGTTGCCGACCTGGCCGGGGCCGAAACGGTGGGGCGTGTCCACATCGCCGAGGCGCTATCCTATCGGCTGATGACAGGTTAAGGGGCAGCCAAAGGCCGCGCACCCCTCCCTCCGCCCGGTCCGTCAAAGGCGCAGTGGCGATTACCGAAGATCCTTCAGCGATGGTGGTCGAAGAGCCGCGGGGGCTGGCCGCGCTGCTGGCTGCATTCCGTAGTGCCTCGCGGCGGCGCAAGCTGACGAGCCTTGCCATCGCGCTCGCGCTCGAAGGGCTGATCCTGCTCATGCTGCTGACGCTGGGCGCCAGCATTGCAGGGGTGGAGGACGGGAAGGAGGAGGTCACGACGCTCAAGTCGATCGAGTTCGCCGCGCCTCCGAAGCCGGAGGAGCAGGAGCCTGCCGAGGCGAGCGCGGCGCAAACGCCGCAGGAGAACGAACCCGTCCCGCTGGCGCCCCAGCCGATGCGCCCCTCGCCGCTTGCGCTCAACCCCCAGCCCGCCCCAGACCCGCCTCCGCCTGCCAAGCCCGAACCGCCGCAGCCCGATCCGAAACCCCAGCCCAGCCCTCGGCCCAAGATCGGTGCGCGGATCAATCCCAATGCCGGCTACGGCCCGGTCGACACCGGCAATCCGCGCACCGCAGGCGACAGCGAACGGGTCGGCACCGCGCCCAACGGCGAACCGCTCTACGCCGCGCGCTGGTACCGCGAGCCGACCGATCAGGAACTATCCGGCTATCTCTCCACCGCCAACGGACCGGGCTATGCCTTGATCGCGTGCCGGACTGTCGCGGACTATTATGTCGAGAACTGCGTGCTGCTCGGTGAGAGCCCGGCGGGCTCGCAGATCGGCCGCGCGGTGATGGCGGCGGCGTGGCAGTTCCGGGTGCGCCCGGCGCGGATCGGCGGACGCGAACAGTTCGGAAGCTGGGTGCGGATCCGGATCACCTATTCGATCACCCAGAAGCGGCGCTAACCGCGCAGGTGGTCGTTCACCACCGCGATGAAATCCGCCCCCCAGGTCTCGAGCTTCTTTGTGCCCACCCCTGGGATGCTCGCCAGCTCGCCAAGCGTCTCGGGGCACTGGTGCGCCATGTCGCGCAGCACCGAATCATGGAAGATGACATAGGCCGGAATGCCATGTTCGGCGGCCAGCGCCTTGCGCTTACCGCGCAGCGCCTCGAACAGCGGATTGCCGATCGGGTTGTCGGCCCCGCCACTCCCGCCCCGCTCGCGGCGGCCGCGGCGGGCCTTCACCGGAGGCTCGGCAATGGTCACGCCCGCCTCGCCCTTCAGCACGCCGCGCGCTTCCGGCCCGAGCATCAACCCGCCATGCTCGGTCGACGCCAGCATGCCCCGGGCAACGAGGGTGCGGGCCAGCGGGCGCAGCAGCGCCGCCTCATCGCGCCCGACGATGCCGAACACCGAGAGCTTGTCATGCGCGCGCGATTCGATGCGCTCGTCACTCGTGCCGGTCAGCACCTTCTCGATGTGGCCGATGCCGAAGCTTTGCCCCGTGCGATAGACCGCCGACAGCAGCTTCCTCGCCAGCTCGCTTGCGTCGAGCACCTGCGGCGGGTTCTCGCAATTGTCGCAGTTGCCGCACTGCGATTGAGGGTGCTCGCCGAAATGGCGCAGCAGAATGGCGCGGCGGCACGTCGGGGCCTCGACCAGTGTTGCGAGGCTTGCTAGACGCGCGCGCTCCGAGGGCAGGCGTTCGGGCTCGACATCGGCTAGCCATTGCTGCGCGCGGGCGAAGTCGTTCGCGCCCCAGAACAGGTGCGCCTCGGCCGGATCGCCGTCGCGCCCCGCACGGCCGGTTTCCTGATAATAGGCCTCGATCGACTTCGGCAGCCCGGCATGGATCACGAAGCGGACATCAGGCTTATCGATGCCCATGCCGAAGGCGATCGTCGCGACCATCACCGCGCTCTCCGAAGCGACAAAATCCGCCTGCACTCGCGCCCGGCGCTCCGGCTCGAGCCCGGCGTGGTAGAATGCTGCGTCGCGGCCCGAACGCGCGATCTGCGCGGCGATGTCTTCGGTGGCCTTGCGGCTCGGCGCGTAGACGATCCCGGCACCGGGCAGGCGCTGGAGCAGCTCGATGATCTGGCGCGTGCCCGAATCGCGGGCATTGATGGCGTAGCGGATGTTCGGGCGGTCAAACCCGGCCACGATCAGGCCTTCGTCGGCGATGCCCAGCTGTCGCAGGATATCAGCGCGGGTCGCCTGATCGGCGGTGGCGGTGAGCGCGAGGCGCGGAACCTCGGGGAAGCGGTCGAGCACCGGTCGCAGCATGCGATAGTCGGGGCGGAAGTCGTGCCCCCATTCGGAGACGCAGTGCGCCTCGTCGATGGCAAAGAGCGCGATGCGTGACCGTTCGAGCAGCGCCTGGAAGCCGGCGGTGGATGCGCGCTCGGGGGCGACATAGAGCAAGTCGAGATCGCCCCTGCGGAAAGCCTCGGCTGTCGCGGCGTTGTCCGGATCAGCCGACGTCATCGAGGCGGCCCGAATGCCGGCGGCCTCCGCCGAGCGGATCTGGTCGTGCATCAGCGCGATAAGAGGGGAGATGACGACCGCCGTACCTTCGCGAGCGAGCGCGGGGATCTGGTAGCATAGGCTCTTGCCTGCCCCTGTCGGCATCAGTGCGAGGGTGTGCGCCCCGCGCATTACCCGGTCGATCACCGCCTCCTGCTGGCCGCGGAAAGCGGTGAAGCCGAAGGTGCGGCGCAAGATCTCGTGGAGGTCGTCAGTGGTGGCGGTGCCGGGCATGACCTCGCGCCTAGCCCAAGCCCTGCGGCAAGGGCACCCGCTGTCTTGCCGCTATCGACGGATTATCGCGCGGCGGCTTTCTTGGCGGCGGCGATATCGACCACGTCGCCCTGGACGAGGCCGGGCACAGGAGCGGCGATGCTGCCGTCGGCGCGCTTGCCGAGGTTCGCAGGCCGCACCAGCCACAGGTCCTGATGGCCAAGTATCCGCCCGTCGTGAGCGAGGATCGAGACCGGGCCGATCGGCAGGCGGTCACGCTCGTCGACCAGCACCGGGTCCTCGATCACCCTTTCGGCGCCGTATTTCTGTCCCCACTGGCGAAGCGCGAGCATCGCGGGGAGCAGATCGAATCCCTTGTCGGTCAGTCGATACTCGATCTTGCGGCGATCGTCGGCGCAGGGCTCGCGCTTGAGAATGCCGTGCTCGACCAGCTTGGCGAGACGATTGGAAAGGATGTTGCGGGCGATCCCGAGCTCGCTCAGAAATTCCTCGAAGTGCTTGAGACCATTGAAGCTTGCGCGCAGGATCATGAAGGACCAGCGCTCCCCCATGACCTCCAGCGCCTGCGGCAATCCGCATTCGATCAGTTCGCGCAGCGGTTCTCTCAAATCACCCATAGGCTGTGTTCCTTGCCCTTGCGGGGTCACGTGTAACCGCTTTTGCGGCGGGTCACAAAAATTTTCAGTTTTCAGTTGCAACACGCAACCTAGTTGGTTAGGTAGCGATTAGCAACCGGTTTCGAATCGAAATGTTGCATTGCAGAATACGATGACAGAGACCTACGGGGCACAGGCCCCAACCAAGAACAGGCAAAGGATCCCCCGATGACCAACACCCTCACCCGCTCCAGCAAGCTCGCTATTCTCGCCTCGGCGCTGGTCTATACCGGCCTCAGCTTTGGCGTCGCCACCGGTGCCGCCCCCGTCAGCGCCGCCAGCGCGCCCTACTACACCGCCACCCTCGCCGCCCCGGCTAGCGACGTGCGCGCGGTTGCCGATGGCGTGGCTTGGGCCTGCAAGGATGCGACCTGCGTCGCCAACAAGACCTCGGCCCGCCCGCTGCGCGTGTGCCGCAGCCTGAACCGCAAGTTCGGCGAAGTCGCCGAGTTCAAGGTCAATGGCGAACTGCTTGCGGCCGAAGAACTGGCTAAGTGCAACGGCTGATCGCCAACTGAAACGACGTCCCTCTCCGTCCGAAAGTCCCCCTCTCCACCGGACGGAGCTTCATAACCCCCGGCGCCCGCTGTTCCCAAAGCGTGCGGCCGGGGGTTATTTCTTGTAAGCAAGAGCGGGAAGCACTGATTTCGGACCCGCAAGGTCCCATAAGGCAAAACAAAGGCGATCTACAGCAGATCCGCCGCGACAAGCTGCGCCTCAAGGCTCCTTGCGTCGGTGAACAGGTGGGCATCCCACCCGCGCGCCTTGGCGGCGGCGATATTGGCAGGGTTGTCGTCGGTGAAGAACAGTTCCGTCCCGGCGCGGCCGCTGCGATCCTCAAGGATAGCGTAGATTCGCGCCTCGGGCTTGGCGACTTTCTCTACCCCCGAGACGACGATATCCTCGAACAGGTCGAAGATCGGCTGAGCCGGGCGGAAGGCCTGCCAAAACTCGTCACCGAAATTGGTCAGACAGAACAGCGGAACCCCGCGCGCCGCCAGCCGATCAACGAGCGCGTGCGAGCCCTCAACCGGGCCGGGCACCGTCTCGTTGAAACGCGTGGCATAGGCGCGGATATGCGCCTCGTATTGCGGGAAGAGTGCAATCCGTTCGGGAACCATGTCAGTCAGCGCCCGCCCGCGGTCATGCTCGAAGTGCCATTCCTCGGTGACCACGTTGGCGAGGAACCAGGCGAGTTCCTGCGGATCATCGATCAGCTTCGAAAACAGCGCGCCGAGCTGCCACTGGAACAGCACCCGCCCGATATCGAACACCACTGCCTTGTGCATCATACCCCCAAAAGCCTGCGGCCCGCGCTCCGGTTGGGAGGCGGGCCGCAAATTCCGTCAGCTGCCCATTCAGGCAGCCGCGTCGACTTAGCCCTGGCGGGCTTTGAAGCGACGGTCGGTCTTGTTGATCACATAGGTGCGGCCGCGACGACGGATCACGCGGTTGTCGCGGTGACGGCCCTTCAGCGACTTCAAGCTGTTGACGATCTTCATGGCTTTTTTCCAAATGCAAAGCACGCCGGATCGGCCCGACGCGCGGAAATTCGAGCGGCCCCGTTAGCGCTGCACCCCTGCGGCGTCAATCCGAGTCTGTCAGGCTTAGCCTCGCAAATCGGTCAATTTGCGCTCCCAGGCGAGCGCGTGGGCGATGATCGTATCGAGATCGGCGTTACCAGGCTCCCAGCCGAGCGTCCCCTTAAGTCGCGCGGGGTCGGAGATCAGCGAATCGGGGTCGCCCGCACGGCGCCCCTCGATGCGGCGGTCGAGCATGCGATTCGTCACCCGGTCGACCGCGTCGAGCACTTCGTTGACCGAAAAGCCGCGGCCATAACCGCAGTTCATCGTCAGCGAGCGCGCCGGATCGGCGATCAGCGCCTCCAGCGCCAACACGTGCGCGGCGGCGAGGTCGCTGACGTGGATGTAGTCACGTACCCCGGTGCCGTCTGGCGTCGCATAGTCGGTGCCGAACACGCTCACTGATTCGCGCAGGCCCAGCGCAGCCTCAATCGCGACCTTGATGAGGTGCGTCGCGCCTGCGGTCGATTGCCCGCTCCGGGCCTGCGGATCGGCGCCCGCGACATTGAAATAGCGCAGCACGCCGTAATTCAGCGGATGCGCGGCGGCGACGTCGGCGAGCATCTGCTCGGTCATCAGCTTCGACCAGCCATAGGGGTTGATCGGGTGCTGCGGGGTGTCCTCGGAGACGCCAAGGGACTCTGGCGCCACCTCGGGAATGCCGTAGGTCGCCGCCGTCGAGGAGAAGATGAAGTGCGGCACCCCGGCCTTCACCGCCGCAGCGATCAGCGCGCGGCTCTTGGCGGTGTTGTTATGGTAGTATTTGAGCGGATCGGCGACGCTTTCGGGCACGACGATCAATCCCGCAAAGTGCATGATCGCACCCGTACCCTGCTCGGCGAAGATACGCGCGAGCAGGTCGGCGTCCTCGATGTCGCCCTCGTAAAGCGGGACGCCTTCCGGAATGGCGAAGCGAAAGCCGGTCGTGAAGTTGTCGATCACCGCAACGGGCCAGCCCGCATCCTTCAGCGCGAGAACCGCGTGGCTGCCGATATAGCCGGCGCCGCCGGTAACGAGGACGGAAGGTTTGCTTTTTGATTTCATGGCGCGGCCCCATAGCACACAATCCGCTTAGAAAATTGCAACCTCGAGCAGACACAAACGGGCCTGTGCACATAACCTCCCGAAGCCTATGATGATGAAGCACAACAAAGGAATCTCCGTCATGCGTCGCCCCCCTATGCTCCGCGCTGCCCTCCTTGCCCCCGTCGCTGCTGCCCTGATGCTGTCAGCCTGCGCCACCACGCCTTACACCGGCCCGGTCGAGGTCACACGCTTCGTCGCTCAGGCTCCGAATGGCCTCAGCCAGGGACCGATCCTTGTCTATTTCCCCGAAGAGGTATCCAATGCCGGCGCCAAGGCCGCGATCAAGTCTGCGGTTGAGCGCGAGTTGCAAGCACTGGGATACACAATCGTTGCTCAGGAAGGTCGCGGTATTCAGGTGGCCGCCGTGCGCACCTCCCGCGCCCCGATCGCAGCTGCAGAGCAGCGCCAGCGCGGCCCGATCGATGTCGGGGTGGGCGGCGGAACCGGGGGCTTCGGATCGGGAGCCGGGCTCGGGGTCGGAATCAACCTCGGCGGTGGGCGCGAAGGCCCGGCGGCCATGACCGAGCTGTCGGTGCGAATTACCGGCGATGACGCCAAGAGCCTGTGGGAAGGCCGCGCGCAGATCGCGACGGGCGTGAAGTCGCCGTTCTCGCAGGTCGAAACCAGCGCCCGCACGCTCGCGGCGGCCTTGTTCCGGGACTTTCCTGGTGGCAATGGCGAGACCGTGACGATCGACGTCAAGAAGCTCCAAGGAACCAAATGACCGATCTTTTCATCGATGCCGGATTCGACAGCGGCAATATCGAGGTGCTGGGGATCGAGGGTCCGACCGCGCGCCTCGCGATCCGCCGCGACCACAGTTCCGAGTTCTTCCAGTGGTTCCACTTCCGCGTGGCCGCCAAGGCGGGCGAGGATGTCGTGCTCAAGCTCACCGGCCTTGGCGCGAGCGCCTATCCGGGCGGCTGGCCCGATTACGACGCCTGCGTCTCCGAGGACCGCGCCTACTGGACGCGGGCG
>JANNWO010000049.1:0-4803 GCA_031408395.1 Sphingomonadales bacterium | reverse complement strand
ATTGTCGCGCTGGTCGGAGGAACTGTCGGTGGCTATATTAGTTTCGCCGGTGCGCATCGCCTGCTGGATGCTAATATAAAAGGCCAGGCTGCTATACCAAATTTTAGTTTTGTAATCAATCACCAAAAAATATAACCTAGTATGAATGCAGACATCACATTACCGGAAATGAAAGATCCTACTGTTAGTGTCATTAATCCAAACAAGGCACTTTGGGAAAAGGGCGACTTCACGCAGATTGCCGCAACCATGCGCGATAGCGGGCAGGAATTGGTCGAAGGGCTCGGTATCATTGGCGGCATGCAAGTTCTTGATCTGGGCTGCGGCGATGGCACTACAGCTCTGCCGGCTGCGCAACTTGGTGCCAACGTCCTTGGAATTGACATCGCCAGCAATCTGGTCGCGGCGGGAAACTTGCGGGCAGCCGAGATGGGCCTTGATAACCTGCGCTTCCAAGAAGGCGACGCATCAAATCTTGATAGTGTCGCGGATGATCAGTTCGACCTTGTTGTTAGCGTCTTTGGCGCGATGTTCGCCCCGCGTCCCTTAGACGTGGCGCGCGAGATGGTCCGGGTAACCAAGCCCGGCGGCAGGATCATGATGGGCAACTGGATCCCCGGTGATCCGACGCTCGTGGCGCAGATTTTGAAGATCAGCGCGGCCTACACCCCGCCGCCCCCGGAAGGGTTCATCAGTCCGGTCACCTGGGGGATTGCCGCCAACGTAGAGGAGCGGTTCGGCGCAGCGGGCATCGCGCCTGACCAGATCAGCTGTGACCCTGCGACCTATGTCTTTCGCCATCCTGGTTCGCCGGTGGAGCTGCTCGAAACATTTCGCGATTACTACGGGCCGACCATGAACGCCTTTGCCGCTGCCGAAAGCAACGGGCGTGCAGCCGAACTAAGCGACGAGCTTGCCGCGCTCTTCGCGGCCCAGAATGAGGGCGGCGCGGATGATACCGTGATTCCTGCGACCTACCTCAAGGTGATCATCCGCAAGCCCTAGTCACCGTCGCGGTAGCGCCGCGCCGACCTCACTCTCAGAAATGCACCGCCCGTCCGTAGGCGTCGAGCACGCTCTCGTGCATCATCTCCGACAGCGTCGGGTGCGGGAAGATCGTCTGCATCAGTTCGGCCTCGGTGGTCTCGAGCACCTTGCCGATGGTGTAGCCCTGGATCAGCTCGGTCACCTCCGCGCCGATCATGTGCGCGCCGAGGAGCTCGCCGGTCTTGGCGTCGAACACGGTCTTGATGAAGCCCTCCGCCTCGCCGAGCGCAATCGCCTTGCCGTTGCCGATGAAGGGGAAGTTGCCGACCTTGAGCTCATAGCCCGCTTCCTTGGCCTTGGCTTCGGTCATGCCGACGCTGGCGATCTGCGGGTGACAATAGGTGCAGCCGGGGATCGCCATGCGGTTGAGCGGGTGCGGGTGGACTTGCGTGTTGCCGAGTTCCTTGGCGATGGACTCGGCGGCGCTCACCCCCTCGTGGCTCGCCTTGTGCGCTAGCCACGGGCCGGGGGTGCAATCGCCGATGGCCCACAGGCCGGGGGTCTTGGTGCGGCCATAGGGGTCGATCTGGATGAAGCCGCGCTCCATGTCGGCTAGGCCCTCTAGGCCGATACTCTCGGTGTTGGGGATGATGCCGATAGCGACAATCACGTGGGTGAAGTCGCTTGGCGCAGCACTGCCGGCCTTGTCCTTGATCGTCGCGCTGATGCCGCTGTCCGACACTGTAAGCGCCTCGACCCCGGCGCCGGTCATGATGTTGATGCCCTGCTTGCGCAGCGACTTTTCGAGGAAGGTAGAGACGTCGGCATCTTCCACCGGAACGATCCGATCGAGCATTTCAACGACCGTCACGTCGGAGCCGAGATCATTGTAGAAGCTGGCGAACTCGATCCCGATCGCGCCTGATCCGATCACCAGCAGCTTGGCGGGGAGTTCGGTCGGGGTCATGGCGTGGCGATAGGTCCACACGCGCTTGCCGTCGGCAGGAGCGAAGGGCAGATCCCGCGCGCGGGCTCCGGTGGCGACGATGACGTGCTTTGCGCTGAGCGTTTCCTCGCCCTTGTCCGTCTTCACCGTCAGGCTGGACGCGCCGGTCAGCGTGCCGGTGCCCATGTGCACGGCGATCTTGTTCTTCTTCATCAGGTGGCCGATGCCCTGATTGAGCTGCTTGGCCACCCCGCGGCTGCGCTTCACGATCGCGCCCAGATCCGCCTCGATCCCCGTGGCGACGAGGCCATAATCGCCCGCGTGCTGCATGTAGTGGAAGATCTCGGCCGAGCGCAGCATCGCCTTGGTCGGGATGCAGCCCCAGTTGAGGCAGATGCCGCCGAGGTTCTCACGCTCGACGATCGCGGTCTTGAGCCCGAGCTGCGCGCAGCGGATCGCCGCGACATAGCCGCCGGGGCCGGAGCCGAGCACGATCACGTCATAGTCATTGGCCATTGGGAGTGTCCTTGGGGAGGAGAAGTGTGGGACCGGCGGAAAGGGCGCGGGGGCGGCCGTCCTCACCGATCAGAACGAATTTGAAGGTGCCGCGCGCGACCGCAACGGTCGCCTCGCCATTGCGCTCGCGGGCGATGGCTTCGGCTGCGATGGTGAGCGAGGTGGAGCCGGTGGCGAGGACGTCGCAATAGACGGAAAGCTCGTCGCCCACCGCCATCGCGCCCGGAAAGGCGAAGTCGGTCGCGGAGACGACCACCGCCTTGCCCTGCCCCGCTCGGCTCGCGAGGGAGCCAGCGCCGAGGGCCATCTGCGCCATCAACCACCCGCCGAACACTCCGCCATAGGGGTTGGTGTCGGCCGGCATGGCGGTGACGCGGATTTGGGGGGTGCGGCTCATTGTCCTTCTGAGAATTTTCGAGTCAACATAAGAACAAGTGTCGGAATTGAAGCAAGAAATATGGAAAAAAACACACCAATAAAAACAAACTTAAAAAAATCCTCTCGTGATTTTATTGAATATAAATTAAACTTCCCAGCCTTCTTTTTTGGTCTTACGTATTCGAGTCCCCAGTTGCCAATACTTGAGTACCCTATGACAATTTTCTCTTTTGCGGGAAAACGCCTGATTGAAATTGAAATTTCGTCGGCATTTTTCGAAAACTCTATTGACGATTTCGCAATATGTTTTGTTTCTAGAATCATGAATTTTACTTCAGGATCGCGCAACTCAAAAGCAATCTCGAATTCATCAACATCTGCCCTCGTTCCATTAACGAGAGTGATTTTTCCAACTTCAATTTGCACCCCATCGGATAAATTGGAGTGAACGATTTTTCGATCTTCAGCGCGAATGTTCGCTTTGGCGCATTGCGTCTGAAAACCGATCTGCGGTCGATATACGTAGACAACATAAGCGAAAATCGCCGGCCCGAGTATGCCGATCAGAGCTATACTCAGGTCGTTCAAACCACCAGCCCCATCGGGTTCTCGCACAGCTGCTTGATCGCCTCCATCAGCTGCGCCCCGTCAGCGCCGTCGATGGCGCGGTGGTCGAAGCTGCCGCTCGCGTGGAGCACGGTTGCCACCTCAATCGCGCCGTTCACCACATAGGGCGCCTGCTGCCCTGCCCCGACCGCGAGGATCATGCCCTGCGGCGGATTGATCACCGCGTCGAACTGCTTGATCCCGAACATGCCGAGGTTGCTAAGGCTCGCGGTGCCGCCCTGGTATTCATGCGGCATCAGCTTGCCGTCCCGCGCCTTGCCCGCGAGCGCCTTCATCTCGGTCGAGATCGCGGCGAGGCCCTTGGTGTCGGCATTGGTGATCACCGGCGTGATCAGACCCGAAGGCGCGGCCACTGCCACCGAGATATCGGCGCGGCTGTAACGGCGCAGGGTGTCACCGTGGAAGCTGACATTGCACTGCGGCACCCGCATCAACGCGCGGGCGAGCGCCTTGATGAGCAGGTCGTTGACCGACAGCTTCACGCCATCGGGCTCCAGCGACTTGTTGAGCTGCGCGCGCAATTCGAGCATCGGATCCAAACGGATATCGATAGTGAGATAGAAGTGCGGGACGGTCTGCTTGCTCTCGGTCAGGCGTCGGGCGATGACCTTGCGGACGCCCGAAAGCTTCTCTTCGGCGAAGGGCGCACCGCCTTCGATGGCCGGTGCCGGAGTCGGGGACGGAGCTGAGGTAGATGCCGGGGCGCTTACCGCAGGAACCGCAGCCGGTGCTGCTGCGCCGGGCGTGAAGCCCTCGACGTCGTCCTTGACGATCCGTCCATTGGGGCCGCTGCCTTTCACCTGCGCAAGATCGATGCCCTTGTCGGCGGCGATCCGTTTCGCGAGCGGCGAGGCGACGACGCGCTCGCCCGAGGTTACCGCCGCCGGAGCAGGCGCGGGGGTCGGAGCCACGGGAGCCGCAGCCGGAGCGGGCGCAGGCGCGGGCGAACCGCCGCCCTTGGCGATCGCGGCCTCGACATCCTCCTTGGTGATCTTGCCCTTGGGCCCGCTCCCGGTGAGGCTCGCCAGATCAATGCTGTTCTGCTCGGCGAGCTTGCGCGCCGTGGGCGTCGCGGCTGGGCCGTCAGCGGCTTGGGCGGCGACAGGCGCGCTCACGGCAGGAGCCGGTGCCGCTTCCTTGGCCGCCGCTGGTGCTGGTGCAGGCGCCGCGTCCTCGCCCTCGACGGTCAGCCGCGCGATCACTGCGCCGACCTTCACGTTCTCGCTGCCCGCTTCGATCAGGATCTCGGCAATCACGCCTTCGTCGACCGCCTCGAATTCCATCGTCGCCTTGTCGGTCTCGATCTCGGCCATCACGTCGCCCGATCGCACGGTGTCGCCGACCTTGAC
>JANNWO010000048.1:0-8171 GCA_031408395.1 Sphingomonadales bacterium | reverse complement strand
GCCGCGATCCACGGCTTGCGGGTTTTCTTCACGATTTCAGCCGTCCACGGGCTGAAGAAATCGTCGAGGAAGAAGTCGGCCGCCGCCTTGTCGCTCATCTCCTTGATGTCGGCACCGGCGGCAAAGGCCTTGTCGCCGCTCCCGGTGAGGATCGCGCACAGCTGCGAGCCATCGGCCTGATAGGCGGCAAAGGCGTGGATAAGTTCTTCCAAAACCTTGGAATTGAGCGCGTTCAACGCCTGCGGACGGTTGATCGTCAGCAACGTGACGCCCTTCGTGCCCCGGGCGTCTGTCTCGGCGGTGATGGTTTCGTAGGTCATAGCGGTATCCATTCCTCATCGGCGGGCAAGGGCGCGAAGATCGCGTCGAGCAGGTCGTCGGTGACCTCCTCGGGCGTCGCCGGGTTCCACTTGGGATCGCCGGTCTTGTCGACGATCACTGCGCGTACGCCTTCGGCGAAATCCGGGCGGGTGAGCACGCGCGACGCAATGCGGTATTCCATGCGCATGTTGTCGGCAAAGTCGGTGAGGCCCGCGCTGGTCGCAAGCTGGCGCAGCGCCACTTTGCAGGTCTGCGGGCTCTTGGTGCCGAGCGTGTCGCGCTCCTTCATCGCCCAGTCGTCGCCCGCTTCCGAAGCGGCCTCGAGGCTGGCGAGGATGTCCTCATAAGCATCGGAGGCGAAGTGCTTGGCGATCTTGTCGGCGTTGGCCTCGATCCGTGCCTTGGGCGGGGTGCCGACCGGCTCGGCGAGAATGCCGGCAATGCGGTCGGGGTGATCGTGGATCCGCGCCTTGATGTCATCCAGCATGGCGTGGCCGAGGTAATGGGTGGCAAGCCCGGTCCACAGGCACTCGGCACCGTCGAGCCGCGCGCCGGTCAGCGCGAGGAACTGGCCGAGCCGCTGGCCAAGGCGGGCCAGATACCATCCGCCGCCGACGTCGGGGAACAGGCCGATCCCGGTTTCGGGCATAGCGAAACGGGTGTTCTCGGTCGCCACGCGGAACTTGGCGGGCTGCGAGATGCCGACACCGCCGCCCATTGTGATGCCGTCCATGAAGGCGACGATCGGCTTGGCGTAGGTGAACATCTGGTGGTTCAGCTGGTACTCGTCGTGGAAGAACTTCCGCCCCGACACACCCCCATCATTCAGCGCCGAATCCCTGAGGAAGGCGATGTCGCCACCAGCGCAGAACCCGCGCCCCTCGGCATGGTCAAGGATCACAGCCTGGATCGCATCGTCTTTCGCCCACTCGGTCAGCGCCGCGCTCATCGTGTGGCACATCTCCAGCGTCAACGCGTGCAGCGCCTTGGGCCGGTTGAGGCTGACATGGCCGATCGGGCCATTACAGCGGATTAGGATGTCAGGGGTGATTGGGTCGGTCATTCGCCTGTTACTTTCGGTTCGATCAGGTCCCAGCGGTTGCCGAAAGGATCGCTGAAGACGGCCACTGTGCCATAGCTCTCGTGGCGCGGCTCTTCATGGAAATTCACCCCTGCATCGACGAGGCGTGCATGGGTCCCTGCGAAATCGTCAGTGTGGGCAAAAAAGCCGACGCGCCCGCCGGTCTGGTTACCGATTGCGGCGGACTGCACATCGCCGGTCGCGCGAGCCAGCAACAGCCGCCCCCCATTCTTGCCGCCGACCACCACCCACCGCTTGCCCGCGCCCATATCGCTGTCCTCGATCAGATCGAAGCCGAGCGCGCCTACGCAAAAGGTGATTCCTGCGTCATAATCGGGCACCACCAATGTCGCCATGGCAAGCCTGGTCGCCATCACTGGCGCAGCAAGTCGCGGCCCACGACCATTCGCATGATCTGGTTGGTGCCTTCGAGGATCGAGTGCACGCGCAGGTCGCGCCAGAAGCGCTCGATCGGATAGTCCTGAAGGTAGCCGTAACCGCCGAACAGTTGCAGCGCCTTGTCGACGATCGCCGAGCCGTTGTCGGTAGCGAGCCGCTTGGCCATCGCCGAAAAGCGCGTCTTGTCGGGGGCGTTGTCGGTTACTTTCGCCGCCGCCAGATAGAGCAGCGCGCGCGCGGCTTCGAGGTCAGTCGCCATATCGGCGAGCATGAACTGGGTGTTCTGAAAATCGGCCACCGCCTGCCCGAACTGGGTGCGCTCCTTGGTGTATTTGATCGCTTCATCAAGGCACCGCTGCGCCCCGCCCAACGAACAGGCGCCGATATTGAGCCGCCCGCCGTCCAGACCCATCATCGCGATGCGGAAGCCCTCGCCTTCGGCCCCGACGAGGTTTTCGACCGGCACGCGTACGTCCTCGAGGATCAGCTGCGCGGTCGGTTGCGAATGCCAGCCCAGCTTCTTCTCCTGCGCGCCAAAGCTGACACCGGGCATGTCCTTCTCGATCACCACGCAGGAGATGCCCTTGGGCCCATCCTCACCGGTGCGCACCATCACGACGTAAACCTCGTTCTCGCCCGCGCCTGAGATGAACTGCTTGGTGCCGTTGAGGACGAAATGATCGCCGTCTCTGCGCGCGGAGGTGCGCAGCGCGCTGGCGTCCGAACCGCTGGAGGGCTCGGTGAGGCAGTAGCTCGCAATCTGCTCCATGGTAATCAGGCTGGGAAGATACTTCGCCCGTACCGCGTCCCCGCCGAACCGGTCGATCATCCACGCGGCCATGTTGTGGATCGAGATGAACGCGGATGTGGAGGGGCAGCCATAGGCCATCGCCTCCATGATCAGCGCCGCCTCCAAGCGGCCGAGGCCGATCCCGCCCGACTGTTCGGAAACGTAGATCGCCCCAAAGCCGAGTTCGGCACTGCGCTGGATCACGTCGCGCGGGAAGATGTGCTTCGCGTCCCACTCGCCGGCGTGGGGCGTGATGTTGTCGGCAGTGAAGCGCTCGGCCACCTCGCGGATCGCGAGTTGGTCTTCGTTGAGCTGGAATTGTCCTTGCATGCCGGGTGCTCTAGCCGCCTTGGGCGCGGCGGAAAAGGGCGAGACGAGCCAGTCGCTTGAGGAAAATTGCTAGTCGGTGCGATTTTGGGCAGAACTTTATGAGATAATGGCCTGTAACTATGAAAATGAAGCGCCCTATCCCGACCCTGATCCTCGTCTACAACGCCAATGGCGGCGTGCTCGACGCGCTTGTCGACATGGTGCACAAGATCATTTCGCCAAGCACCTATCCGTGCTCGCTGTGCGCGCTGACCTATGGACCGTTCACGATGCGGTCAGCGTGGCGGAGCTTCCTCGATAAGCTCGGCCTTCCGGTGATTTTCCTTTACCGCGACGAGTTCCGTCGGGATCTCGATCAGCGCGACATCGCGCTTCCGGCGATCCTGCTTGGTGGAGAAACCGCTGCGCCCGAAATTCTGGTAAGCGCTGCCGAACTGGCTGAGCTGCAAGACCTGCCTGCACTGATCGCCCTCATTGAAGCGCGGATGGCGCTCGTTTGCGCCTGACCGGCCCTGCCGCGACAAGGCGGCACTGATCGGCTTTTCCGGCTTCGGTGGCCGCGGCAAAGCGCTGGGCATCGGGGCCAAGGCGGCGGATCAGGATCACGCCCCGTTCGGTCGGGCTTACCACCGCGCCTTCCTTGGGCGTGCTCCCCGGCGGGAGCAGGCGCACGCTTACCTCCCGCCCCGTGCCGCGCAGCGTGGCGAAGTTGTCGGTCTGCGCATCGAAGAACGCGAGTGACTGATAATCAGGGGACGCCCCCATCCTTACCGCGAGACTGGTGCCAGGTTCGCCGAGGTCAAAGCGGCACAGCGCATAGGTGAGATCGGGCGAGGACCGCACCACCTGCTGGGTCTGCGGGGTAACGCGCGGCGCCGCAGTGAAGGCATGGAGCGCAACGCCCCGGTCGGCCAGCGTGGCCATCGCGCGGGCCATGATCAAGCTGGGGGCCTGCGCCAGCGTCACGGCGTGCGTCGCGCCTGCGCAAACCAGCAGCACAGCCAGCGGGCCAAGCCAGCGCTTCATGCTCCGTCCCCGCAGGAGAGCCGCGTGATCCGCGGCGGTGCGAGCGCGGCATTGGGGTCGGCAAGCAGCCGCGCCTCGGGGAGGTAAAGCCGTAGCGTCAGGTCGAAGCGTCCCGCTCCCCGGCTCGAGATCCATGCCTCGCCGCTCTCTGGCCGCTGCGGCGCGATCACCGCCGACCAGGCCCCCTTCCCTGCACGCTCCGCATCAAGGCTGAGCGCGTCGTCGGTATTGGCGGGGAGCATGCTCGCCGCATCATAGAGCGTCACAGACCACCATCCGGCGGGCATCGCGCCGCCCGAGAGACGATAGGTGCAGGCCTCGCGCAAGGGTTCGTCTGTGTCATCGACAGCGCGGGTGAGATACACGGCCTCGCTCTTCGCCAGCGCCAGCAGGCCGTGGCGGGCGACGCGGGCACGGGTGTATGGGTCGGCGGCCTTGGAGCCGATCGCAAAGTCGCTGCGCCAACCGCCGACATCGACATCGCCGAACGCCATTTTACGGTCTGGCGGCCACAATCCCGCCATCCACAAGGCGCTACCGAGCCCTAGCGCGATGCCTGCCACGACGGCGGCCAAATAGAGAGCCGCGCGCCGCATTATCCTGGGAGCACAGCTTCCGCCTCGATCTCGACCTTCCATTCGGGCCGGACCAGCCACGCTACGCCGGCCATGGTCGCCGCTGGGCGAGCAGCGCCGAAGAAGTGCGCGTGGACCGCGCCCACCGCATCCTGATCAGCTGGATCGGTCAAAAGCATCCGGGTGCGCACCACGTCGCCCGCGATGCCGCCCAGCTCCTCGACCGCGGCGACAATGATGGCACAGCAGCGCGCCGCCTGCTCCGCCGCGCCGCCGGGGGTGGTCGAACCGTCGGGCTCGACCGGCCCAGTGCCCGCGACAATGATGCGATTGCCGACCCTTACGGCCCGTGCGAAGCCGAAGGTCGCTTCGAATGACGATCCCGAGGTCGCCCTCAATCGCTCACTCACCCGCAGGTGACTTCCGTTATTTTCATATTGCCGTCATAGCGCACGTTCACGCGGTCCTCGCGGTAATCCATCGTCCAAGCGCCGCCTGGCGGGCCCCAGCGCAGGGTGCGCGCGCCGCTGTCCTTGAGGATCGCGCCGCCCATCGCCTGGGTCGCGTCATGGCCGACATGATACTTCGCCTTCTCGGCATTGCAGGTCATCGGCGCAGGCGGCGTTGGCACCGCGGCGGCGCGGTCGGGAGCGTCGTCCGAAATGTTCACCACGCAGCCCGACAGACCGATCGTCACCGCCCCAGTTATCGCCGCTCGCTGCGCTGCTTTCATCAACCGCATGATCTCACCCTCTCGCCGACCGGATTAGCCCGGTGTGTCGTCGCCAAGCTATCAGGCTGCGCGGGGGATTTAAAGCGGCCGCCGCGCTCAAGCCGCTTCGGCCGTTTCCTCGGGTAGGACAGATGCTCTGGCCATCTCGGCGAGCGCCTCGGCATCGAGCGGCCGCCCGACGAGATAGCCTTGCGCGTAGTCGCAGCCGATCTGCTCGAGGAAGGCGAGGCATGCGGGCTCCTCGACGCCTTCGGCCACGACCTTGAGCCCGAGTTCATGGGCAAGCTGCACAGTCGAACGCACCAGCATCGCATCACCCCGGTCGACATGGGCCTGAGCGACGAACATGCGGTCGATCTTGAGCTCGGACAGAGGCAGCAGCTTCAGGTAGTTGAGCGCCGATTGCCCGGTGCCATAGTCATCCATCGAGATGCGGATGCCGGTTGCGCGGAAGCGTTCGAGCGCGGCGATCGCCTTGTTCATGTCCTCGAACTGCGCGCTTTCGGTTACCTCGAAGGTCAGCCGGTGCGCGGGCGCCCCCGAGCGTTCGACCAGCGCCAGCGCCCGGTTGGTGAAACTCTCCGAAGTCAGCAGCGCCGCCGAAATGTTGACCGCAACGCCGATGGTAAGGCCCAGCTCGCACCAGCCGCGCATGTCGGCGAGCGCTCTACTCAGCACCGCGACGGTGAGGTCGTCGATGCGACCGCGCTCCTCGAACAGCGGGATGAAGCAATCCGGCGGGAGCAGGCCGCGCTCGGGGTGGTTCCAGCGCACCAGCGCCTCGACCGCGTCGATCCGGCGGGTCGCGAGATTGAGCTTGGGCTGGTAAAGCACTATGATCGCTCCGCTGCGCAGCGCGTCGTCGAGCTCGCCGAGCAGCGACAGCTGCTGCGCGACCGTCTCGCTCTCCTCGGCAGTGTGCAGGCGCCAGAACTTGCCCGCGCGCTTGGCGAGGCTCGCGGCGTGGGCCGCCTCGGTAGCCGGGTCGCCCGCCTCTTGCCCTGCGACCCCGAAGGTCAGTGATACGCCGAGCCTGCGCCCGGTGATTTCGAAGGGGCTGCGCATTAACGCGCGGATGCCCGCGAGCTGGACCTCAAGCTCGGCGACCGAGAGGGCGGAGACCCACCCCAGAGTGCGCTCTTCGGTACGGTAGACAGCGCTGACTCCAGTCGCGACCTTGAGGCGATCGGCAATGCGGCGCAGCAGGTCCCCGAGATCCTCGCCCCCGACGGCCAGTTTGAGCGCGTCGAACTCGTCGATCTGCGCGGCGACAAACAGCCGGTCGGTCGGGGAAACTTGCCGGAGATCGAGCGCCAGCCGGTTGGGCAACCCGCTTTCGGCATCGATCTGACGCTTGCGCGCCGCAAAGCGCTGGGTGAGCGTGACACAGGCGATGGCGCCTGATGCGACGACGAGTGTCAGCGCTGGCACGAGCTCGAACCAAATGCCAAACCCCAGCCGCGCCGCGAGCCATACGGCCAGCAGCAATACTACCGCGGCGCCGCTCCGCAGCATCACAATGCGCCGCCGCTGCGCAGTCAGTACCACAAGGCCCATCACTGCCGCGATCAGCAGCGGCAGCGGCCACGAGCCGTAGACAGGCACGCCCGCCGCAAGCGTCTCGGCAGCGATCGCCTGAATGATCACGCCGGGAATGATGCCCTGCGCGGGGACCGCATAGCGATCACCAAGCTCGATCGCGGTCGCGCCGATGATCACGTCCTTGCCCTTGAGGCTATCGGGCGGGATGATGCCACCTTCGACCGCGATGAAGCTGTGTCGCGGGATGGTCGCGGGGTCGATCGCGAAGTCGACCGCGAAGCTGTCATCGACCGCGCCCGCCCGGCCTGCGACAAATGCCGCAAGCGATGGCCGCGGGGTCCGGTTCGTCACTGTCCCCAGTGGGAGGCGCCGCACGAAGCCGTCACTATCGGGCATGACCGCAACCGACGCGAGATGCGCACCCTCGCGCAGCACCGGGATCGGCAGCGAATCGAGCTGGCGGACATCGCCAGACCCGGCCTTCTGCGCGAAGGTGGCAAGCGCAATGGGCGCGCGGGCGGCAGCGACGGCATCGGCAAAGGCGCGGTCGCCCGCGTCATCGGCGCTGCCTGAGAAATCAACGTCGAAGCTGATCGAGCGCACCCCGGCAGCGTCGAGTTCGCGGACGACCCGCGCGTAATGATCGCGGGACCAGGGCCATTGGCGGATTGCCGAAATGCTCGCGGCGTCCATTTCGACGACATGGATCTGCCCGCTCGCCGGGCGGCTGAAGAGGTCGAAGCTGAGCTCCTCGAAGCGGTTCGAGGCGCCCCGAAACGCGCCCACCGTCGCACCGACCGTGACCAGCAGCGTAAGCGCACAGGCCATCAGCACGCTGGTACGCCAATTTTCGCGGCGAAGCAGTGCCTCCACCGAGGCCAAAGGCGTGTGCGAGGTCTGCATTGCCAGCGTCAGGAAGCGATCAGCGGGCCAAGGCCGGTTTGCCGGTCAGGTCGGCCCGGGGGACGATCGTGTCTGAGGCACGGGGGCGAGGCCCGCCGCCGTTCCCGTTGCCGTTCCCGTTCCCGTTTCCGTTTCCGTTGCCGTTTCCGTTGCCGTTGCCGTTTCCGTTGCCGTTGCCGTTGCCGTTTCCGTTGCCGTTGCCGTTTCCGTTTCCGTTTCCGTTTCCGTTTCCGTTTCCACCGTTGCCGGGGCCTCCTGCATCATCGTTTCCACCGCCATTGCCGCCGCCTCCGGGAGCGGCGTTTCCGCCGCCATTGCCGCCACCTCCGGGGGCGCCGTTGCCGTTACCACCGTTGCCGGGGCCTCCTGCATCATCGTTTCCGCCGCCATTGCCGCCGCCTCCGGGGGCGCCGTTACCGTTGCCACCATTGCCGTTGTCGTTACCCGGAGGAGCGCCGTTGCCGTTGCCGC
>JANNWO010000047.1:0-1707 GCA_031408395.1 Sphingomonadales bacterium | reverse complement strand
CCTAACCATTTGCCCCAAAACCAACTCCCCCGCCCAGCGATGGGCGGGGGTTTTTTGTGTGTGGCAGGTTGCAGAACGGCCCTCCCCTCGCTCGCACGGAAACGCCCGCAAGATCGCGAGCGGCCCGGGTCGGCGGCTCGGTGATCTTGCGGGCGTCGGTTGCTCCCAATCCGTGAGGGAGAAGGTTCAGCTAAGCGGCGTCGCAGGGGTCTTCAACGACGAAGAAATTGCCGACCCGTTGGCATTGAGCCAGTCCTGGTGCTTCTGCACGGCCGGGATCGTCGCCTGCGCGAACTGGCGCAGCTCGGCCACGTCGCCGCCGCCCGCATAGGATTTGAGCAGGTCGAGCGCCTTGCGGTGCGCGGTCATCTGCTGAGCCATGTATTCGCGCTCGAAATCCTCATCGACGAGGCGGCCCAGCGCATCGATCTGCGGCAGATGCTCTCCGCCAAGCTTGGCCGGCATCGCGAGGGTCTGGCCCGAGGCCGCGATCGCGTCCATCAGCGCCTTTGACGACTTGGAGTGGTCGGCGATCATCATGTTGGCGAATTCGCGGATGGGGCCGGTCTTGATCTTCTTTGCCGCGATATTGGCGGCCTCAAGCTCGTACATTTCCGACATCGCGACGCTCTGGGCGAAGTCTTGCGCGCTGGGGGGCTTTGCCGCGATAGCGCCGCCCGCGTCTGGCTGGACGATGCCGGTATCGGCGGGCTGAGCTTCGGCTTTGCGGTCGCTGCATGCCGTAGCCAGCAGGCTCGCCGCGATCAGTAGTGCAATCCGCATCCTTGGTCCTTTCAGGTCAGCCTCCCCCCTCGGGCGGGGGCCGCTACCCGTACGGGCCAGAGCCGCGCGGCGCCCTCACATAGGGCACTGTCCCGCTTTACGGCGATGCGCTGCGTTCTGCGGCCAAATCCTTGCAGAGTTTAAGGAACCTCCGGCCGGGCTGGTCAAGAAGAGAGCGGGGAGGAATGCAACGTCAAGAAAGGTGCGATACCCATGCCAGCCCTGAGCGAGACCTGCGAACGTCCTCTCCCGTGCTACGAAGTCTTCACGGCAGAGATGACCGCCGCGATCCCGGCACTGCGCAGCTTTGCCCAGTCGCTGTGCCGCCAGCGCGACATGGCCGAGGACCTCGTGCAGGAAACGATGGTGCGGGCCTGGGCGTCGCGGCACACTTTCCTGCCGGGAAGCAATTTTCGCCCGTGGCTGTTTACGATCCTGCGCAACCAGTTCTACACCACTGTGCGCAAGCGCAACCGGATGGTGACTTGGGAGCCCGAAGCGGCCGAGCGCCTGCTGGTGCAGGAACCCGAACAGGAAGCGCGGATCCATCTCGAGGATGTCGAGGGCGCATTGCGCCAACTGCCAAACAACCAGCGCGAGATGCTGCTGCTGATCGCCGGGGCCGGCATGACCTACGAGGAAGCGGCGCTGGCGACCGATTGCAAGCTGGGAACGGTCAAGAGCCGCATCAATCGCGGTCGTGCGGCGATCCGGGCGATCATCGACGGGGCGGACGCGGTGTACTGACGCTGCCCAGCGGCTCACCACAATAATACGGGCCCGTCTCGTGAGAGACGGACCCGTATTCAGGGGGCACAGCGGTTGTGCCTCGCGATTTCGCGCCCCCCGTATTCCGGCAAGCTTACTGCGGAGTGGCTTCCGCCTTGGCCTCGATGTTGTCAGCCTTCCTGTCGGCGTTCTCAC
>JANNWO010000046.1:0-1947 GCA_031408395.1 Sphingomonadales bacterium | reverse complement strand
GCCCGGCGGCGAGATTTCAGGCGTGATCGAGGCGGTCGGCGAAGGTGTCGAAGGCTTTGCGGTCGGTGACAAGGTGCTCGCCGGGATCGGTAACGGGGGCCTCGCCGAGAAGGTCGTGGTGCCGGCGGGCCGCATGTTCGCGGTGCCGGACGGCGTGCCGTTCGAGAAGGCCGCCAGCCTGCTGATGACCTATGGCACCACCATCCACGGCCTCAAGGACCGCGGCCATATCAAACCGGGCGACACCGTGCTGATCCTCGGCGCGGCGGGCGGTGTCGGGCTGTCGGCGGTCGAACTCGCCAAAGCGTTCGGCGCACGCGTGGTCGCTGCTGTCTCGTCCGAGGCCAAGGGCGAAGTCGCCCGCAAGGCCGGGGCCGACGAGGTCGTGATCTACCCGCGCGACGCAATGGACAAGGACGCTTCCAAGGCGCTTGCCGAGGCCTTCAAGAAAGCCTGCGGGCCGCATGGCGCGAACATCGTCTACGACATCGTCGGCGGACAATATTCCGAGCCCGCCCTGCGCGCCATCGCCTGGGAGGGCCGCTTCCTCGTGGTCGGCTTCCCCGCCGGTATCGCCAAGATGCCGCTTAACCTCACGCTGCTGAAGAGCTGCGACATCTGCGGCGTGTTCTGGGGCGCCTTCACCGCACGCGAGCCTGAGGCCTTCCGCGCGCAGGTGGACGAGCTGTTCGCGTTGATGCAGGCGGGCACAATCGACCCGCTGGTGTCCGAAACCTTCCCCCTCGCCCGCGCCGGTGACGCGATCGCCAAGCTCGAAGCGCGCGAGGCGGTGGGCAAGCTTGTGGTGACGATGGACTGATGCTGCCATTCGCTTCGGGCGATACGCGCGGCTTCACCCTTGAAGCCATGCGCCCACGCCTCTATCGCTGACCCCAGATCGTATCCGAAGGGACACACAGAATGACCGACTTCAAGGACCGCGAACGCGCCGAGGAAGCCAAGTTCGCGCTCGACAATGAAACCGCCTTCCGCATCGCCGCCCGCCGCAACCGCCTGCTGGGTGAATGGGCCGCGGGCCTGATGAAGCTCACCCCCGAGGAGACCGACGCCTATCGTAAGGCGGTGGTGCAGGCCGATTTCGAGGAATCGGGCGATGAGGACGTGGTGCGCAAGCTGCTCGGCGATCTCACCGGCGCGCAGGCCGATGTCGGCGAGGCCGACATCCGCGCCAAGCTCGAGGAAATGACCATCGAAGCGCGCCGCCAGCTTTTCGGCGAAGTCTGATCCGATGCCGATGAGCGCAACCGATATCGAGTCCGCGATCCTCGCCGCCCTGCCCGGCGCGGCGGTCGAATTGCGGGACCTTGCGGGCGATGACGACCATTGGGCCGCAACCGTCACCGCCCCGCAATTCGCCGGCCTCAGCCGCGTTGCCCAGCACAAGCTGGTCTATGCGGCGTTCGGCGGGCGCATGGGCGGTGAGCTGCATGCCTTGCAAGTCACCACCGTGGTTCCCACGTAATTAGCAACATTATCTCCAGTCAGGGGCGCCAGCCAAAATGACCGACGTCAACACCCGCCTTACCGATCTCGTCACCACCAATGATGTCGTGCTGTTCATGAAGGGCACGCCGCTGTTTCCGCAGTGCGGCTTTTCCAGCAAGGCAATCGCGATCCTCGACCATTGCGGCGTCGCCTTCGAAAGCGTCGACGTGCTGCAGGACATGGAAATCCGCCAAGGCATCAAGGCCTTCTCCGACTGGCCGACCATCCCCCAGCTTTACGTGAAGGGCGAATTCGTCGGCGGCAGCGACATCATGATGGAGATGTTCGAGGCCGGCGAGCTGCAGCAGCTGATGGATCAGAGCGGCGTGGTGAAGGTTTGAGGTTACGCAGCCCATCCGGGCTGCGAAATCCTCGTTTTTGTTTCGCCCTCAAACGCCGGGCGGCGGACGGCCGGCCGCCTTGGCTTTCGCGCCCTAAGGC
>JANNWO010000045.1:0-5998 GCA_031408395.1 Sphingomonadales bacterium | reverse complement strand
CTGATGGTGCTGCCGGGCACGGATGGCGGCAATCGTTTCGGGCCGGATCCCAAAGACCCGTACAGCGAAGACGTCTTCGTCTGACTGTCTAGCGCCACTTACTCACGCCAACACGGAATAGGGGCCTCGCGCCAACGGTGCGGGGCCTTTTTCGTTTGCCGGAACTTCACATGCAGCAACGGGACCTAGCATGGAATGGATGATACTGCCGTTCAGGCGTTACGCTGAGTTCACCGGCCGCTCACGGCGTAAGGAGTTCTGGATGTTCCAGCTCTTCAACGTCATCATCACCCTGCTCATCTTCGTGCCGGCGACGTTCTTTGCACCCACGACCCGCAACTCGCAGGTCCAGAGCGGCGATGGTGGCTTCTCGGCCTCGGCGAATTTCCAGACCGACTTTGGCGGAAATCCAGTGTCGATGGCTCTGGTCTCGATCTACGGCGTGTACGTGCTTGCGGCGCTGCTGCCGGGCATCGCGCTCACCGTCCGGCGCTTCCATGATCAGAACAAGTCGGGATGGTGGTATGTCGCGCTGGCGGTGCCCAGCCTTATTCCCTTTCTGGGCCTGATCCCTGCGATCGCGCTGTTGGTGTTCATGATCGTTCCGGGCACCGACGGCGGCAACCGCTTCGGGCCCGACCCCAAGAACCCCTACGGCGAGGACGTCTTCGCCTGAGCTAAAGCTCCCTGAGCGCCCGCGCCGGTTTGGCCCGCAGCAGCGGCAGCGATCCGGCGAGCGCGAAGCCGAGCACCAGCGCGATGCCGAAGCCGAGCACGCCCAGCACTTCGGCCCAGTCGGGCAGCCACTCGAACTTGAAGAGCTGGGTGATCACCACCCAGGCGAGCCCAGAACCCAGCCCCAGCGCGACCAGCGCCAGCACGCCCGCGATCAGCCCGTATTCGGCAAGCTGTAACAGCAGAATCTGCCGCCGGCTCGCCCCCAGCACGCGCAGCATCACCGTATCATAGGTCCGCGCGGCCCGCGCTGCGGCGATTGCGCCCATCAGCACCGCCAGCCCGGCCAGCACCGTCACTGCGGCGGCCGCCAGCGTCGCAAGGCTCACCTGCTCGAGCAGCTTGCGCGCCTCGACGAGGATCCCGCCGACCTCGATCACCGAGCTCGACGGCATTTCCTTGACCAGCGCGCGCAGCAACCGGCCCTTGGCCGCGCTGTCTGCCACGTCGGGCAGGTCGATGGTCGCCGAAAGGTTGTGCGGCGCATCGCTGATCGCGTTGCGGCTGAACACCAGCGCGAAGTTGAAGCCCATGCTTTCCCAGTCGATCTCGCGCAGGTTCGCGACCCGCGCGGTGCGCTCCACGCCGAGGATGCCGATGGTGAGGTAGTCGCCTACCTTCAAACCGACAGCGCGCGCGAAATCGGCATCGACCGAGACCTGCGGCTCGCCCGTGTAGAACGGGCCCCACCACGCGCCCTCGACCACCCGGTTGCCGGGGGGGAGGGTGTCGGCATAGGTCAGCCCGCGCTCGCCGCGCAGTGCCCAGGCGCCCTCGGGGATCTCCTTGAGGTCGGCGACGCGGATCATCTTGGCCTTGGGGCCGTAAGCCAGCACCGCCCCGCGCATGGTCGGCACGGTGCGGATCGCGGCCTTCGGGAACTCGGCCTGGATCAGTTGGAAGAACCGCAGCTCCTTGGCCTGCGGCACGTCGAGCACGAAGTAATCGGGCGCCTCCTGCGGCACGCGCTTCTGGATATTGCCGTCGATCGCGCTCTGCACTGCGGCCAGCAGCACGAAGGCGGCGAGCCCGAAGCCCAGCGCGGTCACCAACGCCCCGGTCGGCGCGCCGGGACGGTGGATGTTCGACAGGGCGCTCCCGAGCAGCGGGTTGGCCGGACGCGGCAGGCGGCGGGCGAGCGTCTGGATCGCCCAGCCAAGCCCCGCCAGAAGCACCAAGGCACCGCCCGCACCCAGCAGGAACCCGCCCGACAGCCACGGCTGTGCGGTGGTCAGCAGCGCCAGCGCGCAGATCGCTGCGAGGCCGAGCGCGGTGACACCCAGTGCCCGCCAGTCACGCGCCAGCGGCACGATCCCCGACCGCATCAGCGCCATCGCCGGGTAGGTCCGCGCGCGCAGCAAGGGCGCGGCGGCAAAGGCGAAGGCGACCAGCAAGCCGTAACTCGCCGCCAGCAGCAGCGCGGGCGGGGAGAAGATGAACCCGCTGTCCACCGGCAGCAGGCCTTGTAGCGCGCTCGCTAGCAGCGGCGTGACAGCCACGCCCGCGGCCAATCCCGCGACGCTTCCCGCCAGCGCCGCAACGCCGATCTGCATCGCATAGATGCGCACAATGTCGCCTGACGTGGCGCCCAGCACCTTCAGCGTCGCGATGCTCGAACGGCGCTGGTCGAGATAGGATGACACGCCGCCCGCAATCCCGATCCCGGCGATCACTAGTGCGGCAAGGCCCACCAGCGTCAGGAAATCGCTCATCTGCCGCACGAAACGGTCCGCGCCCGGCGAGGCGCGGTCGCGGGTGCGCATGTCGAACCCGGCGTTGGGGAAACGCTTGGTGAGCGCGTCTTCGGCAACCTGCGGGTCGCGCGAGGGGTTGGCAAAGGCGATACGGTGCTTGCTCTGGTACAGCGCGCCCGGTTGCAGCAGGCCTGCTTTGGCGGGAATATCCTCGGCGACGATGATCGTCGGGCCGAGCTGGAAGCCTTCGGACAGGCGGTCCGGCTCGTCCTGGATGATGCCCGCCGCGCGCAGCGTGACGGTGCCGACCTTGAAGTTCTCGCCCACGCGGATGCCGAGCCGTTCGAGCGCGGTGCGCGCGATCCACGCGTCGGTGCCCGTGGGCGCGCCGACCTCGCGGCCATCGTCCAGCACCAACGTGCCGAACATCGGCCACTTGGCGTCGACTGCCTTCAACCCGATCGGTGCAGCGGCGTCCGGCGTGCTCGCCATCGCCTGCATGCGGAACCCGCTCGAGATGGTACCGTATTCGCCGAGCACCTTGCGTTCCTCGGGGCGCAAGCCGCGCTGCCACACCTCGACCTCGAGATCGCCGCCGAGCAGCGACTGCCCGCTGGAGGCAAGCTCGCCTTCGATCGCGGCAGTCAGCGTGCCGATCGCGGCGAGCGCGGCGGTGCCGAGGAAGATGCACACCAGCAGCAAGCGCAGCCCCCGGAAGCGCGCGTTGAGGTCGCGCCGGGCGATGCGCCATGCCGTCTTGAGCGGAAGGCTCATGCGGCGGCCTTGGTCCGCGTGTCCGAGACGATCACCCCGTCGGCCATTGTCAGCACCCGCTCGCAGCGCGCGGCAAGGCTGGCGTCATGGGTGATGATCAGCAGCGTCGCTCCGGTCTCGGCGCGGCGCGCGAACAGCAGGTTGATGATCTCCTCGCCGGTCGCTGCGTCGAGGTTTCCGGTGGGTTCATCGGCAAAGATCAGATCGGGACGCGGCGCGGTGGCGCGGGCGATGGCGACGCGCTGCTGCTCGCCGCCCGAAAGCTGGGTGGGGTAGTGCCCCGTCCGGTGGCCAAGGCCGACCGCTTCAAGCTCGGTGATGGCGCGCGGGCTGGCGTCCGCCATCCCCGCAAGTTCCATCGGGGTCGCGACGTTCTCTGCCGCGGTCATGGTGGGGAGCAGGTGGAAGGCCTGAAGCACGATCCCGATCCGGCCGCGCCGTGCGGCGGCCAGACCGTCTTCCGTCAGCGCCGCAAAATCCGCGCCCGCGACCGTCAACGTCCCGCCGCTGGCGCGTTCGAGGCCCGAAAGCACCGCCATCAGCGAGCTTTTGCCCGATCCCGATGGCCCGAGCAGCGCGACGACTTCACCCCGCGCGATGTCGAGATCGATCCCGCGCAGGATCACCACCGGCGAAGCGGTGCTGCCGAGGGTCAGGGTGAGGTTGCGGGCGCTGATCGCGAGAGAGGGACTTGTCACAAGGTTCCGATGGCATAGGTGGTGAGTTGCAACAAGCTACTGGGATGGAAGGTTTGCGGATGCACAAGCGTGGTTGGTCGAATATTGGCGTTGTGGGCGCAGTCTTGCTGGTGTTGCCCCTGTCGTTGGCAGCGTGCAGCGAGGCGGCGGACGAGGCTGCGGTGCCCGGTGCCGAGGTCGCCGAAGACGGCCAGCCCGCGCTCCCCGCAATTCCCGTGATGGGGCCGGAGCGGAAGATCATCGCCTTCGGGGACAGCCTGTTTGCAGGCTACGGCTTGGACCCGCGCGATGCGTACCCTGAGAAGCTGGAGAGCGCACTGCGCGCCAAAGGCATCAACGCCGATGTGATCAATGCCGGGGTTTCGGGCGATACGACGGCGGCAGGGCTCAACCGGCTGGAGTTCACGCTCGTCGCGCAGAAGGACAGTCCTCCTGCATTGCTCATCCTCGAACTGGGCGGCAACGACCTGCTGCGCGGGCTGTCGCCGGAAGAAACCAAGGCCAACCTAGGCAAGATGCTGGCCATCCTACGCAAGGCTAAGGTGCCAGTCTTGCTGATGGGGATGCGCAGCCCCCCCAATTATGGCCCGGAATATCAGGCGCAGTTCGACGCGATCTATGCCGATCTGGCGAAGGAATACGGGGCGGCGCTGATCCCCTTCTGGCTGGAGGATATCTACCGCGATCCGTCGCTCTTCCAGGCGGACCGTGTCCACCCCACCGCCGACGGGATCGAGCGGCTGGTCGGATCGACGCTTTCAAAGGTCGAAGGGGCTTTGCCACCCGCGAAGTAGCCTTTCGGGCTCCCTTTAGACCCGCTCCACGCCCCCGCCAGACACCTTCCAGATCGCGGATTCGCCGCGGATCGCCTCGAACGGGGCGAGTTCGGTGCCGGTCATCCAGACCTGCGCCTTGCCTTCGCGCAAGCGCCGGAACAGTTCGACGCGGCGGACCGGATCAAGATGCGCGGCGACCTCGTCGAGCAGCAGCACACTGGGGCGACCGGCCGATGCCAGAATGCCGTGGGCGAGCGTGATGGCGATCAGCATCGCCTTCTGCTCGCCGGTCGAACAGGACGCGGCGGGCTGGCGGGTTGAGGCCATTTCCACCTGCAATTCATCACGCTGCGGGCCGGTAAGCGCGCGGCCAGCGGCACGGTCGCGGGGGCGTCCTTTGGCGAGTTCGGCGCGTAGGGCGGTCTCGTCGAGCGGGCCTCCCGGGCGGTAGGTGAGGGTGGGCCGCGCAAAGGGCTCAGGTGGAAGGGCGGAAAGCTCGTCGGCGAGGCGCAGCACCAACTCGGCGCGGGTTCGGGCGACGGCGCTGCCGTGGTCAGCCGCCTGCGCTTCGATGGCATCGAGCCAGCGCGGATCGCCCCTGTTTTCGAGCAGCTTGCCGCGCTCACGCAGCGCAGTCTCCAGCGCATTCACGCGCCGCGCATGATCGGGCGCAATGGCAAGCGCCATGCGGTCCATGAACCGCCGCCGCGCGCCTGCGCTATCGGTGAACAGCCCGTCCATCGCAGGGGTCAGCCAGCTCATCGCGATCCACTCGGCGAGGCTCGCGGCTGTAGCGGGCGCGCCGTTGACCCGCACCAGCCGCCGCGCAGGGCTGCCGGCTTCGGTATAGGTGCCCAGCCGCGCCGAAACCGTCCCCGCTTCCGTCAGGCTGGCGCCGATTGCAAAGGGCAGGGGAGGGTCGCCTGGCTCCGCCCGCCGCGCCAGATCGCCGAGGTTCGCGCGCCTGAGTCCGCGTCCCGGTCCGAGCAGCGACAGAGCCTCCAGAAGGTTGGTCTTGCCTGCCCCGTTCTCGCCCACCAGCAGGTTGAAATGCGCCGTCTCGACCAGCGTGGTCGCAGCGTGATTTCGGAAATTTTCGAGGCTGATCCGGCTGAGGCCCATAGGTGGATTTCGGGTAGCGGGAGGGGCGGGCTTTGGCCAGAGCGGACGGCCGGAAATGGCCAATCCCAACACATGGCGGAATTTCCCAAGCTTTCGCTTTGCTGAACCGGTCGTTTGCGCGCCGACAGGAACGAAATGGCGGAATTCTGCCGTTTTACGAGTTTGGCACGGCTGATGCAACGTACCTGACATACCCGGG
>JANNWO010000044.1:0-19332 GCA_031408395.1 Sphingomonadales bacterium | reverse complement strand
GCGGCAACGGCGACGAGGGCGATGAGGGGGAGAATGAAACGCATGGATCGGATACTCCGGAATGATGAGAGGGTGTCTGAGATCGATGCCGTTGATCGGCATTCGGTTGCTGATTGAAACCCTAGTGCACTGCACAAGAGTATTGTGCAAATGCGAAGAGCGGGAAATTGGTTCCAAAGTTTGCAACGACCGCGGAGCGAACTTCCGGGAACCGCTTGGAATCTCTACATCATTTCTTTGTTGCAATGCAAAAGAGTGTACGGCGGTAAGCCGATGCTGGACAGCGCATGGTGCGCTCCGTAATTCGCGGCGATGAGCGCGCACACTCCTGCGCCCCTTGGGGCCGATTCCGCCGTTTCCGACTGCATCCTGATCGTCGATTTCGGCTCTCAGGTGACCCAGTTGATCGCCCGCCGGGTACGCGAAGCGGGGGTCTATTCCGAGATCGCGCCTTTCACCCAGGCCGAGGCGGCCTTCGCCCGGCTCAAGCCCAAGGGCATCATTCTGTCGGGCTCGCCCGCCAGCGTTCCCGAGGACGGAAGCCCGCGCGCGCCGCAGGTATTGTTCGAGGCCGGCGTGCCGATCCTCGGCATCTGCTACGGCCAGCAGGTGATGACGCATCAGCTCGGCGGGAAAGTCCGACCCGGCCATGAAACGGGTGCCGAGGGGTATAGGGGCGGCGAGTTTGGCCGCGCCTTCCTGACCGTCACCGCCGAATGTGCGCTGTTCGACGGAATGTGGGCGGTCGGCGAGCGGCACCAGGTGTGGATGAGCCACGGCGACAAGGTTACAGACTTCGCGCCCGGCTTCGAGATCGTCGCCACCTCCGACGGCGCGCCTTTCGCGGTGATCGCCGACGAGAGCCGCAAGTTTTACGGTACGCAGTTCCACCCCGAGGTCGTCCACACTCCCGACGGCGGCAAGCTGATCGCCAATTTCGTGCGTCATGTCTGCGGGCTGGCGGGCGACTGGACGATGGCCGAATTCCGCCAGACCAAAATCGCCGAGATACGCGCGCAGGTCGGCGACAAGCGGGTCATCTGCGGCCTGTCGGGCGGAGTCGATTCGGCAGTGGCAGCGGTGCTGATCCACGAGGCGATCGGCGACCAGCTGACCTGCGTCTTTGTTGACCATGGGCTGATGCGGCTGGGCGAGGCCGAGCAGGTCGTCACCTTGTTCCGCGACCACTACAATATCCCGCTCGTCCACGTGGACGCCGAGGAGCTGTTCCTTGGCGGGCTCGCTGGCCTCACCGACCCCGAGGCCAAGCGCAAGTTCATCGGCAAGACCTTCATCGACGTGTTCGACGAGGAAGCCCGCAAGATCGGCGGGGCGGATTTCCTCGCGCAGGGGACGCTCTATCCCGACGTGATCGAATCCGTCTCCTTCACGGGCGGGCCGAGCGTCACGATCAAGAGCCACCACAATGTCGGCGGCCTGCCCGAACGCATGAACATGGGGCTGGTCGAGCCCCTGCGCGAACTGTTCAAGGACGAGGTCCGCGCACTCGGCCGCGAGTTGGGCCTGCCGCAGGTCTTCGTCGGCCGCCATCCCTTCCCCGGCCCCGGCCTCGCGATCCGCATCCCGGGCGAAGTCACCAAGGAGCGCTGCGACATCCTCAGGAAGGCCGATGCGGTCTACCTCGAGGAAATCCGCAATGCCGGGCTGTATGATGCAATCTGGCAGGCGTTTGCGGTGCTGCTGCCGGTCAAGACGGTTGGCGTGATGGGCGACGCGCGCACCTATGACAACGTCTGCGCACTGCGCGCCGTGACCTCGACCGACGGGATGACAGCGGACGTCTACCCCTACGACGCCAGCTTCCTCACCCGCGTGGCGACCCGCATCGTCAACGAGGTTCAGGGCATCAACCGGGTGGTCTATGACTACACGTCGAAGCCGCCCGGGACGATTGAGTGGGAATAAGCCGGACGAGGGTGGGGCAGGCGATAGCATTCCTTTGCGCACTGCGCCGATCGCCCCCTTCCGCCCGCACCGCAAATCGCATATCGCTGCCTACCGCAATGTCTGGACAAGAGGCTGCCCGATCGTGATGCCGAACCATCGTCCGCCCACCCTCGTCAGCGCCCTTTCCGTCGCTCTGGCCCTCGGGCTTGGCCTTGCTGCCTGCGCGCAGCAGGCGCCCGAAAAGCCGACCGATGCTGCGACCGCGCCCGCCCCGCTTACCCAGGGGAACTGGACGCTTGATGCGGCGGGATCGCGGCTCACCTATGTCTCGATCAAGGCGGGCGAGGTGGCCGAGACCAACCGCTTCCCGCGCCTCTCCGGCAACGTCGCGCCCGACGGCACGGCGAGCCTCGAGATCGATCTCGCCTCGGTCGATACAGGCGCAGAGCTGCGCGACGAACGAATGCGCGACATCTTCTTTGAAGTTGCCGACAACCCCAAGGCGACAGTGACGGCGAAGCTCGACCCGGCGGCCTTCGCGGGGTTGGCGGTGGGCCAGTCGATCACCCGTCCATTGAAGGCGAGCGTGACGATCAAGGGCGCGACCAGCGATATCGCAACCGAGGTGCTGGTCACCCGCGTTGCCGAAGACCGGGTGACCGTCGTGCCGAGCGCACAGGTCATCATCTCGACCGACATGTTCGGCCTGACCGACGAGCTGGGCGAATTGCGCGCGCTGGCGCAGCTGCCCTCGATCACGCCCGCGGTGCCGGTGACCTTTATGCTCGCCTTCAAGCGCTCCTGAGACGGCTATTTCGCAGCGCATGACGTTACGGCGCGCGCGGGCGGGGCGCGGCCTCGTCAAAAGCGGACTTGAAAGCCTTGCGCAACTCGGCTTGTCTCCCGCCCAAACACGCATCAACGGGAGGATACGCCATGAAGACCGCCATCACCGAAATGTTCGGCATCGAACACCCGATCATCCAGGGGGGGATGCACTATGTCGGATTCGCCGAGATGGCCGCCGCGGTCTCCAACGCGGGCGGGCTCGGGATCATCACCGGCCTTACGCTGGGCACGCCGGAAAAGCTCGCGAACGAGATCGCGCGCTGCAAGGACATGACCGACAAGCCGTTCGGCGTGAACCTCACGATCCTGCCGACCCTGACCCCGCCCGACTATCCGGGGCTGCTCAAGGCGGTGATCGACGGCGGCGTGAAGGTGGTCGAGACCGCCGGGCGCAACCCAGTGGATCTGCTGCCGCCCTTGAAGGATGCCGGGATCAAGGTGATCCACAAGTGCACCAGCGTTCGCCACTCGCTGAAGGCGCAAGACATCGGCTGCGACGCAGTGAGCGTCGACGGCTTTGAATGCGGCGGCCATCCGGGCGAGGACGATGTGCCCAACTTCATCCTCCTGCCCCGCGCGGCGGATGAGCTGGACATTCCCTTCGTCTCGAGCGGCGGGATGGCCGATGGGCGCAGCCTCATCGCCTCGATAGCGATGGGCGCTGCGGGCATGAACATGGGAACCCGCTTCATCGCCACCAAGGAAGCGCCGGTGCACGAGAACGTGAAGCAGGCGATCCTCGCCGCGTCCGAACTCGACACGCGGCTCGTCATGCGGTCGCTCAGGAACACGGAACGCGTGCTCAACAATGCCGCGGTCGAGCGCCTGATCCTCAAGGAGAAGGAACTGGGCGACGCGATCACCATCCAGGATATCCTGCCCGAGGTCGCCGGGGTCTATCCCAAGATCATGATGGAAGGCACGATGGACGCAGGCGCATGGAGCTGCGGCATGGTCGCCGGGCTGATCCACGACATCCCGACCTGCAAGGAGCTGATCGACCGCATCATGCTCCAGGCCGAGGAGATCATCGCCCGCATGCAGGCAATGGCCCGCGCCTGACCCGCCGACCTTTCCGAATTGTGACAGTTCCGGGTCCCAAACCCAGGATGAATTACTAGGTATCTCCCCGCATTTCCTCCGCTGCTGCACTGCGGCACCACAGCGCGTGCCGTACAGATCCAGGAGGGGGTCCGCACAGACATGTGTGACGGCGTGCTTCAGGAGGGCAGGGGTTGGCTTTCCGTATGGGTTCTTGCACGGAGAGAATTGCGATGGATCAGTTGGGAAGCCCGGCAGTGCTGGGCGGCGTCATTACAGGTTTGATGCTCTGGTCCTGGGCGCTAGGCCGGTGGCAGGGCGGTTTCGCGGCGGCCCCCACTGGCGTGCCCGGCGTGGACTTACTCTTGCGCGAGCCCCATTCCCCCATCGGCGCTGGGCCCGATGCTGTTCGCCAGTGCCAGCAGGCCGCGCGGCACGATCGCCATGTGCTGATCGAGGCTGGCGCTTGGGTCGGGCAGATCCATGCAGATGTTAGCGCCTATCGCCGCGCGGCGCAGGTGTTCTTGCATCTCGAGGCGGAGGAAATGGCGCTCGGCTGGTCAACCATCAGCGGCGAAAGCACGGTGTGCCGCTATCTCGGGAACAGCGGGAAGCCGTCTTTCCCTATGGTCAGCTCAGTCCACGCGCCGTGTGCTTGCCGCGCCTGCACCGTTGGAACGCCCGACATCGCGATCCGGCTCGATCAGCCCTCGGCGGAGGCTTGGGCCTTCACTCGGGTATAGGGTACGAAGTCATCGAAGAACACTGCGCCGCTGAAGATCCCGGTGAAGCGGTCGATCGTCGTCATCGTGTCGAGCCGGCACAGTTGCGATGCCGAAAAGCGATTGGTGATCAGCGTGTCCGAGTCGTCGATCTGCTCGGGCTCCGTGGTGCGCTGGACGTAGATCGTGTTGCCCGACCCGTAGACATAGGCCGTGCCATCGATGATCTGCATGCGGTCGCGCGGCAGTGTGCGGATGCACGACACCGGCTGACCCGCCACGCGGCCCTCAAGCAGCTTGGCAAGGCGTTCTTTGCCCTTGGCGTTCGTGGCCGAACCCTCGACCTTCGCTTCGACGTCGCCTTGATCCTGGGCGATCGCGGGCAGCGCTGCGGCGAGCGCGAGTGCAGCCGCGCCGGCGCCGATCAGTGTGCGGGTAGAAACAGAGACTCGGGTCATGACGCGCTCTCCTTGCAAATCCATGTCACCCGCCATGCCGCGCCTTCGCTTAACCTTCGCTGAGCGACAGAATCAGCTCCGCGAGAAGCTCGCCCCCGATGCAACATCGGGAAGCGCGGCTTGGTCGGCGGTGTCTGCTGCTGCCGTGTCTGCAACGCCGCCGCGCAGCACGAAGCGCCGGTCGCAATAGCCGCAGTCAACATAGCCATGCTCGTCGATTTCGAGAAACACGCGGGGATGGCCGAGCGCGGCCGGGCGATATCCCGCGCCGCCGCGGATGCCGCTGGCCCCGTCGCACGAGACGCGGCGGCCATCGACCAGCAGGACTTCAGGAGGAGGAATACTCATACACCATTTGATACAGGCCTAGCCCGGCGAGTTCAATTGCCTTTGCGGCGAGCCTTGCCTAGGCGTTCCCCATGTCAGCCGAACCCGCCATCCGCATCGACAACCTCGTCAAACGCTATGCTCCCGCCAAGGGCGCGAAGGGCATCAGCCCTGAGGGCAAGCTAGCGCTCGGCGGGGTCAGCTTCGATGTGCCGGAGGGCTCGATCTTCGGCCTGCTCGGCCCCAATGGTGCGGGCAAGTCGACACTGATCAACATCCTTGCCGGGCTTGTCACCAAGACTAGTGGGACGGTCGACATCTGGGGCTTCGACATCGACCGCGACCGCCGCAACGCCAGCCGTTCGATCGGCATCGTGCCGCAGGAGATCGTCTTCGATCCGTTCTTCACGCCCTTCGAGGTGCTCGAGAATCAGGCCGGCTTCTACGGCATCACCGCTGCCCTGCGCCGCAGCGAGGCGCTGCTCGATGCGGTGCGCCTTGCCGACAAGCGCGACGCCTATGCGCGCACGCTGTCGGGCGGGATGAAACGGCGGCTGCTGGTGGCAAAGGCGATGGTCCACTCGCCGCCGATTCTTGTGCTCGACGAGCCGACCGCCGGGGTCGATGTCGATCTGAGACGCCAGCTCTGGGAGCTGGTCAGCCAACTCAACCGCGATGGCGTGACGGTGGTGCTCACCACCCACTACCTCGAGGAAGCCGAGCAATTGTGCGACCGCATCGCGATCATCAACCACGGGAAATTGATCACCAACAAGCCGACCCGCGAGCTGGTTGAGATGGCGCGTGAGAAGATCGTTGCGGTGACGGCGGCCGAGGATCTCGCCGCCGCTCCGTCGCACGATGCTTTCGGCAAAGTCGAATGGGACGGCGCGCGCGCGGTCGAGGTGACCTATGACAAGGATCGTCTGAGCGCCGGGCAGGTGCTGGGTATCCTGCAGCAGCAGGGCATCGCAATCGCCGATGTGACGACGCGCGAGGCCGATCTCGAGGATGTCTTCGTCCAGCTGACCGCCACTGGCCCTGACCCTGCCACCTGATCAGCGCGACGCTTGATCCTCTGCCAATCGCTTGCGCCACTGGCGCCGGCTGAGACGTTCGATCGGTGCGCCGCAATGGCGACATTCACCGACATAGGCCGATCCGTCCCATACCGCGCGTTTTCGGAAGGGGACATGACGGTTCAGCGAGCACGTGATTTTGGCAAGTGCAGACATCACGGGGGCAGGCCCCCATCTCATAACCTGAAGCATAAGGTGCGACCCCCGTAACATGATCCGTTTACCCCAACGGACCGCATTGTATCGTTCAATATCACTATGTTGCGTCGCTTGATAGCGGAAAATACTTAGCCCTTTAGGCAGCCGTCAGCTGCAGCATCGCTCTTGCCGAGCGGCCAATTGCGCGCCATTGCGCAAGGCATGGCGATGAACGAGTCAATGCAGCAGCCGCACGACGTGTTGGTGATCGGTTCGGGCGCCGCGGGACTCACTGCGGCGCTTGCCTTGGCGGAGACGCGGCGAGTGCTGGTGCTGGCCAAAGGCTCGCTAACCGGCGGATCGACCGCCTGGGCGCAGGGCGGAATTGCCGCCGTGCTCGATTCTGGCGACACCTTTGACGATCACATCCGCGACACGATGGTGGCCGGCGCCGGGCTCAATGATCGCGCCACGGTCGAATTCGTGATCGAGCGCGCGCCGCGTTCGATCGACCGATTGTGCGAGCTGGGCGTGCCCTTCAACCGCGACAAGGATACGCTCCACCTCACCCGCGAAGGTGGGCACTCGCACCGCCGCATCGTCCATGTCGACGACGCGACCGGCTGGGCGGTGCAATCGGCGCTGCTCGCCGCCGCCGAGGCCAATCCCAACATCACGCTGTTGCCGGGCCGCACCTGCATCGACCTCATCACCGACCGCCACGGTGAGCACTTCTCTGCTGCGGGCCGCGTGTGGGGGGTCTATGCGCTCGACGAAGCGACGGGCCGCGTCGAGCGGTACCTCGCCCGCGCGACGATCCTCGCCACCGGGGGCGCAGGGCGCGTCTACCAGTTCTCCACCGCCCCGCGCGGCGCGACCGGCGACGGGATCGCCATGGCCTGGCGAGCGGGCGCGCGAGTCACCAACATGGAGATGATGCAGTTCCACCCGACCTGCCTCTACCATCTTGAGACCAAGAACTTCCTGATCACTGAAGCCGTGCGCGGTGAGGGCGGCCGGCTGATCAACCCGCGCACGGGCAAGCGCTTCATGGAGTTCTACGATCCCGAGCGGATGGAACTCGCGCCGCGCGATGTCGTCGCCCGCGCGATCGACGCCGAGATCAAGCGCTTCGGCCTCGACTTCGTCCACCTCGATATCAGCCACCAGCCCGCCGACTTCGTTAAGGGCCACTTCCCGACGATCTACGAGAAGCTGATGGGCCTCGGCATCGACATGACGGCGGGGCCGATCCCGGTCGTCCCCGCGCAGCACTACACCTGAGGCGGCGTGGTGGTCGGCCTGGACGCGCGTACTGATGTGCCGGGGCTGTGGGCGGCAGGAGAGTGCACCGAAAGCGGCCTCCACGGCGCGAACCGCCTCGCGTCCAACAGCTTGCTGGAATGCTTCGTGTTCGGCGAGGCGGCGGCGCAGGATATTCTTGCGCGCTGGGGCTCGCTAGAAGCCCCGCCCGCGATCCTTCCGTGGGACGAAAGCCGCGTGACCGACTCCGACGAGGAGGTCGTGATCAAGCAGAACTGGACCGAGATCCGCCGCTTCATGTGGAACTACGTCGGCATCGTGCGCACCACCAAGCGCCTGCAACGCGCCGCGAGCCGCATCGATCTGCTGAAACGCGAGGTCGAGGACTATTACGGCAGCTTCCGCGTCACCACCGACCTCATCGAGCTGCGCAACCTCCTGCAATCGGCCGAGCTAATCGTGAAGTCCGCGCTCCACCGCAAGGAGAGCCGCGGGCTGCATTATACGCTCGATTATCCCGAGCTGGCGGATGAGCCGAAGGATACGGTGCTGGTGCCGTGAAACCGGACATAGTCCACACGCCCTATGATCTTGGGCTTGGCGTTCAGCTTGGCGCGAATTGCTTTGAAGCTGACGCGAGATCCGCAATTCGCGTGAGCACCGTCTGCCTGATGGAATCGTGCAACGACTGCCTCAACCTCTTCTGGGAACTTGATGGGGCCGATAAACCAATACTTCTCATCGAATTCGACAAAGCATTGGTCGCCCGCGTGCTCGATGAGACGTGGAATAGCACCGAGACCGATTCTGGTAGGTGGAAGGGCATTGACGGCAGCTTTGCGCGGGTGATTGAAGGCTCGGAATATCCGACCAGTCCTGATCTGCTAAAGACGATCCATCCGAATGCAACGCACTATGCATTTGTGACTGGCGACGATTGCGTTGACGTCATCGCGTTGGACCCACCTCGTGCGAAACTGATCGAAGTCGAAGAAATCGCGAGGTACCGCTTGCAGTTCCCGCTGCTCGACTGAGCCCGTCCCAATTCGGCTGGTGTTCAGCATCGCGTGGCTAGCGATGTGCCAGAATTCAACTGATGGGGCGCCCGATGAAGAAGCTTTTGACCTCCTTTGCTCTTGCCGCGCTGCTTCCGGTCACCGCCGCCGCCCAAGACCCCGTCCCCGCCGAATCCGAAAACGCCATCGTCGTCACCGCGCAGCGCTCTGGCGCGCCGATGTGGATTATCGACACGCCTACCGGCACCGTCATCCTTGTCGGCGAGATCAGGGCGATCCCCGAGACCACCCCGTGGCAGCCCGACCGGCTCAAGGAAGCGACCGCGCAGGCTGACCGGGTGATCCTCGGCGCCCGCGGCAAGATTTCGCCCGGCGACGTGCTGCGGCTGATCTTCTCCGGCTCCAAGTTCACCAAGCTCCCCGACAAGACCGTGGCGAGCCAATACCTCTCGGCCGAACAATGGGCGCGGCTCTCCGCACTCGGCACCGCGCACAAGGAGGATTATGCGCGCCAGTCGTTCCTGCTCAGCTCCTTCGGGATGCTGCGCAAGGAACTGCGCTTCAACCGCGACACGGCGGACGATGCCTCGGACGTGGTGAGGAAGGCCGCCGACAAAGCCAACGTGCCCACCACCCGCGCCGGCTCGCTTCGCGGCGAGGACATCATCGACAACCTCGCCGAAGCGCCCCCGACCGCGCACATTCCCTGCCTCGAGGCGGCGATGGATGCGGTCGAGGCCGGGCCGGGCATCGTCGACCAGCGCGCGGCCGATTGGCGGCGCTTTGCCATCCCCGCAGTGATGGCGAACCCGCTCGAACTGGCATTGGGCAAGTGCTGGCCCTGGGCGGACGAGACGATCGGCACCGAACTGCGCACGATCTGGGTCGACCGCATCGCCGAAGCGAGCGCGGCAAAGGGCACGACTTTGGCGGTTGTCCCCTTGCGAGTGTTGGCGGAAAGCGGCGGAGTGCTTGACCAATTGGACGCGCGCGGCTTCGATATCGCCGGACCCGTGTGGAAGTGACCGCGCGGGCCTGACCAGAGGATCAGCCGCCCATGCCCACCGTCGTCACCCCCAATACCGGCATCGAGATTTTCTACGAAGACACCGCCCCGCTTGGGGGCTCTGCCGATGCCGAGGTGATCCTGCTGGTCATGGGCCTCGGCGCGCAGATGACGCTGTGGCCGGACGAACTGGTCGCGGCGCTGGTGGGTGATGGCTTCCGGGTGATCCGTTACGACAACCGCGACATCGGGCTCAGCCAGAAGATGGAGGGCGCCCGCGCGCCGAGCCTTGCGGTGCAGGTGCTGCGCAAGAAGATCGGCTTCCCGGCACGCGTGCCCTACAAGCTCAAGGACATGGCCGACGACGGGATCGGGCTGCTCGACGCGCTCGGCATCGCGGGCGCGCATGTGGTCGGCGCGTCGATGGGCGGGATGATCGTGCAGCTGATGGCCGTACATCACCCCGAGCGTCTGCTGAGCCTCACCTCGATCATGTCGACCACGGGCAACGGCAAGCTCCCTCAGGCCGAGAAGCACGCAATCGGGGCCCTGACCGCGCCGCTGAAGGGCATGGACGAGGATACCCTGCTGGCCCACGGGCTCAACATCGCGAAGAATATCGGCAGCGCGGGCTTCCCGTTCGATCCCGCCGAGCAACGCGAGCGGGTGCTGAAGAACATGCGCCGCTCGGTCTATCCGGCGGGGCTCCCGCGTCAGCTTGCTGCGATCATCGATGACGGCGACCGTACCTCGCGGCTCGCGGGTGTGCGCGCGCCGACGCTCGTGCTGCACGGCGAGGCCGATCCACTGGTCAAGCTTGAAGGCGGCGAGGCGACCGCCGCGGCGATCTCGGGCGCGCGGCTGGTGACGATCCCCGGCTGGGGCCACGACATTCCGCTGGAGCTGATCCCGCGCATCGCCGGCGAGATCGCAGGCCACGCGCGCGGGGGCTGAGGGACGGCAGCTGTCGCCGGGTGACGGGAGCGGGAAGAATCGCGAGGACCGGGTAGGAAACGGTCGCAACTCTAAGAAGGATACGGATCAGCTACCGTTGGCGACGGCGGTAGAGAGCGAGATCGCGCGCCATGTGTGACCGTCGAGTTCGTCCGGAGCCGATCAAGCGGAGGAAATCGCTTGATCGGTCGAAATGCTGAAGCTGCCAAAGATAGTAGTTAACGTACTCCAGCGCGGCCAGAACGGTTAGGAGGACCGCAGCGACCAGCGATGCTGTCCATCCCACGGAGTATAGCGCGAAGCCTAGCGAGGCGGCGGCGGCAAACGTCGCGAACAACAGGGGAGCCTCTAAGCGATCGGCAAGCATCATCGCGTTCCTGCTCGCAACCCCGCCCCGGCGTTCGAGGCGCTGATCGAGTCCGAGCCAGTAGACGGCGCCTACCAGCAGGAAGCCGGCGCAAGCTGCTATGGCGAAGATCATCGTGACCACCTCGACTGGGTGGTTCGGCGGCGCCATCCACCAAGCAAACGACGGTACCAGAACGATATTGATGGCCTCTATCGTACCATATGAGCGGAAGTTTCTCGGCGTCTTCATGGGGTTCAGCGAAGATCGATCACGGCACACGCCGCGGCGAAGATGCTAACACCCCGAAGATCGCCGCCAGCCCACTTTTTTGGGCAGCGAGGATCACCATTAGCAACGCGGCGGCCCAATTGCGGATACTGAAGCCCGTGCTCATCACTTAAGCTTAGCGCAGGCATTAATGTCGGCAACAGGCTCGCCAGCTGAAGGGCACGTATCGGAGTCAATTGGTGGATAACTGCCGCCCCTCAAGCCAAGCCCGGCTGGTGCGGGCGCATTCGCGGGCGCGTTCGATGAGGTCGGGGAAATTGTCCCGCAGCGCGGCGGAACGCTCCTCGATTGCCATCGGCAGGTGATTGGGCAGGGCATCGACCATCGCGGCGAGCGGCAGGCCCCCTTGCCCGAGCGGCATCCGGCGGTTGATCGCATCGTCGATGATCGCGTCGAAGTCCCCGGTGTCCGGCCCATCGGCCGGCGCATCGCAGGGCTGGCAGTAAGAGAGCCATTCGCGCGGGATCGCGGCCAGATCGTCGGCCGTCCCGCCCGAGCGTTCCCAGTGCAGGGTATCGATCAGCAGCGCCTTGGCCTCGCCTTGGGTCGCTTCCAGCACCCCGCGGGCCATGTGTATGGTCTTCACTTCGGTGAAGATGCCGAACTCGAGATTGACCCTGACCCCGGTGCCGTGCGCGCGGTCGACCATCGCCTGGAACTTGGCGGTGGTGGCGGCCATGTCGGGGTCGCTCGAGACGCACAGCAGGTTGCGCGCGCCCAGCTCTGCGGCGATGTCGACCAGCTCGGTCAGCCACGGATCGGGCGCGCCGGGCATGATCCATGCGACTTCAAGGTCGAGCAGCTCCACCCCGGCATCGCGCGCTTGGCTGCGGATGGCGCGGGTGGTGGCGGGGGTCCATGTCTCCCGCTCGCACCACATGCCGCCGAAGTCGAAGTCGGATGCGGCGGCGGCCTCGATCAGTTGCGCTGGGGTCGCCTCAGGCATGATCCCGGCGGCGAGCGAGATTTGGCGGCCAGTCCCTTTGGGCATCACAACGTCTGCCCGTCATCCAGCACGAAGTCGGTGCCGGTGACGAAGTCCGAAGCGTCCGAGCACAGGAACAGGATCATCGCGTCCAGGCCTTGCTCGTCCATCAGCCGCCGCTTGGGGAAGCGGGCGATTTGCTTCTTGCCGAGTTCGGTATCGAACCACGCATCGTTGATCGCGGTGCGGATATAGCCGGGGGAGACGGTGTTGACGTTGATCCCGGCGCGCGCCCATTCGCGCGCCATGCTTCGCCCTGCCTGCACCACGCCTGCCTTGGAAGCGGCATAGGCGACGAGGCCGGGGGAGGGCTCAAACGCGGTGATCGAGGCGATCATCACGATCCGGCCCTTGGGTGTGCCGCGCGCGATCATCCGCTTCGCGCCTTCACGTGCGGTCAGGATCGCGCCCTTGAGGTTGATCATGAGGGTCTGCTCGATGTCTTCCTCGGAGATGGCGGTCGCCATGCCCGCGCCGTCGACGCCCGCGTTGGCGATCACCGTGTCGACCGGGCCAAAGGCAGCCTCTGCTGCATCGAACCCGGCGATGATGTCCGCTTCGCGCGCGACGTCCATCTGGATCGCTTCGGCGTTGGCGCCGATCCGGTCGGCGATTTCCTCCAGCCGGTCCTTGCGCCGCGCGCCGAGCGCCACTTTCGCGCCGCTTGCGGCAAGGATGCGCCCGAAGCGCGTGCCGAGGCCCGACGATGCGCCGGTGATGAGCGCGGTGCGCCCGGTGAGTTCGAATGAGAAGCCCATGACCCTTACTTAGCCGCGGGCAGCTCGCCGTTCACGTATTTCATCAGCGTGGTCTGGAAATGCCGCACGCGGCTGTCCTGATAATGGCCAAGCTCCATCAGCCCGTCCTTCATGCTCTTCATGCCTTCCTGCACATAGGGAAGGTTCGCCATATCCTGATCGAACACGTTGGCGAGCTGCGGGCCCATGATGTCGTTGGCCCAAGCGAAGGGCTCGTCATCGGGGATGTAGGTGGGCGCGACTGCGCGCGGGCGGGCCTCACCCTTGGGAGTGGGGAACAGCAGGCGGATTTCCATGATGCACCAGTCGGGCGTGTCGCCCGGGAGCCAGCGGTAAACGAGCGTCGGCAGGAAGCCGATCCACGGGGCGAAATTGGGGAAGATGTTGTAAGTGAAGTTGTCGAGGATCTCGGTGTCCGACGCGTCCTCGTAGTCATAGCCATAGTTCTCGGCAAAGCCCTTGCGCCCGGCATCGGCCAGCACCTTGCGCGCGCCGAGCGGGTCGTTGGCGTCGTAGCCTTCGACCGGCTCTTCGCTGGCGTTGAAGCGGCGGTTGGTCTTGGCATCGGCACCGCCCGAAAACTCGTTCATCTTCTCGAGCACGTAGTCCGAATTCTTGCCCTTCACGTGCGGGCTCAGCACGCCCGACGGCGTGATCGCGCGGTTGAAGTGATCGCCGATCAGGTCATAGCGCGTGTTGGCATCGCCGAGGAAGGCAAGCAGCTGCGGGTGCGTGGTGACCGAGTGCCAGGCCTCCATGAAAGCTTCCGCGGTCGCCTTCCAGTTGGCCGCGATTTTCTTTTGCACCCACATGCCGGTGTAGCGGTTGGCAAAGTCATAGCGCTCGTAATGCGAGGCTGCCGGGCCGAGCCAGGTCTTGAAGTCGGGCAAGGCATGGTTTTCGGTGAGCATCACGAAGCCCTGCCACAGCTCGACGCGCGCCTGCGGCAGCTCCATGTCCTTGCCTTCGAGGTGCTTGAAATCCCACGCGCAGGGGATTTCCTTCAGGGAGCCGTCGTTGCGCCAGGTGAAGCCGTGGAACGGGCAGCGCAGCTGGATCGAATTGCCGCTCTCGGTGCGCAGCTTGCGGCCGCGGTGGAGGCAGGCATTGTAAAAGGCCTTCACGCCGCCGTCCTTCTGGCGGATCAGCAGGAAGCTTTTGCCGGCGATGTCGTAAACCACCGTGTCGCCCGCGTCCGGTAGCTCGTCCTCGCGCGCGGCGAAGAGCCACACGTTGGGCCACATCTTCTCGCGCTCGAGGCGGGCGAATTCCTCGGAGATATAGGGCGCGACCGGCAGCGGGTCGTCGCCCATTTCGATGGTGGATTCTTCGAACAGGTAGTCCGGCGCACGGCGGCTGTCGCCGTTGAGCATGTCGGTGTAGCTGAGCCCCGGGCAACGATCGCCGCGGGCAATGTCCTTGATCTCGTTCATCGGCTTAACGCGTCCTTTTCGAAGCGAGTGACCTTCGTCTCTCGTCCTCGCACTTTGTGCAGTGTCTCAGCGCGAGAATATCACACAGCTTGGCCGAGGGGTCACCCTATCGGATTGGAGAGGAAGATGAGTTTACGCGGCAAGATGGCAGCCTTGGGCGACATAATGCAGCTCGCCTTCGTCCCTGCGGATTTCGACGCGGCGGTGCGGCACTGGACGCAAGGCATGGGCGTGGGCCCGTTCTTCATCATCGAAGGCATCCACCTTGAAGGGATGAAGTACCGGGGCGAGCCGACTGACGCCGTCTTCGACCTCGCGCTGGCCTATTGGGGCGACTTGCAGATCGAGCTGATCAGGCCGCGAGACGATCACCCCTCGATCTATCGCGGCGCGTATGGATCGACCGGCAACGGGCTGCACCACGTGTGCATTCTGGTCGACGATCTGGCCGAGGCACGCCGCGTTTGCGACGAGGCGGGGGCCGAGGTGGTGATCGAGGGGACGTTTGGGACGAGCCAGGTGATCTATGTCGATCCCGGGCCAAAAAACGGCGGCGGCGGGCCGGGGACGCTGGTGGAGATTCTCCAGCAGGCCAAGGACGGGCCGGACCTGTTCGGGATGATCAAGGCCGCGGGCGTGGGCTGGGATGGCTCTGAGCCGCTGAGGAAGCTGGGTTAAATCGTCACCCCCGTCGCTCCTCGAAAGCGGTAAGCAGCGCCCCGAACTCCTTTGCCGCGGGCCATTGCGGGTAGCTGTATTCTGTCGGGATTAAGACCCAATCGAGCTTTTCGCTCGTCCATACCTCCATGAACGGTGGCCAGCCCCCGGGATCGTCGAGTTGTGTCGCGCGGATGTTCACGAAGCTGAATGCCGCTGGCGGCTCTGTGTAGAGCCACGTCTTGCACCAATCGCAGTACCAGTAACGCGCGTCCGGCTTGTGGAGCGCGCCAATCACGGGCTTGCCCTGGACGACCCGGAACGCCGCCGTCGGCACTGTCAGGCTCAAGGAGAAGGCGCTAGCCGAGAGCTGCTGGCAGCCTCTACAGTGACATGCGAACGCAAGCACCGGAGACGCTGCGATCTCGAACCTCACCTTGCCACATAGGCAGCCGCCCGCAATCGGAAGTGCGGGATCGGCTGCCATATTCAGTCGCTTGCCCCCAGATACCCCAGCTGCCCCGCCTTGAAGATCGTCTGCGCGCGGTTCACCGAGTCCAGCTTCTCGCCAGCGCGATGAATGTGGTAGCGGATCGTGGCGTGCGACCGGTTGAGGATCATGCTGATCTCCTTGTCGGTCTTGCCGATCGCGGCCCAGCGCAGGCACTCGACCTCGCGCTTGGACAGCACGCAGTCCGACGGGATGCGCCGCTTGGTGCGCTGAGCCTGCACGTAGCCCGCGACAAAGCGGCGGGTGACCATCGCGAACAGCGCGCCATATTCCGCGAATTCGGCGGAGAGGTCTTCCTTCTCGCGGTCCATCGCAATGAAGCTCGATGCGGAAATCTGGCCGAACGGCAGGTGCACCGGGATCACGATCGCAGCCTTGCAAAGTGAGCGCTTCTCGAAATCGGCGAGGTCGATCTCGCCGAGGTAGGAGTTGCGCCAGCGGGTGTTGAAGCCGTCGCGGTTCACCCAGAAGGGCTCGCTCTCGTAGCGGCAGGCACGCGGCAGCGGCGAATGCAGGGCGAGGCGGTGGTCCTCCCACCAGCGTGCGCCGTCATCGAGCCAGCGGAAAATGTCGGCGTTGAGGATCGTGCCCTCGGCATCGACCATCGGTTCCTTGGAGGAGATGTCGTCGCACACTGCGATCTGCATCCCCCGTTCCTGCGCAATGCGGGCGAGCGCCAGGGCGGCCTCGTGAATGTCGTCAGGGCAGGTGATGGTGACGGAATCGAGCAGGAGTTCAAGCGATTCGCGGCCCTGCGGTGTGCGCAGTTCGACAACATTGCTAGCCATTTCCCGACGTTGCTCCTCTTATTATTTTCTATTTCGGGAGATTAGCGCAATTTTTGCGGTTGTCCTCTTTATTTACGTAGGGGAACGCAGGCCGCACCATCGCTAGCGCAAGCGGCACAAGGAGATGTGAGCAAATGGCTTTCGGGGGTGCGAATTTCGGTCTTGTTCTCAAGGCGCTGGCGGCAGCGATTCCGCCCGAGCGGCCGGCGCTGGTGCATGGGGCACGGGTCGTCACCTGGGGCGAATTCGACGCCCTCACCGACCGGATCGCTGCGGGGCTCGCCGCGCGCGGGCTCAGGCCGGGCGATATTGCCGGGCAAATGCTGCGCAACACCCCCGACTACATGCTCGCCTATTTCGGTTGTGCGAAGGCCGGGGTGGTGCCGGTCAATGTGAACTACCACTACAAGGCGCGCGAGCTGGCGGACATCTGCACCCGTTTTGGGTTGAAGGCGCTGTTCACCGAAAGCGACTTTGCCAACGCCGCGCGCGAGGCCATGCCGACAGGCACGCTGACGATCGACGTGGGGGGCGCGGACTGGGCGGTGCTGTGCGCCAGCGACCTCCCCCAAGACTTCGCCATCCACGATGATCCCGAAGCCCTGTTCCTCACCGCCACCGGCGGCACCACGGGGATGCCCAAGGCGGTGATGTGGCCGATGGATCAGGCGTGGGGCGCGTTCAACATCGGCGTCTGGCAGCGCCCGCCAGGCACCCCGCCGCTGGTTGTCGGCAGCCTCGACGAGCAGGTTGCTGAGGCCGTGCGCATCGGCCCTGAGCATCCCGCGAGCACCTCGCCGCTGCTGCTGCTGTCCCCGCTGATGCATGGCGCAGGGCAGTTCACCGCCGTGATCCACCTGCTGAAGGGCGGCACGCTCGCGCTGCTGCCTGCGCCCAAGTTCGATGCCGATCTGGCGCTGGACGAAGTCAGGCGGGTGGGCGCGCGCGGCATGTTCATCGTTGGCGACGCCTTCGCCTTGCCGATGGCTGATCGCTTGGATGCGCGCGCCAAAGAGAACGGGGGGGACGGCGCCGAGGTGCTGGCCTCGCTGCGCTCGATCACCTCGTCAGGCGCGGTGTTCTCGCCTGCGCTGAAGGCACGGCTGATCGCGCATCACCCAGCGTTGATGATCATCGACGCGCTGGGCTCTTCGGAAAGCTCGGGCACAGGCATCGTCATCACCACCGCGGCGGGATCGAGCGGCGGAGGCAAGTTCCAGCCGCTCCCCGGGCCGGGCCGCGATACCAAGCTGTTCGACGAGCACCTGAACGAGATCCCCCCGGGAACTGATGGCGTCGGCATTGTCGCGCGTACCGGCCCGCTGCCGCTGGGCTATCTCGGCGAGGACGATAAGAACCGCGAGACCTTCCCGGTGATCGGCGGTCAGCGCTGGCTGATGACCGGCGACCGCGCGCGCTGGACGGCGGACGGCACGCTCGAATTCATCGGCCGCGACAACATGTGCATCAACACCGGCGGCGAGAAGGTCTTCCCCGAGGAGGTCGAGGCGGTGCTGCAGGATCACCCTGCGGTGAAGGACGTGCGCGTGGTGAGCCTCCCCGACGCGCGCTTCGGGCGCAAGGTTGTGGCGGTGGTCGAGCCCGAGGGAGCGGCGCCTGAGGGGTTCGAAGCCGCGCTCGACGATCACGCCCGCGCAGGGCTGGCGGGCTACAAGATCCCGCGCCTTTACGTGGTGACCGGGCAATCGCTGCGGCTCAACAACGGCAAGCCCGACTACAAGACCGCGCAAGGCATTGCCGAGGCTGCGGCCGACGCGTGAACAATTTCGAAAGCGGAACCTGCGATATTCGCGGACTGTGACACAGCGCAAAGCCTCCCGAACCATCGTGCCGCAGAGCTTTTTCCCCAAGCTCCTGCTGCCGTTGGTGGTGCCGTTTGTTGTCACGATCGTGCTGGTATTCATGGTGGGCGAAGATTGGCCGCGCAACATCGCGCCCGGGTCCGGGCTCAAGCTCGCCGGTTTCGTCGCATCTGCGGCGGTGTGCCTGATTGCCTGGCGTTTCGCCACGCGCGCCGTCGCCGACAGGCGCGCACATATGTTCGCCGCGCTGCTATGCGGTGTGGTCGGACTGATGGGCTGGCCGGTCTGGAGCGTCGGGGTCCTGCCGAGCGTCAACGGCTTCAGCCTTGCCCCTGCGCAGACCGTGCGGATGCGGCTGGAGCGGACACAAACCAGCACCGTGACCCGCAGCACCAAGCTCAATCACTGGGCGTGGCTGCGGCCGTTGGCACCGGGCCCGGCGGCAGAAGCGGGACGCTATTTCATCCCCGAACAGACATATGCGCGCTGGAACCGGGATCAGCCCGATATTGTGACTGTCACCCGCGCCCGCGGCCTGCTCGGCGCGCAGGTCGTCACCGGGTACGAATAGTCGCCCGCGATTCTTGTCGCGCCGCACCCCTCCGACCCTTCCTGCGCAACATTCAAACCCCAGCCCGTGCAAAAGATTCACGGTTGGATTCGAATGATTCACTCCCCATATTTTTCTTCACAGATTCAGTTTGGGGGTTGCGGGGTCCGCGACTCAAGCTTGGTCCACGCGTCGCGGGTTTGTCACGGGTCTGAAACGCCCGAGTCATGGTAAGCGAATGTTTAATCCCTGATTGACGGGAGTCGCTAGGTGATTCATCATCTAGTGGTTCGGTGCAAATCGGACCCCCAACCCTTGGTGAAACTCCCGCCTCCCCGAAGAGGGAACACGGAGGCGGATTCGCCATTGAGCAAGGGTCTGCCGCGCGCCGCGAATGGGACCGAACGACTTGCCGACACGCCCGACAAC
>JANNWO010000043.1:0-8541 GCA_031408395.1 Sphingomonadales bacterium | reverse complement strand
GGCGCTGACCGACAACCGCAACCGCACCGCCACCAGCGTGCGCACCGCCTTCTCCAAGAACGGCGGCAACCTCGGTAGCGAAGGATCGGTGAGCCACGGCTTCGAACGCCGCGGCCTGATTGAATACTCGGCCAGCGTCGGCGACGAGGAGAAGATGCTCGAAGCCGCCATCGAGGCGGGCGCGGATGACGTCGAAAGCTCCGAGGACGGCCACACCATCTGGACCGCCGCCGACGCGCTCCACGGCGTTGCGGGCGCGCTGGAGAAAGTGCTCGGCCCGGCCGATAACGTCAAGCTGGCGTGGAAGCCGGTACTGAGCGTCGAGGTCGACGAGGCTACCGCCAGCACGCTGATGAAGCTGATCGACGCGCTCGACGATGACGATGACGTGCAGACCGTCTGGGGCAATTACGAGATCCCCGACGAGGTGATGGAAAAGCTGGCTTGATGTGGACCTTTGCCGCGAAGGCGCTGCTGGCTGGCGTCATCATCGCGGCAATCGCTGAGATCGGTCGCAGATTGCCGGCAATGGCGGCGCTTATCGCATCGCTGCCGCTGGTCTCGATCCTCGGCATGATCTTCCTGTGGCACGCCCGGCCCGATCCGGAAAACATGGCGATTCACGCGCAGGCGACCTTCTGGTTTGTGCTGCCCAGCCTGCCGATGTTCCTGCTGATCCCGGTGCTGCTGCGGCAAGGGTATGGTTTCTGGACTTCGCTGGCGGCGGGCTGCGCGCTGACGATCGTGCTCTACCTGCTGATGGTGCAGTTCGGCCCGCGCCTCGGCATCCGGTTTTAGGCCATGCTGATCCTCGGCCTCGACCCCTCGCTGACCTCGACCGGCTGGGGCGTGATCCGGGCCGAGGGCGCGCGGATCGCCCATGTCGCCAATGGTCAGATCAAGACCGACGCCGCTACGCCGATGGCGCAGCGGCTCGCCGCGCTCCACGCAGGCATCGCCGCCGTGATCGCAGAGCACCGCCCAGCCCGCGCGGCGGCAGAGGAAGTCTTCGTCAACAAGAACGCGCAGTCGACGTTGAAGCTCGCTCAGGCGCGCGGATGCGTTCTGGCGGCTTGCGGCGCAGCGGGGCTGGCGGTGAACGAACACGCCGCGCGGCTGGTGAAGCAGGCGGTCACCGGCACGGGGGCTGCAGAAAAGGCGCAGGTTGCGGCGATGGTGAAGGTGCTGCTCCCGGGCATGCAGATCGCGGGAAGCGACGCGGCGGACGCGCTCGCGGTGGCGATTGCCGACGCGCATCTGGCGCCGCGCCTTTAATCGGAGAGACCCATGACAATTCACCTCTACGGCATCCCCAACTGCGACACGGTGAAAAAGTCCCGCGTGTGGCTCGGCGCGCAGGGGCGCGATTACACCTTCCACGACTACAAGAAGGAAGGCGCCGATCCCGCGAAGATCGCCGGATGGATCGCGGCGGCCGGGCTCGATGTGGTGGTGAACCGCAAGGGCACGACCTTCCGCGCGCTATCCGACGCGGACAAGGCCCGCGCCGCCAGCGCCGACACCGCGCCCGCGCTGCTCGCAGGCAATCCTTCGGTGATCAAGCGCCCGATCGTGGAGCATGCGAACGGCCTGCTGGTCGGCTTCAAGCCGGAGGACTGGGCCGCCGCTTTCGGCTGACCCTCCACGCAATGAACACGCTCGAGATCATCGCCGTCGCGCTCGGCCTTGCCAATGTCGGCCTGCTGGTGCGCCGTTCGATCTGGAACTTCCCGTTCGGTCTGGCGATGGTGGCCTGCTACTTCGTGATCTTCCGCGAAGCACGGCTCTATGGGGAGGCGTGGCTGCAGGTATTCTTCTTCGCCGCGCAAGGCTGGGGCTGGTGGCTGTGGGCGCGCGCCGGGGGCCTCGCCAAGATGGTGAGCGTCGGCTGGATGGGCTGGCCCGCACGCGCCGCCGCGCTGGCGCTGGTGGCGGGATCGAGCCTCGGCATCGGCTGGGCGATGGCGCGCTGGACCGACGCCGTCCTGCCCTATGCCGACGCCGCCATAGCGGGGGCCAGCGTGGTCGCGCAGGTGCTGCTGGCGATGCGGCGGGTGGAGAACTGGGCGCTGTGGATCGCCATCGATGTGCTCTCGATTGGCGTCTACATCCACCGTGCGCTTTACCTGACCGCTGGGCTTTATGTCGTGTTCCTCGTCCTCGCGGCAGCAGGTCTTGCCGGGTGGGCGAAAGCAGCGCGTGAGGGCGAAAGCGTCGAAGCGTGACTAAACGCGGCTTCCTGCTCGGCAAGTTCATGCCCCCACACGCCGGGCATATGGCGCTGATCCGCGCCGCCCGCGCACTGGTCGACGAGCTCACCGTGCTGGTCTGCTGGCTGCCCGATGATCCGATCCCCGGCGAGACGCGGCTGGCATGGATGCGCGAGCTCCTGCCCGATTGCCGGGTGCTGGGGCATGGTGCAGCCGTGCCGCAGGCGCCTGAGGACAGCGCCGCGTTCTGGCCGATCTGGCGCGCCATCGTCGCCGAGGCGCACCCTGACCCCATCGACTACCTGTTCGCAGGCGAGGACTATGGCGCGGAGCTGGCGCGGCAGGTGGGCGGGTTGTTCGTGCCGCTGGGAGGCCGGGTGCTGGGGCTTTCGGGCGATCCGCTTGCGGGCCTATCCGCCAGCGCCGTCCGCGCCAATCCCGCGACGCACTGGCCCTACCTCCCCCAGCCGGTGCAGGCGCATTACCGCCGCACGATCTGCCTCCACGGGGCGGAGAGCACCGGCAAGACCACGCTTGCCGCGCTGCTTGCCGCAGAGACCGGCGCGCTCACCGTGGGCGAATATGGCCGCAGCCATTGCGAGGTGCACAAGGAGCCTCTGACCCTCGACGACCTGCTCCTGATCGGCCGCGCGCAGCAGGCGATGATCGCCGCCGCGAGCGAATGGGCCGGGCCGCTGCTCGTCGCCGACACCGATGCGCTGATGACCGCGGCGTGGACCGAAATGCTGCTCGGCGAGCGCCCCGAGGAACTGATGGCCGCGCCCAAGGCCGACCACTATCTGCTGCTCGAGCCTGACCTGCCGTGGGCCGACGATGGCACGCGCTTCTTCAGTGATCCCGCAGACCGTCACAGGTTTGCAAGGATCGTGGAGCAGGTGCTTGTGGACGCCGGCGTGCCTTTCGTGCGGATCGCCGGGCAGGGGCCCGAGCGGCTGGCAGCGGCGCGCGCCGTGATTGGAGTTTGAGATGATGAAAGCCGTCGCCGTCCTCGCCGCCCTGCTGGCCGCCGCTTCGGTGGCAGCGCCCGCCTTGGCTCAGGCGCAGGAGATGCTGATCATCGCCCACCGCGGGGCCAGCGCGGAGCGGCCCGAACACACGCTCGAAGCTTACGCTTTGGCGATCAGTCAGGGGGCGGATTATATCGAGCCCGATCTGGTCGCGACCAAGGACCTCGTCCTCGTCGCGCGGCACGAGAACGAGCTGTCGGGCACCACCGATGTCGCGACCCGCGAGGAGTTCGAGGACCGCCGCCGCGACAAGACCATCGACGGGCAGAAGGTCGCCGGTTGGTTCGCCGAGGACTTCACCTTGGCCGAACTGCGCACCCTGCGCGTCAAGGAACGCATCCCCGCGCTGCGCCCGGCGAACGCGCGCTACGACGGGCTCTTCCAAGTGCCCACGCTGGCGGAGATCGTGAAGCTGGTACGCGCCAAGGAGGCGGAAACCGGGCGCCGGATCGGCATCTACCCCGAATTGAAGCACCCCGAATTCCTGCTCCAGAACGTCGGGATCGACATGGTCGACCTATTGCTGCGCGACTTCAGGCAGCTCGGCATTACCCCAGCGGACCCGGTATTCGTCCAGAGCTTCGAGATCGCGCCCTTGCAGCGCTTCAAGCAGCGTGGGGGCGGGTTCAAGCTGGTGCAGCTGGTCGCGCCCATCAGCGGCCCCGCGGACGAGCCCGCGATGCGCTATGCCGAGATGGTAACGCCCACCGGCCTTGCCGAGATGGCAAAATATGCCGACGTGGTGGGCGCGAACATTGCGATGATCCTGAACCCGGATGGCACGCCGACCTCGCTGGTCGCCGATGCCAGGGCGGCGGGGCTCGACGTGCATGCCTGGACGGTGCGGCCAGAAAACGAGTTCCTGCCGCCGATGCTGCGGACCGGCGATGATCCCAAGGGGCGCGGCTGCGGCGACGTGAAGCTTGCAGCGATGCTTCAGGCGGCAGGGGTGGCCGGGGTGTTCAGCGACGGGCCGCTCAAGGGGCGGAGCTGTTCCCCTAATTAGACGTCAGCCCCGCCGCGCGCTCAGGATGTAGTTGAGTGACATATCCTCGGACAGGTGCAGCCCCTTGCCCGGCCGCCAGGCGATGCCGCGCTTGGCCGTTACCGTCAGGCCCGCGTCAGCCAGCAGGCTCTCGAGCTCATCGGGCGTTACGAAGTCCTCCCAATGGTGCGTGCCTTTCGGGACATAGCCCACCGCCTCAGCCGCACCGACCAGCAGCACGCGGCTTGTGGCAGTGCGGTTGGGCGTCGACATGACGAGCAAGCCGCCACCGTTTTCATTGGCAGGCGCCAACCGCGCCGCGACATCACGCAGGAAAGCGGGTTTGTCGGCGACGTGCTCGATCACCTCGACGCAGGTGACAAGGTCGAAAGTGCCGATATCCAGTCCGGCGACCTCGCCCGCCATGTAGCGGATGTCGAGCCCCATCGCCTCGGCATGCTTGCTAGCCGCCGCGACATTCTCCGCCGCCGCGTCCACGCCGGTCACCGCCGCTCCGAGCCGCGCCAGAGGCTCGCACACCAGCCCCGCGCCGCAGCCGATATCGAGCGCCGACTTGCCCGCCAGCGGCTTGGCCGACGCCGCAGCAGCCGCCCAATGCGCGTCGATCGCCTCCCGGATGAACGCCATGCGCACCGGGTTCACTTGGTGCAAGCTCGCCATCGGACCCTTGGGGTTCCACCAGTCGCGCGCCAGCTTGGCGAAGAAATCAGCCTCTTCGGGGCGGATTGTTACATTCGGGTTCTTGGCCGAGACGTTTGCGTTTCCCATGAACGCGCCTTAACAGCGCCCGCGAACACTCACCAGCGGGAGCTGACCTCTTTGGCTCGTATCGTGATGAAATTCGGCGGCACGTCGATGGCCGGGACGGAGCGTATCCGCCGGGTCGCCAATATCGTGCGCGCGCAGGCTGCGCCCAAGCCTGATGGAACCCGCGATCAGGTCGCCGTGGTGGTGAGCGCGATGGCGGGCGAGACCGACCGGCTGGTCACCTTCTGCCGCGAGGCCAATCCGCTTTACGATCCGGCTGAATACGACGTGGTCGTCGCCAGCGGCGAACAGGTCACCAGCGGCCTGCTCGCGCTCACCCTTCAGGCGCTGGGCTGCAAGTCGCGCAGCTGGCTGGGCTGGCAATTGCCGATCCAGACGATCGAAGCCCATGCCAAGGCGCGCATCGACAGCATCGATGCCGAAGCACTGATCGCTTCGATGGAAGCGGGCGAGATCGCGGTGATCCCCGGCTTTCAGGGCCTCTCGGATGATGGCCGTATCACCACGCTGGGCCGAGGCGGATCGGACACCTCGGCGGTCGCGGTGGCAGCGGCGATCAAGGCGGACCGTTGCGACATCTATACCGATGTCGACGGCGTCTACACCACCGACCCGCGGATCGTCGCCAAAGCGAAGAAGCAGAAGGCGGTGACCTACGAGGAAATGCTCGAACTCGCTAGCGTCGGCGCCAAGGTGCTCCAGACCCGCTCGGTCGGGTTGGCGATGAAGGAAAAGGTGCGGGTGCAGGTGCTATCGAGCTTCATCGGCGAAGGCGCCCCGCCTGCCGACGATCTGCCCGGAACAATGATCGTTTCGGAACAAGAAATGGACGAATTGGTGGAGAATGGCCTGATGGAACGCCAGCTTGTGACCGGCATCGCGCATGACAAGAACGAGGCCAAGGTGATCCTCACCCGCGTGCCCGACAGGCCCGGCGCGGTGGCGAACATCTTCGAGCCGCTCGCCGCGGCCAGCATCAATGTCGACATGATCATCCAGAACGTCGGCCGCGACAAGGGCGAGACCGACGTGACCTTCACCGTGCCGCAGTCCGACCTCGCCCGCGCGCAGGCGCTGCTCGAGGACAGGCGCGACGCGATCGGCTTCAACCGCATCATCACCGACAGCAAGATCGCCAAGATCAGCGTCGTCGGCGTCGGCATGAAGAGCCACGCGGGCGTCGCCAGCTCGATGTTCCGCGCGCTTTCGGATCGCGGCATCAACATTCAGGCGATCTCGACCAGCGAGATCAAGATCAGCGTAATGATCGACGAGGACGAAACAGAGCTTGCCGTGCGCGTCCTGCACACAGCTTACGGACTTGATGCAGTTAGCTGAAAAGTAGTTCGTTTCGTCGGAATTAACCAATTAAGGTCACTGCGTCTTAAGAAATTGGGCCAGAGTGTGCGCGTCTTCATGTAGAGGACGAAAGGCGCTTTCCATGGCCATCAAGGCCCATCTCGATACGCAGTCTGCCAGCGACAGTCAGCGCACCGCCACACGCCGCGCGCTGCGCCTGGAAACGAGCGGTATCGTCACCGGATCAGGCGACGCCAATGTCACCATCCACAATATCTCGTCGGCCGGCCTGCTGATCGAGACGCAGCTCGACCTTGCCGAGGGCGACGAGCTCGCCATCGAATTGCCCGAAGCGGGCGCGGTGAGCGCAAGCGTGGTGTGGCGCAGCGAGCGCCTGTTCGGCTGCGCTTTCGACGAAGCGCTCAGCCTCGCAGCGTTGGCAGCCGCCCAGCTTCAGGGCTTTGCGCCCGGCGTGCCGACCCAGCCGCTCGCGCCCCAGACACCCCCGCCGCCCGCATCCCGCGGTCCGGCCGAAGCGCTCGGCACGCGGCTCAATCGGCTGCGGCGCGAGGCGGGCCTTACCCTTGCCGATGTTGCCGCCACGCTCGGGGTGAGCAAGCCGACCGTCTGGGCGTGGGAAAAAGGCAAGGCCCGCCCGCTGCCCGAACGCTTGGACGCGATCGCCGCCGCGCTCAGCGTGGACCCCGCCCTGCTCGCCCCTGGCCCCGGAGTTCCGCGCGAGATCGACGCGGTAATCGCCGACTGCCGCAAGCGCATCGCCGAGGCCTGCGGCGCCGATCCGCAAGCCGTGCGGATCATGATCGAGATCTGATCCATACGTGTTCCTGCGAGTACATGCTGATACTTAAGGCTGCAAATACGTATTGAATTGGCTGCCCAATTTGCAAAATATGGTAAACGGAATTTGAAGATGATTCGTTTTTTAGTTACGTAAACTTACATCTCTAACTAAAACTCAAATGGTCTTCACGAATATAGGGGGAATATTCTACTTCGCATCTCTTTTTGTTAGTCACAATGCAACCTGACTACCAACGAGTTAGCGAATCTCAAGGCAACTGCTGGGGCACAGTCGGTATGAAAATCGCTTTAAGTGACGTCGAGGGCCATGTGCTGCATGGCCTGCTCGAGGAGAATTCCGGCGACATCGTGATCAGGCTCGATTCGGGCGGCTTCATCATCCACGCATCCGCAAACATCGCCGATCTGGGGCAGGACTTCTCCGCGGCGCTGTTGCTGCCGCACATCACCGATCTGGCGATGCGCGATCACACAGCCTTTCTCGGCGATTATGTCACCGCTGCGCTGGCGGGCGAGGCGCCGAGCGGGTGGACCGAGTTCCCGGTAATCGCCTGCACCGAGCCTGACAGCTGCCGCCATCTCTATTGCCAGCGCTGGTATTCGCTCAGCCTCAGGCCGATGCGCCGCGCCGACGGCACGCACGACGGCGCGCTGTGCCTGATGCGCTCGGTCCAGCATGTGCGCAGCCTCGAAGGCGAGCTGCACGCCCGCGCGGTCACCGATCCGCTCACCGGCCTTCCCAATCGCGCGGCCTTCTGCGCCAGCCTGCGGCGGCACCTCGCGAAGGGCGGCGGGCAGATGGTCGCGGTCTTCGCGGTCGACGCAATGCGTGCGCTGCAGCTGCGCTATGGCCAGCGCACCGCTGACGAAGTGCTGTGGGGGTTCGCCAAGTTCCTCGAGACGATGGCGCTGCCCGGCCACGAAGTCGCGCAGTTGGACAGCGAACGCTTTGTCGTGCTGATCCCAGAGATGACCTCACGCGCCGCGCGCGAATGGGCCGAGGACGTGGCGACAACCTTCGCCGGCCTCGGGGCGTCGGCTTCGGCCAAGGCACCGCAGCTAAGCGTGAGTGCAGGCCTTGCCCAGGTCGAATGCACCGTGGACTGGACCTTGCGCCAGGCGGAGCTGGGCCTTGTGCTGGCGCGGGCGGGCGGCGGCAGGCAAGTGGCGGTCGCGGGGTATCGGCGGGCGGCGTGAGGCGACTCTAGACTAAACCATCGGGCCAGCTAAACCCTCGCCCCCATGAGCCACATTGCCACCATCCTGCTGCTCGGTTCGGGCGAGCTGGGCAAGGAGGTCGCGATCGAGCTGCAACGACTGGGCTGCGAGGTCGTCGCGTGCGACAGGTATCCGGACGCGCCGGCAATGCAGGTCGCACATCGCAGCCACGTGTTCTCGATGCTCGACG
>JANNWO010000042.1:0-7523 GCA_031408395.1 Sphingomonadales bacterium | reverse complement strand
AGCCGACGGTGATCGGGGTGGTGAGCGCCGGGATAAAGTGCGGGACGACTGACGTGCCGAGCCGTTTCACCAGGCTGGGCCACCCGCTGGTGCAGGCGTGGCTGGCCTCGCACTTGCCGGGGTTCAGATCGGGCCAGACGGGGCGTTGAAGCCTTTAGGCCCCCTCTAGACCCCGGTTAGACCCCCTTTAGACCCCTGTCAGGGTCGCGCCCGCGCGCTGTTTCACGTGAAACATTCGCGCGGGCGGCGATCATCAAGACTTATTCGGCAGCGGCCGTTTCGGCAGCCATCGGATCTTCTGCGGCGCTCGCGCCCGGGCGGATCGGATTGCCGGTCGGGTCGAGGGTTTCCTCGGCTGCCGGCATATCGGTGGGAGCGGGCGTGGGCATCATCATCTCGGTGTCGGCGGCGGTATCGGCCGCGGGGGCCTCTTCCTTCTTGGCGCCGCAAGCCGTCAGAGCCAGCGCGCAGCCGGCAGCCATCGCGAAAGTCACAATCTTTTTCATGGTGGATTCCCCCTCATGCACGCCCCCCATCGGGCGCGGGGAAGGTGGTATCATGACCCAAGCCGGATAAGCAAATCCTTGAAGCGCGGCTCGCTGCGCAGCGGATCGAGCAGGGGATCGTTGCGCAGCCACAGCAGGCTGGAATCGCTCAATGTGAAGGCGGCTTCGAGCATGGCGAAGGCCGGTTCGGTCTCGCCGCGCTGGGCGTGCACCTGGGCCTGTTGGTAGCGGCTGTCGCGGAATTCGGTCTGTAGCTGCGTGAAGGCCTCGTCCGAGCCGACGCTGTCGCCAAGCTTGGCGCGGGCGATGGCTATCGCGGCCAAGCCGTAGGCCCGGCCGGATTCGGCTTCGGCAGCTGTCAGTGCAGCGGCGGGATCGCCCTGCAGCAATCGCCCCACCGCGATCCCGAAGTTTGCGCTCCCAATGTCGGGATTGAGCGCCAAGGCACGGTCCATATGCGTGATCATCGTCGGGTAGTCGCGTGCGAACAAAGCGACGTAGCCGGCCGAAAGGAAGGCGCTGGCATTTAGCGGATCGAGCTCGAGCACCTGCGCGATCAGCTGCGTCGCCTGCGCCCGCTCCTCGCCATAGGCAAGAAACGCGGCGACCGATCGCAGCACGTCGGCATCGCCCGGGGCACGGTCCTGCGCGGCGCGGTAATAGGGCGCAGCCGCGGCGGGCTTCAGGAAGCCGTTGTTGAACACCACGCCAAGCGCGAGATGTCCCCGCGCAAGGCGATCCTCGAGCGCCAGCGACCGTTCGGCAGCGACCTTGGCCGCCTGGAACAGCCTTCTGGAATCGACACTGCCGCTGACCGCATCGTTCGCGATGGTGGCCAGCACGATCGACCGCATCGCATGCGCCGCGGCATAATTTGGATCGGCGCTGATCGCCGCCTCGAACTGCGCGAGCGCCGCGCGATCGGTGTCCGGCCCGGTGGCGAGATCATAGAGCGCATGGCCGCGCAGGAATGCCTCGTAGGCGGCCACCAACAGGGTACCGCCGATCTCCTGCTGCGCGGCCGCGGCCTGCTGCGCCTCGCCCTTGGTCGCGATCTGAGCGACGAGTGACACCGCCACGGTCTGCGCGATTTCGGACTGCACCGCGAAGACATCCTCAAGCGCGCGGTCGTAGGTTTCGGCCCAGCGCACCAGCCCGCCTTTGATCGCGACCAGCTCGGCGGTGACCCGCACCCGCGCGGTGTCACGCTGGACGCTGCCGCGCAGGATGTGGCCGACCCCGAGCTTACGGCCGATGGCAAAGTCGTCCTCAGCCTCGATGGCGCTCGAGGAGGTTGGTGCTGCAACCTTGAGCCGCGGATTACGCGCTAGAATGGTGCGCAGTTCGCGCGCGAGACCGTCGGAGAAGTACTTCTTTTCCGGATCGCCCGTCTCGTTGGCGAAGGGCAGCACCACCATCGAGATCGCCGCCGAAGCGGGCGAGCCCAGCAGGCCGAATTGCCATGCGCCGAGCACGCCCGCGGTCCCCACCACACCCGCGCCGCCGATCATCAATGTGCGCCGCGAAAGCGCGAAACCAGGGGTCTGAACGGGGGAGGGGGCGGGCAAGACGGGGGCAGGAGCGGCCAAAACGCCCTCAGCCTTGGCGCCCGCCTTGGCCCGCACCGCGACAAGGATCCGCGCCGCCTCGGCGCTGCCGGGCGAGCCGTCCCAGCCGCTCACGTCGAGCAGCTGAAACTGGCGGAAGCCCAAGGGCGCCATCGTCCCGTCGATCGTCAGCGGTACGAGGCACCCGCGCTCCCGCCCACGCTGCGCCTCGTCGCGCACCCAGTGCGATTGGGTCGAAGTCGCCGACCACAACACCACGACGCAATCCGCCGTCTCGAGCGCGTGTTCGGTGGTCTGGAGAAAGTTTTCGCCGCCCTCGAGCCGCCCGTCCCACCAAGCGTCGAACCCGGCAGCTTCGAGCAGCGCGATCACCGGACGGGCGCGGTCCAGATCGGTGCGCGAATAGCTCACGAACAGCCGCGGACCGGTGTCCGAAGGAATGTCGTCGCCGCTCACCTGACCTCGTCCCCCGACTTCTGGATTAACACGTAACCTGCTTGCTACAGCCAAATCGCGCTGCGCGCCAAGCATCGATGCGCACGGTGCGGGAAACGGCACCGCGGGCACCCGCGCCGAATGCGCTTGACGATTCCAACCCATGATATAAAAAAGATATCACAATTATATCGCTAATGGAGATTCGTCATGTCCACTTCCGAAGCCCCCGCCCTCAACCGCAGCCGGGAAGTTCCGGCGTCTACCCAGAGCGGCTATGTCATGCTGCTCGTCAGCCTAGCGCTGGTCGTGGGGGCAGGATGGCTGTTCGTCACTGCCGTTGCCGGCGACGGCCCGCCCGCAGGACTGTTCCTGATCGGCGCCGCGGTGATCGGCTTTCTCGGCCTCCTGATCCTCATCGGCTTCTACATGATCAACCCCAACGAAGCCGCCGCCATCCAGCTGTTCGGCGCCTACAAGGGCACCGACCGCAACGAGGGCCTGCGCTGGGTGCTCCCCTGGCTCGCCCGCAAGAAGATCGCGGTGCGCTCCAACAACGTCATCTCGCAGACCATCAAGGTCAACGATGCGCGCGGCAACCCGATCGAGATGGGCGCGCAGGTCGTGTGGCGCGTGACCGACACCGCGCAGGCATTGTTCGACGTCGACGATTACCGCGAATTCGTGAATGCGCAGATCGAGGCGGCGGTGCGCGCCATCGGCTCGCGCTATCCCTATGACGATATCGAGCATCTCGAGGTGACGCTGCGCGGCAATCACGACGAAGTCGGCGTGGAACTGCGCGCCGCTCTGATCGAGCGACTGACGGTCGCCGGGATCACGGTCGACGAATGCGGCCTCACCCACCTCGCCTATGCCCCCGAAATCGCCGGCGCGATGCTGCGCCGCCAGCAGGCCGAAGCGGTGATCTCTGCCCGCAAGAAGCTGGTCGAAGGCGCGGTGACGATGGTCGAGATGGCGCTCGCCCAGCTCAGCGAACGGGGCGTCGTCAATCTCGATGACGAGCGCAAGGCGGCGATGGTCTCGAACCTGATGGTCGTGCTGTGCGGCGAGCGCGACACCCAGCCGGTGGTCAACGCAGGCTCGCTCTACTGATCGGCTCATGTCAGCCAAGAAAGCCTTCCCCCTGCGTCTCGATCCAGCGCTTCACGATGCGGTGCAGCGGCTCGCCGATGCCGAACTGCGCAGCGTGAACGCCGAGATCGAGGTGCTGCTGCGCGAGGCGCTGGCGAAGCGGGGGGTCAGGCCGGAGCGCAGCGAAACGCCCCGGCGCGGGCGGCCGCCAACCGAGCCGAATTGATTCTTCGAATTTCCGTGAATGAGAAAGGAGTGCCGCCATGCTGCATGTATTTCTTGAAAATGGCGCGTGGTTCCGTGCCAAGTCGCACGGTTACGGAGCAGGCCTTCCAATCAAGTGGCAGGGGTGGATGCTTATGGCAGTCCATTTCGCCTTGATCGCCGGGGTTGGCGTTGCGGCGCCGGATCATCCCGTCGTGATCACCTTGCTGGTGATTGCTGTCGGGCTTGCCCCCCTCCCGATCTACCGTGCGCGGACCGAAGGTGGCTGGCGTTGGCGCTCGGGCAAGTCCGACTAAAACCGCAGACGGACCGCCGCGGGCGCCCATCGGGGGCTGCCGATCGCAGCGATCCCTAGGGCGTGACCCATAAGGGGCCCGTTAGCTAACAACGACTCGACTCTCGCTGTGCGGCGGATCATAGCCTGTCTCTCTCGATATCATGACGCGGCACTGACAGCCGCGCGGGTCCGGAGAGAGGTTAATGCGCGCACCGGTCAAACCCTTCATCGTCTACGAAGGCGGTGTGTTGCCTTACATGATCGTCCCGCGCGGATGGAAAGGCTGGGGGCAGTTCACGCTCTGGCTGGCGCTGCTGACGCCGCTCCTCGTGTGGCTCGACAACCTGATGAAGACCCAACAAGGCGCGGCGGACTTCGGGACCGGCGTGTTCCTGTTCCTCATGGGCGTGACTGTCTGGCTGGTCGCCGGCCTGTGGTGGATGCTCGCCCGCGCCGAAGTGATCCGGATGGTCGAGATCAGGCGCGAGAAGCAATACGCGCGCCGCAGGCTCGCGAAAGAGCGTGAGCAGAGCCAGAACGCCTAGGAACCCGGCTCCGCGCGCAGTAAGTGCCGGCGATGCTCGTCATCCCGCTGCTCGCATTAGCTCTGATCGCTGCACAGGACTCCGCCCCGGCTGCGGCTCCGCCTCCGGCCCCTGCCGCCGCGCCCGCTCTACCTGATGAGCTGGTGCTAGAAGGCGACAACATCGTGACCGTGAGCGTCAACGGCCAGCCGCTGCGGCTCGAAGTCAGCGCCGAGGCGTTCGGCCCGCCGGTCATCAACCCCGAGGTCGCCGCGCGACTGATGCTGGTGCCTGCCTCGGGGCGCGGGTGGCGGTTCGGGCCGGTGGTGGTCTCGGGCAGCGCGGCCTTAGCCGCTGCCGATTTCGGCGCAGGCCCGGCTCTGCTGACGGTGAGCTGGTCTGACCGCCCCGCCTCGGCCAAGGCCGACGGGGTGATCGGGGTCCACCATCTGCCCTACAAGCGCGTGACGTTCGCATTTCCTGCACTGGGCCATGCGCCGCGCTCGGACGAGACTGTCCAGAGCTTCCCCCTCAAGCGCACCGGAGGCGACCGCAACACCCGGCTCGGCACCGAAGTGACGGTCGGCAAGAAGCGGCTGATGATGATCTTCGTGCCCGAGCGGCCCGAGAACCTCATCACCGCGCCCACCGCCAACTTCATCGCCACCTATCAGGACGGCGGGTTCGAGCCGGGAACCGGCGCGATCGCGGTGATGGATTTCGGCGTCGAGCGGCCCACGCGGATGATGCGCATCGCCGTGCCGATCGAACTGGGCAGCCTCGCGGTGGATCGCTTCGCGGTGCGGGTGGAGGATTACGGCGACCCGAGCCGCGTGGGCGAGATCGCCGCAAACGACCCGCGCTTCGACGCGAACAGCATCCTCGTCAGCCGCCGCAAGGGGCGCGGGCGTCCCGACCTGCTGACACGGATCGGCAGCGACCAGATCGCGCATTGTTCGGCCATCACCTACGACTTCGAAGGCAATGCGATCCGCCTCAGCTGCGGTGCGGCTCCGGAGTAATCTCCGGCCCGCGTGACGGCGTGGACGCAGCGGGTGCGCGAGGTAGCATGGCAGCTTTTGCTAGATCGCAGAAGAAACCTGCCGTTCGGCTAGCGACCCCATTCCGGACATTCACATTAGAAGCGGCTATTAGGGTTCCTTTGCTCCTTGGGTGGTGGAGCGACTACATCCCAATGCTCCGCAATCTTGCAGCCCTCCAGACGAAACACGTCCGCTACCGCATAGTAGGGTGCTCCGGGCGCGGGCGCAAAACGGGCATGCAGAAACACCAAGTCTCCCTCTGCAAGTGTGCGCACCACCTCCCATTTAGGCTGGGGCACATTGGCAATAAGCTGCTCCAAAAATGTCGCGGCAGCGTCGCGTGTGCCATCGGGCACATCAGGTTTGTGCTCTATAAAACCCGGCGTCATGTAGCGTTCGAATGCCGCACGCGGTTTCAAGCCGATCAGCCCTTCATTGTAAAACGCCAGCACTACCCGACGATTTGCATCCTTTGAACCGTCGCAAGCAGCTGTCTGTTGCGCTGACAAAGTGGGTGTAGTCGCGCAACCGGCCAGTGTCCCTACGGCCAACAGTGCGGTGCAAGCCAGTGCTTTCATTGTTCGCTCCCCGTCTTCCCCGTTTAGCGGTTTGATGTCCGTTTTCCACCCACTTGCGGTCGTAACGCAATCAGCCGCCAGTTACCAAAAGCGGACATCACGCAGACCTGACGCACCCTTGAGTGGTCAGACCTTCGCGTGCTCCGCGCGGGCAAGCTCATGCAGCCAATCAGCATGGCGCGGGGCGGTCTTGGTCTGCGACCACTCCTCCAGCATCACCGGCGCGACGCGGGCGAGTTCGGCATATTGCTCGGCCGTGCCGATATCGGCGGCGAGTTCCACGCGGTGGCCGTTGGGGTCGAAGAAGTAGATCGACTTGAAGATGCCGTGATGCGTCGGGCCGAGCACGTCGATGCCTTGCGCTTGGACATGCGCCTTGGCGGCGAGCAGCGCCTCTTCGGAAGGCACCTTCAGCGCGAGGTGCTGCACCCAGGCAGGCGTGTTGGGATCCTTGCCCATTTCGGGCTGGTTGGGCAGCTCGAAGAAGGCGAGGATGTTGCCGTTCCCCGCATCGAGGAAGATGTGCATGTACGGGTCATACTCGCCGGTCGAGGGGACGTGATCCTCGGCAAAGGCGGTGGTGTAGGTCATGCCCAGCACGCGGGCGTACCACTCCACGGTCTCGGCCGCGTCCTTGCAGCGGTACGCGGCGTGGTGGATGCCCCCAAGCTGGACGGGGTGGTTCACGGGTTGGGTCATTCCGCTGGCTCCTCAACGTTGAGCACGCCGCGCTCGATCTGGTCGCGCTCCATGCTTTCGAACAGCGCCTTGAAGTTGCCCTCGCCGAAGCCCTCGTCGCCCTTCCTTTGGATGAATTCGAAGAACACCGGCCCGACCTGCGCCTGTGCGAAGATCTGGAGGAGCAGGCGGGGCGCGCCGCCTTCTGTCGTCCCATCCAGCAGAATGCCGCGCATCTGGAGCGCGCCTACATCCTCGCCGTGGCCGGGCAGGCGTTCCGCGAGCATCGCGTAATAGGCGGCTGGCGGCGCGGTCATGAAGGGCACGCCGAGCGCCTTGAGGCGGTCCCAGCAGGCCGGAAGATCGTCGCAGATCAGCGCGATGTGCTGGATGCCCTCGCCGTTGAAAGCGCGCAGAAACTCCTCGATCTGGCCCTTTCCGCCCTCGCCTTCCTCGTTGAGGGGGATGCGGATCTTGCCGTCGGGCGCGGTCAGCGCCTGCGAGGTGAGGCCGGTATATTCGCCCTTGATGTCGAAGAAGCGGATCTCGCGGAAGTTGAACAGGGTCTCGTAATAGTCCGCCCAGTACTTCATG
>JANNWO010000041.1:0-4579 GCA_031408395.1 Sphingomonadales bacterium | reverse complement strand
GAACCGGGGCAGATGACGCTGGTGGAGACCATCGAGGATGTCGACAAGCTCGCCTTCGATCCCGACGATCAGCTCGCATACCTCACCCAGACCACGCTGTCGGTTGACGACACGCGCGAGGTTATCGAGGCGTTGGAATGGCGTTATCCCAACATCAGCGGCCCGCGCGACGAGGACATCTGCTATGCGACCTCGAACCGTCAGGCAGCGGTCAAGGAGCTGGCGCGCGATTGCGATCTGGTGCTCGTGATCGGCGCGCCCAATTCCTCGAACTCGCTGCGGCTGGTCGAGGTGTCGGAGCGGCTCGGCACGCCTGCCAAGCTCATCCAGCGCGCGACCGAAATCGACTTTGCATGGCTCGAAGGGGTCGAGACGCTGGGGCTGACGGCAGGCGCCTCCGCGCCGGAGGTGCTTGTCCGCGAGGTGATCGCTTCGCTCAGCGAGCACCGCCAGATCACCGTGCGCGAGATCACCGCGGCGGTCGAGAATATGGTCTTCAAGCTCCCCCGCCAGCTCACCGAGTAAGTCGGGGAGCACCAAAAGGAGCACGGGCATTTGGCGGTCTACACCCATCTCGGGGCCGAGGACCTCGCCCGGCTGATCGCCGAATACGACGTGGGCGAGCTGGTCTCGGCCAAGGGCATCGCCGAGGGCGTCTCCAATTCCAACTGGCTGGTCGAGACGACCGGGGGCGCGGCAGGTGCCAAAGGACGGGGAAGTGGCACGCGCTTCATCCTCACGCTTTACGAGCGGCGCATCGACTACGCCGACCTGCCCTACTTCCTAGGGCTGCTTGATCACCTTGCCGCTAAAGCCTGCCCGGTGCCGCGCACCATGCACGACCGCAGCGGCGCGGCCTACCGGATGGTCGAGGGCAAGGCCGCCGCGCTGATCGAGTTTCTGCCCGGCGTCTCGCCGACCCGCCCGACGCCCCAGCAGGCCCATGCCGTGGGCGAGGTGCTGGCGCGGCTGCATCTCGCGGCGCAGGACTTCCCGCAGACCCGCGCCAATGCGATGGACTTTGCCGCCGGTGCCGCAATCCTCGAAGGTTGCGGGGCAGAGCGGCTGGCGACCATCGATGCGGGGCTGTCGGCGATGCTGGGTCACGCCCGCGCGGCCGCCGCGCTCGACCTGTCGGCGCTGCCGCAGTCGCAGACCCACACAGACCTGTTCCCCGACAATGTGCTGATGCTCGGCGACCGGGTGGCGGGGCTGATCGACTTCTACTTCGCCTGCACCGGGCCGATGCTGCTCGATCTCGCTGTGACCCACGCGGCATGGTGCTTCGATAGCGCCAACGCCTACCGGAGCGACTGCGGCGCCGCGCTGATCCGCGGCTACCAGAACGTCCGGCGGCTGGACGACGCGGAGCGCGCGCTGTTCGCCGATGTGGCCAAGGGCGCGTGCCTCAGGTTCGTCGCCAGCCGCGCCGAGGACTGGCTCGACACGCCCGATGACGCGCTGGTCACCCGCAAGGATCCGATGCAATTTGCCCAGCGCTGGCGGTTTTACGACGCAGCGGGTGCGGCCCTGCTTGAAGCGTAAGCGCGAACCCGCTTAAACAGCCTGCGATGAAACAGATCGAAATCTTCACTGACGGCGCGTGCAAGGGCAATCCCGGCCCCGGCGGCTGGGGCGCGCTGCTGCGGATGGGCGAGCGCGAAAAGGAACTGTCGGGCGGCGAGCCTGACACCACCAACAACCGCATGGAGTTGATGGCCGCGATCAAGGGACTCAATGCGCTGATCGAACCGTGCAAGGTCGAGCTCTATTCCGACAGCAAATATGTGCTCGACGGGATGAGCAAGTGGGTCCACGGCTGGAAGCGCAATGGCTGGGTCAGTGCCAGCAAAAAGCCGGTAAAGAATGCCGATCTGTGGCACGATCTGATCGAGGCCGCCCGCCCGCATGACGTGACGTGGCACTGGGTGCGCGGGCATTCAGGCCACCCGGAAAACGAACGGGTCGACGCGCTGGCAAGCGCAGAAGCGGCGCGGATTGCGGCGGGCCGTTAAGACCCGCCCGCGAACCTTACACTCAGCTTTTGTCTTCAACCGCCGCTTCGGGGCCGTTCTTCTTGATCGAATCGATGGCGTTCTGCGCGCTGGCCTTGCTGGAATAGCCCTGCGTCGAGAACATGATTTCCGAATTGTACTTGAAACGCACCCGGAACTCGCCTGCGTTGTCCTTGTAGATCTCGAACGTGTGAGCCATCGATATTCCCTCCAAAGTGGTTAATCCACATTGGGGAAATGCCAGAAGGCAGCAGGTTTGCCTAGGCGGATTGTCGCGCGGGCTGGAGCCGCGCAGGCGCAAAAGCGGCAGCGTCGATCCCAGCGGTCATCGCGTCCGGCCCCTGCCCGAGCAACACCTGCGCCGCCAGCCGCGCGGCGGCTGGCGCGGTCTGGATGCCGAACCCGCCCTGGCCTGCAAACCAGAAGAAGCCTTCGCCCCCCGCATCGAAGCCATAGACCGGCATCCGGTCGGGCGCGAAGCTTCTGAGGCCCGCCCAGCGCCGCTCAACCGCTTCGATCCGCCAGTTGGTCACCTTCTGGAAGCGGTCTACGGCGACGGCGACGTCAAGCTCCTCGGGCGCGGCGTCACAGGGACCTGATGGGATCTCGTCGTGCGGGCTGAGCCACAACCGGCCCGCATCGGGCTTGAAGTAAAAGCCGCCATTGATGTCGATCACCAACGGCAGATCGGCGGGCGCTTTGGGCGCAACGCGCAGAACGGCGACGGTGCGGCGCAAGGGCGTAATACCGACCGGGCTCACGCGTGCGAGGCGCGCGACCTCGTCCGCCCAGGCGCCGGCGGCATTGACCAGCGTCGCCGCGCGCCAGCTCTCGCCGCGTTCGGTGGTGATCGTCCACGCGCCGCGCTCGCGCGCAATCCCCGTCACCCGCGCGCGGCACCCGAGCGCTACCCCATGCCGCCGCGCGGCTCCGAGATAGTGCTGATGCAGTCCCGCCACGTCGATGTCGGCGCAGGCCGGCTGGAAGAGCGCCTCGCTCCATTCAGGGCGGATATGCAGCACCCGAGCCGCGAGTTCGGCGGGGGCAAGCGGTTCGATCTGAACGCCCGTTCCGGCATAGCTGGCACGGAAGTCCGCCATCGCCGCGCGGTCCTCGGGCCGTCCGACATAAAGCGCGCCGCGCGGGGTGAGGAAGCCGTGGTCGGCCAGATAAGCGCCTGAGGCGCGGGTCAGCGGGACCACGCCCGGCCCGCCATAGCACTCCTCCCAAAATGCCGCCGAGCGCCCGGTCGCGTGGTAGCCCGGCGCATCCTCGGCCTCGATCATCAGCACGCGGGCATGGGGCGCGAGTTCGGCGGCGATGCTGGCACCCGCCATCCCTGCGCCGATAACGGCGATGTCGTAGATCATGGCGCCAAGGATTCTTGGGGTGCTGTGCGGTCGAGGAAGTCGGCGATGGCAGCCATGATCGGCCCCCGCACGGCGTCGGTCTCGCGCAGCACCTCGTGATAGGCCTCCTCGCCCAGCGCCATCAGTTCCCCCTTAGGCAGGCGGCTGGCGGCGGCGAGGTTGGCGGTGTGGCTGACGAGCTTGTCGGCAGAGGTCGAGATGATCAGCACCGGCACGCCGACGCTCTCCAGTGCGCCCGGCGCCTCGAGCAGCTGCCACGAGGCATAGGCCCGCTCGACCCAGCGCCAGCTGCCGGGGCCCATGACAAGTTCGGGCCGCGTATCGCGCCACCACTGTTCGTCGGCATAGCGGTCGCGGTCGTGGGTGAGGAGGTTGGCGCGCGCGGCGGGGATTTCGCCCGGCTTCTCGCTCCACTTCCATGCGGGGCGCGCGGGGTCGCCGATCCGGCACATGGTCCGCGCAGCGCCTTGGAGCACGGCGAGCGGCAGGCGCGGGCCAGCGATTCCCGTCATCGGCGCGCTTAGCACCACCGCATCAGGCGCAATCCGCTTCTCGACCAGCGCGCGCAGGATGATGTGCCCGCCCATCGAATGCCCCGCGAGAACGTGCGGCCCCGGGGTTTCAGCGACCCACCGCGCCCATAGCTGCGCCAGATCGTCGATCCAGATCGCGAAATCCTCGATGTGTCCGGTCACCGCGTCCCTGCCGAACCGGCCCGAGCCCGCCTGCCCGCGCCAGTCCGAGGCAGTGACCCGCCACCCGGCGCGGTGCCATTCATCGAGGGTCTCGAGATATTTTTCGTAAAAATCGCCGCGTCCGGGAAGGAAGAGGATCGACCCGCGGGGCCCCCCTTCCCCATTGCTCGCTCCGGGCCAGTCGATGCGGCGCACTTTGTGGCCGTCGGCGGCGGCCCAGGTGCTCTCGCGCGCCTCGGCCGGAATGGCGCGCCGGTCAATCGCCGGAAAAATACCGGTCTCGCTTCCCGTGTTGTTCATCGCAGCGTCTCCCCGCGCTTATCCGCACGATCACTCGCCATCCCGGCTTCCGGGCCGATCAGCGTGGTTACTATTTGGTAAGTCATGGTCTGTAGAGGTGTCCCAATCAAGGACGGCCAGTGCACCTCGCACGGCCTTGCCGGGGGCACGAAGTCGATGAATTCCATTTCCTACGGTCTGCTGATCGCCTTGGCAATTG
>JANNWO010000040.1:0-6707 GCA_031408395.1 Sphingomonadales bacterium | reverse complement strand
CCGGTCCCGGACCGGCCACCAGAGCCATTTCCCCCGCCTCGCCCAGCCCCCCCGCTTCGCCTAGCCCCCCCGCTTCGCCTAGCCAGCGCGCTGTCACGCCCCAACCTTGCGCGATCACGTGCGGGGCGAGCGCCTCGGCAGGCGGGCCGTCGGCGATCAGGCGGCCGTCTTTCAGCACCAGCACGCGGGTTGCGTGGTTCATGGCAAGCGCGAGATCATGGAGCACCACCACCACCCCCTGCCCTGCGCGCGCGCAGGCCCTGAAGTGCGCGATCAGGCTGAGCTGGTGCGCAAGGTCGAGCGCGGCGAGCGGCTCGTCGGCGAGGATCCAGCGGGGCTCTCCGGCAAGTACCCGCGCCAGCAGCACCCGCGCCCGCTCCCCGCCCGAAAGGCGGCTGACGGGACGATGGCGAAGCGGTTCGAGATCGAGCGCGGCGAGTGCGGCGTCCACCGCTTCGGTCCCGCGATCGCGCCACGGCAGGCGGCCTAGCGCCACGAGGTTCTCGACCGCCACGTCCCACGCGATGTCGGGAGTTTGTGGCAGATAGCCGATGCTCTGTGCGCGGGTGCGGGGGTGGAGAGCGGCAAGGCTCGCACCCTCCAACGTCACCTCCCCTGCGGTGGGTGCCAGCAACCCGGCAAGGCCCAGCAGCAGCGATGACTTGCCCGCGCCGTTGGGGCCGACGATGGCGGTGATCTGCCCCGGCTGAAGCGCGGCGGAAAGCCCGCTCACCACCTCGCGCCCGCCGCGCATCAGGGTCAGGGTCTCGGCTGCAAGGCTCATAGCTGCCCCCGCCGCATCCGGAGCAGCAGCCAGAAGAAGAACGGCGCGCCGATCAGCGATAATGCGATGCCGAGGCGCAGTTCGGTGACCAGCGGCAGCACGCGCACGATGCTATCCGCCGCCAGCACCAAGCACGCGCCCGCGAGCGCGCTCGGCAGGATCAGGCTCGATGGCAGCCGGTCGGTCAGCGGGCGCACCAGATGCGGCACGACAAGCCCGACAAAACCGATGATCCCGGCAACCGCCACGCCTGCCCCGACCGTCAGCCCAATGCCGATCACCAGCAGCGCCAGCAGCCGCCCCGGATCGAGGCCGAGCGACCGCGCCGCCTCCTCGCCCAGTGTCAGCGCATCGAGGCTCTTTGCCGCCAGCGCCAGCACCGCGATCCCGGCAGCGATCAGCGGCGCGGCAATCGCGACCTCGTGCCACGATCGGTCGGTGAGCGCACCGTTGAGCCACAGCACAATCTGGGAGAGCGCGAAGGGATTGGGCGCAAGGGTGATAGCAAGCGCGGTGAGCGCGCCGGCGAGGCTCGCCAGCATCAGGCCCGCCAGAGTGAACAGCGCGATCCCTCCGCCCGCGCCGCCCGCGGCGTCCGATGAGGTGCGCCCGGCGATCAGCGCAAGGGCGGCCATGCCGAAGCCCGCGCCGATCAGCGCGAGCACTGGCAGGCTCCATGCCGCCCATGCGGGCGGCAGCAGCGGGTTCAGCCAGAAGCTGGCGACGGCGCCGAGCGCGGCCATCGGCGCGATGCCGAACAGGCCGGGGTCGGCGAGCGGGTTCCTGAGATAGCCCTGCATCGCCGCGCCGCCCGTGCCCAGCCCTGCACCGATCACCACCGCCAGCACCGCCCTCGGCAAGCGCAGTTCGGCAAGGATCAGCGCGGCGTTGGCGGTGGCGCGGGCGTCGAAGGGATCGATCCACACGCGCCCCGCGAGCAGCGACAGCGGTAGCAACAGCGCCAGCAGCAGCGCGAAGACAAGGCTCGCACGGTTCATGGGCGGCGCTCCCACTCGGTGCGGATCTGCCGAAGCCGCGCGCGCGCCTTGGGGATGGTCGGCCCGCCGCAATAGATCAGCGACGGGTCGAAGGCGGCGATGTGCATCGACTTGAACGCCCCTGCCAGCAGCGGATGGCGCTGCCCCGGTGCGTCGCCCGCCACCAGCAGCACGGAGGGCGGATCGGCGAGCACGCTCTCAAGGCTCACCCCGTCGGCCTGCTTGAGCCCGCGCTTGGCCGCATGGCTGGCGAAGCCCTCCTCGCGCAGCAGCTCGGCGATAAGGGTCTGTTCGCCCGCGACGATCTCGCCCGGCTGCCACAGCAACGCGTCGATCGCGCCTTGCGGACGAGATGGCGGCGCGGCGAAGCGGGCGGCGAGCGTCTCGCCCTCGCTTGCCCGCCCCGCCAGCGCTGCGACCTCGCGCACCTGCGCGGCGCTCTCGGCGACCGTCGTCGGACTGCCGAAGGTCGCGACCTTGAGGCCTGCTCTCTCCAGCGCAGACCGGGTCGGCTGGGGCAGGTAGATCGAGGCCAGGACGAGGTCGGGCTGCGCAGCGATCACCTCCTCGGCCGTCCCGCCGGTGACGCCGTAGCGCGCAGCGATATCCGCCGGGACCGAGCTCGAGCCGGGATCGCGCGAGTAATGCGACAGCGCCAGCACCTGCTCCGGCGGCGCAACCTCGACAAGGATCGCATCGAGGCAGGGATTGAGGCTGACAATCGTGGGATGCGCAGGGTCTGCGGGTTTGTGCGGCGCGGCGGGCGCGCAAGCCGCGGCTACGCACAGACCCGCCAACAGCGCCGCGCTCCGCACCCCCTTGTGCCCCATCCTGATGCGGTCCCGCGCCATATCCCTAGGCCCGAGGCGATAGGGCTCCGCGTTCGCCCGCGCAACGGGTTAAGCCGCGGTACCCAAGTGTCCACAATCGGGACGCGGGACCGCGCCGCGCTCGCCCCTGCTCACCCTTGCGCGTAGGGCGGGCGGCAGATCATGGCAGCCTCGCGCATCTTTTCCCCCACCGCCGCCGCTCGCTCCGCGCGTGGCTGGTCGTGGCCCACGAAAGCTTGGCGCAAGCGGATGGCGGTGCTGCTCGCCGCTATCACCGTCCCTGCCATGGCCGCGCCAGAGATGACCGGCCGCGGTTTCACCACGCTTCCCGGCAACGCGGCCCCGAGCACCGCCGCGCTCGCCACGCGCCAGGCCGCCGCCGCCGCGCTGCCGTTCGAGCGGCCGGGGATGAGCTTTCCGGGCTCGGCCTATTACTACATGGCCGACCCTGCCGGAACCGCGCTGGTCGCGCTCCCCTCCGACAACCCGCTCGGCGAAGGCGCCGAGAGTGGCCGCGCGCTCGGTGCGCTGATCGATGTCGGCGCGGCGGCCCGGCCCTTCTACGCCCCCGCCAGCGGCCTTACCCAGTTGCGCGCGCAGGAATGCCTTGCGCAGGCCGTGTGGTACGAGGCGGCAAGCGAGAGCGAGGCGGGCCAGCGCGCTGTCGCGCAGGTGGTGCTCAACCGCGTCGCGCACCCCAGCTGGCCGTCGAGCGTGTGCGGGGTCGTCTATCAGGGTTCGGCGCGGTCAACCGGCTGCCAGTTCACCTTCACCTGCGACGGCAGCCTCGCACGGCGGCCCGGCGGGGCGAGCTGGGCGCAGGCGCAGCGCATCGCCGCCGACGCCTTGAGCGGCAACGTCTATGCCCCCGTCGGCCTCGCGACGCATTACCACACGCTCTGGGTCAATCCTTACTGGGCGCCGACGCTCGACCACATCGGCACGATCGGCGCGCACCGCTTCTACCGCACCCGCGGCGCGAGCGGGCAGGCGGCGGCTTTCACCAATGCCTATGCCGGGTTCGAACCGGCGGTGAGCGGGCGCACCACCTCGGTTCCCTTTGCAACCACTGCGGCCAGCATAGCCGCATCGGCGCGCCCGGTGATCGCCTATGAGATCGAGCCGGTGCCGGTGCGCAAGCAGGCGCAGGGCGCCGCAGCTCCGGCTGCGCTATCGAGCGAAGTGCCCACGCCTGCCTATTCCGGCGCAGGCGCGGTCAAGTCCGAGTTTGCACGCTCGGGCCAGTGGAAGGCCCAGCCGGGCGGCGCGCAGGCTCCAGCCGCCAAGGACTGACACGCCCCCCTGAGGCAGCCCGTAAACAGGGTTAAGGCCCCGGAAACCCTGTTGCCACACCAAGCCTTAGCGGCGCGCGGGTAGAGCGTTTTCCGCACGCAGATGTCTTGTTCGCGTGCCGAGATCGACGGGAATACACGCGCTTCATGTCTGTCCGCTTCGCATCCACCAACAACCCTGCCCGTCGTCTCGGCTGGCGCGCCGCGGGGCGCGGGTTGATCGCTCCGGCGCTGGCGCGGGCGGTAAACGACAACCGCTGTCCGGGGGGCGACGTGGCGCCGGGTCCCGCGCGCTTCGATCCGCTTCTTGCCGACGCGCTGCGACACTTTGCGGTCCACGGCCTGGCGTCAGCCGATGCCGCAGTGGACCTTGCCGCTGAGGCGGGTGCACGCGGTGATGCCAATGCGAAAGACCATTGGCTATCGATCACGCAGATGTTCGACCGCCGTCTCGCCGCCCGCGCCGAGCGCACGCTCGAACCGGCCTGAGCAATCTTCCCTTACGGCGCCTGTGCTACGGCGTTACCCGTATGCAGCCACTTGTCCTCTTTAATGCAATTGCGAACTGTTTGCAAAGATAGTTGCCGCTCAAGGCCTTTTGCTGGTTGCAATCCCGTTTTGAGCCGCCTACCGCCGCCGATGTAACGGGTGCCCGGCCGCTTGGGACGGGAGGCTGGCACTTTGCGCCTTGCTCCCGAGTGCGCGCCCCGCTTCTTCGTCCCGATGCTTCAGGGAAGGAAGTCCACACATGGCCCGCAAGAAGATCGCCCTCGTCGGCGCTGGCAATATCGGCGGCACGCTCGCCCACCTCGCAGCGCTGAAGGGCCTTGGCGACATCGTCCTGTTCGATGTGGCCGAAGGTATCCCGCAGGGCAAGGCGCTGGACCTCAGCCAGTGCGGCCCGGTCGAGGGCTTCGACGCGAGCATCACCGGATCGAACGACTACGCCGACATCGCGGGCGCGGACGTGGTGATCGTCACCGCGGGCGTCGCGCGTAAGCCCGGCATGAGCCGCGATGATCTGCTCGGCATCAACCTCAAGGTCATGAAGTCCGTGGGCGAAGGCATTGCTGCCAACTGCCCCGACGCTTTCGTGATCTGCATCACCAACCCGCTCGACGCGATGGTCTGGGCGCTGCGCGAATTTTCGGGCCTTCCGGCGCACAAGGTCGTCGGCATGGCCGGCGTGCTGGACTCGGCGCGGTTCGCGACCTTCCTCGCGTGGGAATTCGGCGTCAGCGTCAAGGACGTGAACGCCTTCGTACTCGGCGGCCACGGCGATACGATGGTGCCGGTGCTGTCCTACTCGACCATCAACGGCATTCCGGTCGCGGACATGGCCAAGATCAAGGGCATTTCTGAGGATCGCTTGGGCGAAATCGTCAAGCGCACGCGCGCGGGCGGCGGCGAGATCGTTGCGCTGCTCAAGACCGGCTCGGCCTTCTACGCCCCCGCCACCAGCGCCATCTCGATGGCCGAAGCCTACCTCTACGACCAGAAGCGCATCCTGCCCTGCGCAGTGCAGGTTGACGGCAAGTACGGAGTCGACGGGCTTTACGTCGGCGTGCCGGTCGTGATCGGCGCGGGCGGTGCTGAGGACGTGATCGAGATTTCGCTGACCGACGAGGAAAAGGCCAACCTCGGCGTCAGCGTCGATGCGGTCAAGGAACTGCTCGAGGCGTGCAAGGCGCTTGACGGCAGCCTTGCCTGATGCGCCGCGCGCCGCTCCTCGCCTTCGCTTTTGCGCTTGCCGCTCCTCTGAGCGCGCAGGACGGAACAACGTTGGCCGGGACCGAAGCGGCGCCCTACCCTTCGATCGCCATCCTTGATGCCTTCAGAACCGGGTGCGGCGGCATCGCGGATCAGGCGGCCGCATCTGCCTCGCTCGCAGCGGCCGGTTGGCAAGCCTCCGCCCCCGCATCGCGCCCAGAGGCGCTTATCCGGTTCCTCGACTTCGCACAGAGCGCTGGTGCACCTATCGTGTCTGAACGGGGCGGCACCATGAGCGCGATGGAAGTCTTCGAACAGACCATTGCGGGCGAGCGGCTCTATGTTGTTCTTTCCGAAGTGCGCATCGATGGCACCCGCGTGACTGGTTGCCGGCTGTTCGACCTTGGTGAGACTCGCCCGATTGCAATCTCGACAGCGCAAGACTGGCTCGGGCTCGAGGCCAGCAGAGTCATCGACCGGGCCGAGGTCAGCGTCGCTACCTGGGAGCCGGGGACCCTGCCCGGCCATGACAGTTTCCAGCTCTTTTTCGTTCCCACCGACAGCCCCTTGAAAGAGGTTCTCTTTTTCGACGGCGTGGCCCTCAAATCAGACACCGTAGGAGTGTTACCCTAATGTCCATCCTCGTAAACAAAGACACCAAGGTCATCACGCAAGGCATGACCGGCAACACCGGCACATTCCACACGCAGGCGGGGCTCGATTACGGCACGCAGATGGTCGGCGGCGTGACCCCCGGCAAGGGCGGCACCACGCATATCGGCCTGCCGCAGTTCAACACCGTGCGCGAGGCCAAGGAAGCAACGGGAGCCAACGCGAGCTGCATCTACGTGCCGCCGCCGTTCGCTGCCGACGCGATCTGCGAGGCGATTGATGCCGAGATCGAGCTGATCATCTGCATCACCGAAGGCATTCCGGTGCTCGACATGGTGCGTGCCAAGCGTGCACTCTCGGGCTCGAAGTCGCGGCTGATCGGCCCCAACTGCCCCGGCGTGCTGACGCCGAACGAATGCAAGATCGGCATCATGCCCGCCAACATCTTCAAGAAGGGTTCTGTCGGCATCGTCAGCCGCTC
>JANNWO010000039.1:0-14068 GCA_031408395.1 Sphingomonadales bacterium | reverse complement strand
GGCGTGCTGCTCAATGTCAGCCTCGACCACAAGACCATCGAGGAACTGCGGGTGCTGTTCGGCAACTACCTCGCCGCGTCGGGCACGGCTGTGATCAATCTCGACAGCGCGGAAGCCGGGTATCTTGCAGGCCGGGCGCGTGCGGCGGTGACCTTCGGGGTGCGGACGCGCGATGCCGACCTGACGATCGATCCCGACACCATCGCGCAGACCGATCGCGGTATCGAGGCCGTGCTGATCGACAATCGCCGGCGCGAGGCCTTTCCGCTGAGCGTGCCGATGCCGGGGCTGCACAATCTTTCCAACGCGCTGGCAGCGATCGCAGCGGCGAATGCGGCGGGGATCGGCGTCGCGAATGCCGCCTTCGCGCTGCGCAGTTTCGCAGGGCTGGCGCGGCGTTTCGATGTGATCGGCACCTCGCCCTCGGGCGTGACGGTTATCGACGACTTCGGCCACAACCCCGAGAAATGCGCCGCGACCTTGCGCACATTGAAGGCCACGCCGGGCCGGGTAATCGCCTTCTTCCAGCCGCACGGATACGGCCCCTTGCGCCAGATGGGCGAGGAACTTGCCCGGACCTTTGCACGCGAGTTGGGGCCGGATGATGTGACGATCATGTGCGACCCGGTCTATTTCGGCGGCACGGTCGACCGGAGCGTCGGCAGCGAACGTATCGTCAGCATGATCGAGGCCGCCGGGGGGCGCGCAGAGTACATCGGCAGCCGCGATGCGTGCGGGTCAAGTATCCTCGCCCTCGCGCAAGCTGGTGACCGCGTCGCGGTGATGGGCGCGCGCGATGACACCCTTACGGAGTTCGCGCAATCGATCCTCGCCCGCCTGAGCTAAGCCTCCCTAAGAGCCTCTACGCCCGCGCTGCGCGTCATGGCTGGCGGATGCTCGGGGTGCTGACGCTGGCCGTGTTGCTGGTGGTGGCGGTGGACCGCTTCTACGGTCACTCAAGCCTCGCCTTCGCTGCCGCGATAATGATGCTGATCATCGCTAACGCTCCAATGCTGCGCTTCAACTGTCCCGAGTGCGGCAAGAACGCCTTCTTCCGCGGGATTTTCGTGGTGCCCTGGCCCAACCGCATCTGCACGCGTTGCGGACGCAATCTTGATACAGTGCCTTCGCAAAATCGCTGATGGCTGAAGGGGCGATGCGCGGTTAACCTGCCCACTATGCACCCCCGCGATTTCTCCCTCGATACGCTGCTGGCGAACTCCGCCGCGCGCCATTCCCACCGCCTTGCCGCAATCGATGGCACCCAGCGCCTTACATGGGCGCAGCTCGACGCGCGGGTCACCAACCTGGCCCGGTGGATGCTGGCGCGCGGGATTGCGCCCGGCGACCGGATCGCGCTGCTGCTGACGGACGGCGCGCCGTTCCTCACCACCTTGCTCGCTTGTGGACGGATCGGGGCCATCGCGGTGCTGCTCAACTGGCGACTGGCGCCTGCCGAGATCGCGTGGATCTGCGGCAATTCCGAGCCCGCCATGACCTTCGTAAACCCTCGCTTTTCCAGCCTTTTATCCCAGGCCGAGGCGGGTGAGGTGCACCAAGTTGATGAAACACACGAAAGAGGCGGGTTTTTTGAAAGCATTGTAGGAACCACCCTCGGGCCGATCCAACACACCTATGATCTCGGCCTCAACTTGGCTCCCGATCGCCCGCTTTACATGATGTATACCAGCGGCACGACGGGCAAGCCCAAGGGCTGTCTACAGGCCGGAAGCGCGGTCGCGAGCGCGGCGCTCGGCTTTGCGCAGCATCGCGGGTTTTCGCACACCGAACGCCTGCTGTCGGTCAATCCGATGTTTCATGTCGTCGGCATGCAGCAGGTCGCCGCGATGCTCGCTTGCAGCGGCACATCGGTGTTCGCGGGCCGCGATGATAGCAACGCCGCGATCCTCGATCTGCTCCACCACGAAGCCTGCACCACCACCAGCGCCTTCCCCACCATCTGCTTCCCGTGGGCTGCGATGGAGCCGGTCCGCGATGGCCGGATGCCGCTCACCAATTACACCGGGGGGGCCGGGATGGGCCGCCCGCAGATGTACGAATTCATCGAACGCGAGTGGGACGCGCGCGTCGTCGGCGGCTACGGCCAGACCGAGATCTGCGGCTTTGCGACCTTCATGGACTATGCCGACATGCTCGAAGCGCCCCGCTCAATCGGCTGGACGCTGCCACACGTGACGATGACTGTGCTTGATCCGGAAGGGAACCACCTGCCTCCCGGCGAGGAAGGCGAGCTGTGCCTGCGCGGGCCTTCGGTGATGCTCGGCTATTGGCGCAATCCGGAGGCGAGCGAGGCGGCGCTGGGCCACGGCTGGCTGCGCACCGGCGACCTCGGCACGATGGACGAACGCGGGCGAGGCTACCTGCTGGGCCGCGCCAAGGAGCTGATCAAGACCGGTGGCGAAAACGTCTATCCGGCCGAGGTCGACGCCGTATTCACCGCCATGCCCGAGGTCGCCGATGTTGGCTGCTGCGGCGTGCCCGACTAGCAATGGGGCGAAGCGGTCAAGGCATTCGTGGTGCTGAAAGCCGGCCACAGCCTCACCCGCGAGGAGATTACCGCGCGCTTCAAGGGACAGATCGCCGGCTACAAGCGCCCGCGCTATATCGAGTTCGTCGACCAGCTACCCCGCGATCCGATCGGCAAGCTGCTCAGGCGCGAGCTTTCGGCACGGCCCGTCTCGCCCGAACAGGCGGCATGACCTTCAGTCGAGCGCCGTCACCGTAACGCTCTGGCTGTTGAATATCAGCGGGCCAAACGCCGTGAGGAAGGCGACGTCGCCGCTGTCGCGGCCGATGCCGATCTTGGCCATCTCCGCCTCCTTCGCCATGCCGGTCGCATCGACGAGATGCCATTCCCCGCCGAGGAACACTTCGGCCACGGCATGGAAATCGGGCGGGGTCACGCCCGGTGCATAGACGCTTGCATAGCGCGCCGGGATCTCGCCCGCGCGCGCCAGCGTGATCAGCAGGTGCGCAAAGTCGCGGCATACGCCCTCGCCCGCATGGAACGTGTCGGCAGCGTTCGTCTCGGAATGGCTTGAGCCCGGCACGTAAGACAGGTGGCCCGCAACCCAGTCGTGCATGGCCATCAGCTTCGCGCCGCCCGACAGCGTGCCGAACTTGCTCTCGACGAAATCGGTGAACTGGTGCGAGGGGCAATAGCGCGATGGCAGCAGGTACTGCACCGTCTCGCCCGGCAGGCGGTGCGGCGCGATTGCGGGCAGCGTGGCGACATCCCTGACGATCCGTTCGATGCTGACGACGGCGCGGTAATCGATGAGGAGCTGGCCTTCCTTGCGCAGCCAGATGCGCTCACCGATGCTGTCCTGCGCCGGAACCCGCGCGAAATGCTCGCACTGCGAAAGGTCGAGATGCGCCTCCTCGATGCGCTGCTCGGGGATCGCGGCGGCCTCGATCTGCAGCAGCAGGTCGCAGGCGCGCAAAAGGCCGTAATCGAGCTGCACATTGATCTGAAGGCGCACGTGTGTGGGGTTCCAATCGCGTAGGTGGCCGCGTTGTCAGGGCAACGACGAGGGTAACTCGTCAAACAGGGGATTGTTTCGCAAGAAGCTGCGGCGATAGTCCGAGGCGCCGGCGGGCGCCAGTAGCGAATGATAACGGGGCTCTGGTGTCCGCTCTCGCCGGAGCAGAACCGGAAAGCTGCCGTTCCGCTAGCGACCCCATTGCGGCCGCTAGACGAGTGCGGCATCATCCGAGAGTGATCCTTGAAGAACCCATAGCTGATGATTTGAGACCCACGCGAAAGGGAGGGATCACCTTCTATCCTGCGGCATCAATCGAACGCATATTCGATTGGGCCGATACTCAAGGTCGCACATTGGAGTGGATGGAGGGCGTATTCTACCGCCCGGAAACGGATGAAGGGCAGCTAAGCCTCAGCTACATGTGCGAGCGGGGTGATGAGAATTACACCGACTTTCGCGCTGATTGCGTTCGTCTGGCTCTTGAAATTGAGACCGAAGCGACCGCCAAGGGCATGGGCGCTTACTTCGAACTTGGTATTTCTGGCGAACAAGGCTGAATGACCGCTTCCCACCCACTTTCGGACGTCACGGCCGGAGTGGCTCGCACCTGATTCCGGACGGGCAGCTTGGATGAGATTTTCGCCAAGAGCCGCCCTTCTTCGTGCGGAGCCCGCCAACTTTCCGCTCAGCCAGCCAGGTAAAGCTCGCCGTCGCCGTCGAGGACGAAGAGACGACCGGCATTATCGCGCACGATCGCGGCAGGGCGTTCGATTGCTCCGTCTGCGGGGACGAAATCGGCGGTTCGGTTCTCCATCTCGTTCGCCGCATGCAATATGCCATCACTCAGGAACCCGGCTCGGAAAGCGAAAATCTTTCCGCTTCGGTCGGTGATCAGGATCCGGTCGTCGAGACTGGCGATCCTACCGGTGTAGTGGAGCCCACCGGTCATTCTCTGGCCTTGAAAGAACCCATTCCCATACGTGTAGGTGATGGACGGACCGATTACAGGTGCCGGCGGGTTTGCGACCCGGGCGAAGGTGCCTTCGCGAAATGGCCAGCCGAAATCGAGCGGGCGCGCATCTTGGAAGAAGTAGTTCACTTCCTCCTGCTGGTCCGTACCGCTGTCGAGCAGGAAGCTGCGAGAGGCATAGCCACCCCCTCCGGCCGGGGAGTGAACCCCGTCTCCGAACAGTTCTGCAAAGATACAATATCTACCGACCGAGGCGCCGCAGAAGGGATCGATTTGGACCCGGAAGAGCTTGCCGTAACCCGACGTAACATCCTGCGCCAGACTGCCCGAAGGATCACCCAGTGCGCCGAACAGAAAGCCGTCCCCGCCAATGAAGAGGGTGCCGCGCGCTGCCCCGGTTGAGGGTCCAGCGAGGTCATCGGAAACGGAATACTTCAAGATGGAATCCTGGAGGACAATGGTCCGCACGATGACGCCCACTCCCGTGATGTCGAGCATGACCACCCCATATCCGTTGAAGTGAGCAACCGCGAGCACACGTCCGGTCTCCCCGGAATTGAAGACGTTGCCCGTCAAATTGCCCGACGCAGTCCCGCCAAAGAACTCACGAACCGTGCCGTCTTGCGAGACTACGATCAGCCCGTCAGTCGGACCTCTGCGCGCGGCTATGACCGCATCGGCTCCAAGGCCGCTCGTCAGCCGGGTCAAATTGACCCCCTCGCGGTCGTTTGTGACCCGCACCGGCAAGGTCAGACTGGTCGATCCGCCCTTGCCGTCAGTTGCGGTCAATGTGACTTCGTAGGTGTTATCGAGATTTGCATCGGTGGGCTGATCGAAGTTCGGCGCTTTGGCGAAGCCGAGCACGCCTCCGACAAACGAGAATGCGGCGGAATCGCTGCCGCCGGTAATTGCAATCGCAACCGTATCGCCATCGGCATCTGTGGCAGCGGCAGTATAGAACGGCGTGCTGGAGTTCTCGGCGACCGAAGCGGTGGTTGCCGAGGTGAAAGATGGGGCTTTGTTGATTGGAGCAGGGACTTGGCCACCACTGCCGCTACCACCACCGCCGCAGCCGGACAGTCCACCAAGCACGAGAAGGGAGGCGACCAGCCTCCGCGAAGCAACGCGACCCATTTGTTTTTCGCCTCCCCTGAGAGAACCGAAGCTTGGCATCGCCGACTGCGCTTAGCAAGAGTTAAACGCGGCGATATCAGATATTTGCCATTGCATTAAAGGCCGTCTCAAAGCCAAGTGGCGGAGCACGCCTCTGCGGAAGTAGAAGTATAGCTAGCTGGAGCGGGGGCTGCCAAAAACCGCCGCTCAGCCCGCCGCCGCCTCAAGCGCCAGCCGCCCCGCTTCCTCGCGCTGGAAAGCCCGCTGGTAGCCGGGCCGCGAGGTCAGCCGCTCGCGGTACGCCTTGAGGCTCTCGGGCACGCCATCGTCCAGCCCTACGCTCTCCGACAGGATCAGCGCGTAGCCGACGCAGATGTCGGCCACCGTGAAGCGGTCGCCGCACAGGTATTCGCGGCCTTCGAGGCGCTGTTCGACCTTGATCAGGCGCTTGTAATACCACTTGGCGTAAGCGTGGCCCGCATCCTGCAACCCCTTGTCCTTCTCGAACATGACGAAGCGCATGTAGACGGTCTGCGGGAAGGTGATCGTCGCGTCGGCGTGGTAGGTGAAGTCGCAATATTCGGCGTAGTCGCGTTCACCGGGGGCGATCACCAGATCGCCCGATCCGTTCTTTTGGGCCCCATCCTTGCTGGCGAGGTAGTGCGCAATCGCGCAGCTCTCGGTCATGCGGGCGCCGCCGTCTTCTGGGCCGACGACCAGCATCGGCACCGTCCCCAGCGGGTTGATCGCGAGATATTCGGGCGCGAGGTAGCGCGGCGGGAACGGAAGGATCCGGAGGTCGATGTCGGCCCCCGCTTCCTCGGCGGCCCAGGTCGCGCGCAGGCCCCGCGAGCGCGCGCAGGTATAGAGGATCGGCTTGGTCATGGGAGCGGTTTAGTGCGCCTTGTCCGCGCCGACACCCAGCACTTTGTGCAGGACAAAAGCGATGACACCGCCCAGCACCAGGCCGACCACCGCCGAAAGCCCCGCATAGGTCAGCCAGCCCAGCACGCCGCCAGCCCCGCCGGTCGCGCCCTTGACCGCATATTCGGCGCCGTGGACAATATCATAGACGGCGTCGAAGCCGACCTCATGCGTGCCGTGAACGATAATCCCGCCGCCGACCCACAGCATCGCCAGCGTCCCGATGACCGAGAGCGCGGTCAAAAGCTTGGGCACGAAGCGCAGCAGGAACCGCCCGAAGGCCTGCTTGGCATTGCTGGCCTGCTTGGTGAGGTAGAGCCCGATATCATCGATCTTCACGATGAACCCGACCGCGCCGTAGACGGCCACCGTCACCGCGATCGCCACCACCGCCAGCACAAGCCCGCGCATGATCAACGTCTCGTCCGCAACTTCGTTAAGCGCGATCGCCATGATCTCGGCCGACAGGATAAAATCGGTGCGGATTGCCCCGCCCACGCGCTCGTTCTCGAAGGCGACGGGATCGGTGATTTCGTCATCGAGCGTGGCACCATGCTTGCCCGCGCCCAGCTTCTCCATCACCTTTTCCGCGCCTTCGTAACACAGGAAAGCGCCGCCGAGCATCAACAGCCAGATGATGGCGGTAGGCAAGAACTCCGACAGGACCAGCGCGCCCGGCAGCAGGAACAGCAGCTTGTTCTTGAGGCTACCCTTGGTGATCTTCCAGATGATCGGCAGCTCGCGCGCCGGGGAAAGGCCGGTGACGTAGCTCGGCGTCACCGCCGCATCGTCGATCACCACGCCCGCAGTCTTTACGCCTGCGCGGCTGGCCGCGACGCCGATATCGTCGATCGAAGCCGACGCCGCCTTGGCAATTACCGAAATATCGTCGAGCAGTGCGACCAGACCTGAAGGCACAGGCAATTCCCCCTTTTGCGAATCATGCAAGCGTCAAACCCCGCGCTTGCCGCTCCGGTTCCCGCGCGGCAAGACTTGCAATTGCACCGTGATCCTGTAAGGGCCGCCACTTCGCATGGGAACCGCCTGTGCGAGAGATAGAAGAAAGCCGGAGGGGCCCTGCACATCTGGTGCGGATCAGCCAGCGATCGGCATAAAGTGAAAGGACGCAAGATGTCGCTCTACGAGCACGTCTTTCTTGCGCGTCAGGATTTGAGCCAGGCTCAGGTCGACGCGCTGGCAGCGCAAGCTACCGAAATCGTCGAGGCCGGCAACGGCAAGGTCACCAAGACCGAAAGCTGGGGCCTCAAGTCGCTCGCCTACAAGATCGAGCGTAACCGCAAGGCGCACTTCGTGCTGCTCAACATCGACGCCCCCGGCGCGGTTGTTGCCGAGCTTGAGCGCCAGACCCGCATCAACGAAGACATCATCCGTTACATCACCATCCGCGTGGAAGAACACGAGGAAGGCCCGTCCGTGATGATGCGCAAGAACGACCGCGAGCGTAAGCGCCGCGATTCACGTGAGGACCGCGACTGATGGCACGCCCGTTTTTCCGCCGCCGCAAGTCCTGCCCGTTCGCGGCCAAGGACGCCCCGAAGATCGATTACAAGGACGTGCGCCTGCTGCAGGGCTTCATGTCCGAGCGTGGCAAGATCGTGCCTTCGCGCATCACCGCCGTTTCGGCGAAGAAGCAGCGTGAACTGGCCCAGGCAATCAAGCGTTCGCGTCAGATCGGCCTGCTGCCGTTCATCGTGAAGTAGAGGAGAAAGACCCATGCACATCATTCTCCTGGAGCGCATTGAAAAGCTCGGCTCGATCGGGGACGTTGTCTCCGTGAAGGACGGCTATGCGCGCAACTTCCTGCTCCCGCAGAAGAAGGCGCTGCGCGCCAACGATGCCAACCGCAAGGTCTTCGAATCCAACCGCGAGCGGTTGGTCAACGAAAACGCCGAGCGTCGCACCGATGCCGAAGCGCAGGGTGAGCAGGTTGCGGGCGCACAGGTGGTGCTGATCCGCGCCGCTTCGAACGCCGGCCAGCTTTACGGCTCGGTGAGCGTGCGCGACATCGTCGCCGGTCTCGCCGACCAGGGCCATATCGTCGACAAGCGCATGGTCATCCTCGGCGCGCCGATCAAGAACATCGGGATGCACGACGTGACTGTCGCTCTCCACCCCGAAGTGCGCGTGACCGTCAAGGCCAATGTCGCCCGCTCGGACGACGAGGCCAAGCTGCAGAGCGAAGGCGTCGACGTGCTGAAGGCGATGTTCGACGACGAACAGCGCGATATCGAGGAACAGGCCGACGCGACCCGCATCGACACCAGCCTCGAGCCCGGCGAAATCCCGGCCGAACTGTTCGACGACAGCGACGAGGACTGATCCTCGCCCGCCAACGCGGCCAAACCAATACGCGACAAGGGCGCGGGGATCGGATGCGATCCCCGCGCCCTTCTTGTAAACGGCGCCTGCACGCGCGAAGGTGCTGCCATACAACGATAACAAGAAGGGAGCAGAACAACTGCCATGATCGACATTCCGAGCATCCTCGCCCAGCTCCAGCAGCATTACGACGAGGCGGTGCGCACGCTGCGCGATGACGTGATAGCCTTCGGCCGCGACGGCACCATGCCCCCGCCCGCCAGGCGCGGCGACGGCAGCTACGCCTATCCGCAAATCACCTTGCGCTATGCCGGGATCGGCGCGCCGCGCGACCGCAGCCGCGCCTTCGGACGGCTCGAGATGCCGGGCACCTATATCACCACCGTCACCCGTCCTGCCCGCTTCGCGAAATACCTGACCGAGCAGCTCGAACTGATCGCCAGCGAATATGAGGTCGAGGTGAGCGTCGGCCGGTCGCGGCAGGAAATCCCCTTCCCCTATGTGCTCGACGGCGAGGCCGGGGCGGCGATGGTCGGGATCGCGCCGCAGGATATTGCCGCGCACTTCCCCTCGACAGACCTTGCGCTGATCGGCGACGAGCTGGCCGACGGGATCGAGATCGACGGCACCATGGACATCCCGCTCTCGCTGTTCGACGGGTTGCGCACCGACTACTCGCTCGCCCGCCTCAAGCACTACACCGGCAGCGAGGTCGGCGACTTCCAGGACTTCATCCTGTTCACCAACTATCACCGCTACGTCGACGAGTTCGTGAACTGGGGCGCGCAGCAGATCGGCAAGGACGGCTATGTCGCGCTGACCGGCGCGGCGGGCCTCGACATCCGCGAGCCCACACCGCATGCGCAAGACCAGCTCAACGACACCGCGTGGCGCCGTCACCAGATGCCCGCGTACCACCTGATCCGTGAGGACGGGTCGGGCATCACCTTCGTCAACATCGGCGTCGGCCCCTCCAACGCCAAGACGATCTGCGATCACCTCGCGGTGCTGCGTCCCCATGCGTGGATGATGATCGGCCACTGCGGCGGGCTGCGCTCGACCCAGAAGATCGGCGATTTCGTGCTCGCCCATGCCTATCTGCGCGATGATCACGTGCTCGACGCGGTGCTGCCGCCCGAAGTGCCGATCCCGCCGATTGCCGAAGTGCAGCAGGCGCTGGCGCTGGCGGCCGAGATGGTCTCGGGCGTGCAAGGCGCCAACCTCAAGCAGCGGATGCGCACCGGCACGGTCGTCACCACCGACGACCGCAACTGGGAGCTGCGCTACTCGTCCTCGGCCAAGCGCTTCTCGCAAAGCCGCGCGATCGCGATCGACATGGAGAGCGCGACCATCGCCACGCAGGGTTACCGCTTCCGGGTGCCCTACGGCACGCTGCTATGCGTCTCGGACAAACCGCTCCACGGCGAAATCAAGCTGCCCGGACAGGCCAACAAGTTCTACGAGGAAGCCATTGCGGCCCACCTCCAGATCGGCATCGTCGCCTGCGCCATGCTGCGCGACGAGGGTGACCGGCTGCACAGCCGCAAGCTTCGGGCGTTCAACGAGCCGCCGTTCCGGTAAAGGCACCCGGTCGTTCTGCTTCGGGGTGACCGACAAGGCATTGGGGTGTATCGTCGGCTCGAGGGAGACGCCGACATGACCCACCTGCGAACCATCGTGCTGGCTCTGGCGTTGTTGTCTACCTCTTGCGGCGGCGACGATTCCGCGGTGGTGGCAGTCACCCCGTCGCCCAGCCCGACCGGCGGCGGGCAATATCTCGCATTCTCCGGCGAAACCGCCGTCACCATCGCCGGCTACACCGAGGACGCGATGGAGCCGTTTGTCTCACCCGACGGGCAGTTCCTGTTCGTCAACAACAGTAATTCCGATCCGGCGCGCACCGACCTGTTCTACGCCAGCCGCCAGGCCGACAATGCCTTCACGCTGCAAGGCCCGCTTGGCGGTGCCAACAGCCCGACGCTCGACGGTGTCGCCAGCATGGATGACGCGGCCCGCTTCTATTTCATATCCCTGCGCGATTACGACACGGCGCTGGAAACCATCTTCACCGGGACCTTCGCCAATGGCGCGATCAGCACACCGCAGCTCGTCCAAGGTGTATCGGTCAACCAGCGCGGCCGGTTGAATTTCGACGCGGCGATTTCCTCCGACGGCAACAACCTGTGGTTTGCCGATGGGACGTTTTCGGGCAGCCCCCTGCCGGATGCCGCGACGATCGTTGTGGCGAGAAGGCAAGGACAAGGATTTGTCCGCACCACTGATAGCGCCGCGATCCTCGCGCGGGTCAATGCGACCGGCCTGAACTACGCGCCCGCTATCTCGCGCGACGGGCTGGAGCTGTTCTTCACCCGGATCGCAATTCCCGCCAATCCCGCGCCGGAAATCTACCGGGCGGCGCGGGCCACCACGTCGGAGGCGTTCGGCACGCCGCAGAAAGTTGCGGCCATCACCGGCTTTGCCGAGGCACCCGCCCTGTCGCCCGATGGCAGCAGGCTCTACTTCCACAAGCGCGTGAATGGGCGGTTCCTTATCTTCTTCGTCCGGCGCTAAGTTGGCGCAATGACAAGCCTCAGCCCGAACCGCTCGCGCTCCATCGCCGGGCGTGTTGGCATCGTGACCGGCGCGGCGAGCGGCATGGGGCGCGCCACCGCACGGCTGTTTGCGAGCGAGGGGGCTGCGGTGGCGGTCGTCGATCTCGACCAGGCCGCCTGCGAAGCGGTGGCGGCGGAATGCGGGGCGGGCGCCCGGGCTTATGCACTCGACGTTGCCGATGCTGATGCGATCACCCGCGTCGCCGCGCAGATCGCGGGCGATTTCGGGCGCATCGACATTCTCGTGAACAATGCCGGGGTCTCGAGCTTCTGCGGGCTTGATGATCCCGCCTACGAGGAGACCTGGCACCGCGCGCTTGGCGTGATGCTCACCGCCCACCAGCGGATGGTGCGCGCGGCGCTGCCGTGGCTGCGGCAGAGCGATGCCGCCCGCATCGTCAACATTGCCTCAACGGAAGGCTTGGGCGCCACACCGGGGGACACGCCCTATGTCGCGGCCAAGAGCGGTGTGGTCGGCCTGACGCGCGGCCTTGCGGTCGACCTTGGCCCTGAGGGCATCACGGTAAACTGCATCTGCCCCGGCCCGATCCGCACCGCGATGACGGACGCCGTGGCCGAGGAGCACAAGGCAATCTTCGCCAAGCGCCGCACCGCGCTGCGCCGCTACGGCGAGCCCGAGGAGGTCGCGCATATCACGCTATCGCTTGTGCTCCCGGCGGCGAGCTACATCACCGGGGTGGCGATCCCCGTCGACGGCGGGCTGATGGCAAGGAACGCGTGAGCCGTTTCAGACGGCGTCCAGACCCGTCTAGACCCCTGTTAGACCCCCTCTAGACCCCCTTTAGACACGTTTAGACCCCTCCCAGACCCCCTCTTGTCAGCGTGTTTCACGTGAAACACGCGGCGGTCGGGGGCGAACGGGGGCTAACCCCGTCCCTTGGTCTTGGTCGTCCCGTTGCTGGCATTGGCAGCGATGAATTCGATAATCTGGCCGGCGATATCCTTGCCGGTCGCGCTTTCGATGCCTTCAAGTCCGGGGGAGGAATTGACCTCCATGATGACAGGGCCGTGATTGCTCCGCAGCATGTCCACCCCGCACACATTCAGCCCCATCCGCTTGGCCGCTCGCACCGCGGTTGAGCGTTCTTCCGGCGTGATCTTAATCACTTGCGCGCTGCCGCCGCGGTGAAGGTTGGAGCGGAACTCGTCCGGCGCGCCGGTGCGCTTCATCGCCGCGACCACCTTGCCGCCGACCACCAGCGCGCGGATATCGGTGCCGCCGGCCTCCTTGATGAACTCTTGCACAAGGATGTTGACGTTGGCCCCGCGGAAGGCCTCGATCACCGACTTGGCGCTGCTCATCGTCTCGGCGAGTACCACGCCGATGCCCTGCGTGCCTTCGATCAGCTTGATCACCACCGGCGGACCCTTGACCGCCTTGATGATCTCCTCGGCGGCCTTGGGATCATTGGCATAGGCGGTCAGCGGCAGGCCCAGCCCGTGCTTGGCGAGGATCTGCAAGCTCCTCAGCTTGTCGCGGCTGCGGCCGATGGCGACGCTCTCGTTGAGCGACCAGATCCCGCGCATCTCGAATTGGCGAAGGATTGCAAGGCCGTAGTTGGTGATCGAGGCCCCAATGCGCGGGATCACCGCGTCATAGGCGGCGATCGGCGCCCCGTTGTAATAGACCTCGGGGCGGTGGCTCGCGATGTGCACGGTGCAGCGCAGCGTATTGAGAATGTCGAGCGTGTGCCCGCGCTCCTCGGCAGCCTGCTTCAGCCGCTTGTGCGAATAGAGGTTGGCGTTGCGCGCCAGCATCGCGATTTTCATGAAGACCCTTTCAAGACCGGCCACCTACCGGCGGATGCGCCCCTTATGCGCTATCTCAGGTGATTGCAGCCAAGAATGGCCGCTATCCACCACCATCCTCCGCCTGAGCGCGGAGCGCCCAATCAGCATCGGGCACTGCATCTGGGACCGGTCCGCCAGGCTTATCTCCGCCCGGAACCGGAGTTTACCGATTGTCAGCGGCGTCTTTATGACAAAGCGGGTCTGCTTGTCGCCGTTGGAGCTGGTGATCCCGCGCACGTCAACATGGATCGCCTCGCAGAAGTGCCGCTCCCCGCCCCAGTCGACCGCAAATCGCACAAAACGCTCACCGTCGCGGACGAAGTCGTCGAGGACATGTGCATGAAGCGAGGACGTGCGCGCGCCCGTATCGATCTTGGCCGGAATCCCGGTGAGGCCAAGCTCCGGCAGATTGACCAACTCGCGCCAGCCGACGACCAGCGGTAGCGGCCGCTCAGGCTTCAACGCCGCACCAGCAAGGTCTGCGCCGCGTGCACCGGGTCAGGTCGCTGGAGTGGGAAGTTCGGCCGGCTTGTTGCCTTCATCCCCCTCGAATGCAACATCGTCAAAGTCGCGCACGACATCTTGGTAGCGCTGCAAGGCGTTGAGGAACAGCGGCGGGGCGATACCGGCAACGCCCGTCAAGATCGCCCATTGCATGACCGGATCTCCGTCCTCGTCCCGAAACACCGAGACATATTTGAATTTGCGATTGGCCTCCGCAATGGCGGTGTCGGAAATCGGATTCTCGCGATTCCAGCTAGTCGAAAGTACCAGCGTTTCGCACAGGTCGG
>JANNWO010000038.1:0-42954 GCA_031408395.1 Sphingomonadales bacterium | reverse complement strand
CCGGCTACAGCCAGACCGACGAAGCCGCCTATGCCCGCACCCACCCGCTGACCGGCGACCGCATTCAGGTGCTGCGCGGGCTGCTCGACAAGAACGCCGGCTGGGATGCCGCGCCCGATCCCGCCTTGCAGGAGCGGTTTGCCCGGGCGAAAGCGAAGCTGTCGGGCTTCCTCTCCGAGCCCGGCCGCACGCTCACCGCCTTCCCGCCGTCCGACAATTCCATCCCCGCACACTATGCCCGCGCCTATGCCTATCACAAGGATGCGCGGGTCGATCTCGCGCTCGCCGAGACCGACGCGTTGCTTCGGCTTGAGCCCGACAATCCGTGGTTCCTTGAATTGAAGGGGCAGGTGCTGCTCGAATCCGGACGACCGGTGGATGCGCTGGTGCCGCTGCGCCGCGCGACCGAGCTCACTTTGTCCCAGCCGCTAATTGCAGGGCTCCTCGGCCATGCGCTGATCGCGACCGAGAACGAGGCGAATTTCGCCGAGGCCGAGAATGTGCTGCGCGCTTCGGTTCAGAAGGATCGCTACAATCCCTTCGCGTGGTATCAGCTCGGCGTGGTCTATGCCGCCCGCGGCGACTTGCCGCGCGCGCGGCTTGCCAGCGCCGAACAGCAGGTCATGAACCGATTGTTCCCCGAAGCACTGCGCAGCGCGGCTGCCGCCGAGGCGGGGCTGCCTTACGGCTCGGCCGACTGGATCCGCGCGCAGGACGTCGCGCTCGAAGCGCGCGGCGAACTGGAACGGATGAAGAAGAAACGCTAGGCAACCTTCTGAAACCTGCCAGAAAGCGCTCATGTCCTCGCACCCGCCCGCTCCCGACACCGCCCCGTCCGCCGCCCCCTCCGCCCTGGGCCATTCGCTGCTGACCGCGCTGCTGGCGCTGACCTTCGGCTTTCTGGGCGCGGCGATCTGGTCCTATTCGGGCCTTGCCGATAATCGCACCCGCGCCTTCATGCTGAAAAACCCCGAGCTGCTGCCGCAGATGGCGCAGGCTTACGAGGAGCAGGAGGCCGCCAAGCGTCTCGCACAGATGGGGGGCGAGGTGTTCGAACCCTTCCCCGGCGTGGTGCTGGGCAATCCCAACGGCAAAAAGGTGCTGGTCGAGTTCACCGACTATAATTGCCCCTATTGCGAGGCGAGCCTGAAGGACGTGAACCGGCTGGTGGCCGAAGACCCCGATCTCAAGGTCGTGATCCGCGAATGGCCGATCTTCGAAGGCAGCGACGTTGCCTCGCGCATGGCGCTGGCGGCGGGCCTGCAGGGCAAGTACCGCGCCTTCCACGACGCGATGTTCGCGACGCAGGATATCGCAGTGGCGGCGCGCGCCGCCCGGCGCGACCTGGAACGCGCGCAGCGCGACGCGGCTTCCCAATCGGTCGACACCCCGATCGCGCGCACCCGCGGCCCTGCGCGCGCGCTTGGCTTCACCGGCACCCCGGCATGGGTCACGGGCACAAATCCGTTCGGCGGCGCGGTCGGCTACGAGAAGCTAAAGGCCGCCGTCGCCGAGGCTGACAAGCCGGTTTGATGCGCAAGCTGGCGCTGGCCGCACTGGTGCTTGCCGGGCCGCTCGCCGCCCAGCCTGTCGCCCCGGCAAAGATCGACTACCCCGCCGAGCGCGCCGCGATCGGCCGCTATCAGGACGCTGACCAGCGCTTGCAGGATGTGGGCTGGACGCTCGCCAAGGGCAATGAGCCGTTCTGCGCCAAGGTGGTGCCTTCGATCGGGCTCCAGTTGCAGGACATGGCAAGCTACGGCGCGCCTGCCGCGGCGAGGCTGGCATTGGGCCTCACGGCCGACTTCGCGGTGCAGACCGCCGCGCGCGGCTCGCCCGCCGCGCTCTCGGGCGAATTTACCCGCAACCGCGAAGTCACCCGGCTTGCCGCGCTCGATCCCAACAGCCTCGATGCTGGCAAACGGTTCGAATGGCAGCGGCTGAAGCAGGTCCACGAACATGTCGAATCCTTGCTGAAGACAAGGGGCAATATCGAGATAGGCTTTGCCGATGGCGGGGTGGCCTTGGCGCAATCGGTGCCAGTTTGTGCCAGCCGCTTCGAGCTGATGGGCGACGGTGACAAGGCGGTTGCCGATGGCGAGCGCGTGGTGATCGGGGCCGGCTTTCCCGCCTTTGCCTATAGCGAAGAGCCGGTGTTCGCCGGGCTGGTCGCCCACGAGTTCGCACACAACGTGCTGGGCCATGACGCGTGGCTCGACCGCAACGGGCGGCAGGGCAAGCACGTGCGGCGGATCGAGCGCGAGGCGGATCGGTTGATCCCGTGGTTGCTCGCCAACGCGGGCTACGACCCCGAAGCCGCGGTGACCTTCATGACCCGCTGGGGATCGAAGCACGATTCGGGCCTGCGCCTGCGCATGGGGCACGATGGCTGGGACGAACGCGCCGAGGCAATTGCGATCGAAGTCACGCAGGTCAAAGCGCTGATGGCGCGCGAGGGCAAGGCCGACTGGGCGAAGCATTTCCGCCGCGAGATCGATCCCCAGGGGGCCTTTTGCGCAAGCCGAAGCGCTGAGGGCCGAACGCGTCTTGCGCCGAGCCGTTGCCCGGCCACGCCCATGTGACCAATTTGCAGTGCCGTTTGCGACGAAATGCGGTAGACCGAGTGGGATATGGCAGTGCTCCAGATCCAGGCGGCGCCGTTCTTCGCCAGCAAGAACCGGGCGTTCTGGAACCTCCAGCTGGCGGGCTGGGGCGCGGCTTTCCTGCTGCGCGCGGTCTCCGCGCTCGCCAATGAACAGCCGCTCGACCTGCTCGCGCTGATCCTTGTCACCACCATCACCGGCTTCTCGATCAGCCTGATCCTCTCGGTGATCTATCGCAAGCTGATCCATCAGCAGCCGCTCATCACCTGGGGCCTGACTGCGCTGGTGCTGATGTTCGCGGTGCTGCTGCACGCGTCGATCGATGCGTGGGTGCAGGGCGTCTATTACGCCGGCACGCGCGAGACGACGTTTGCGCAGCGCCTGATCGGGCTGCTTTACCTGCCGCTGACGCTGCTTGGCGGGTGGAGCGCGCTGTACTACGCGATCAACTTCTTCCTCACCGTGGAACAGCAGGCCGACCGGTTGGAGCGGCTGGAAGCGCAGGCCACCGCCGCGCAGCTCGCGATGCTGCGCTACCAGCTCAATCCGCACTTCCTGTTCAACACGCTGAACTCGATCTCGACGCTGGTGCTTTTGAAGCAGACCGAGCCCGCCAACGCGATGCTCACGCGGCTCTCGGGCTTCCTGCGCCACACGCTGGTGGCCGAGCCCGGCAGCCAGGTGACGCTGGCTCAGGAGATCGAGACGCTGCAGCTCTACCTCGATATAGAACGCATGCGCTTCGAAGAACGGCTGCGCACCCAGTTCGAGATCGAGGACGCGGCGCTGTCCGCGCAGTTACCTGCGATGCTGCTCCAGCCGCTGGTCGAGAACGCGATCAAATACGCGGTCGGCTCGCAGGAGGAAGGCGCGCAGATATCGCTCACCGCGCGGGTGATCGGCGAGCGGCTGCGCCTCACGGTCGAGGACACCGGGCCCGGGCTCGACGACGGCCCGCGCTATCCGTCGCACGGCGCGGCGGAACCTCTTGCCGGCAGACCGGTATCCACCGGCGTCGGCCTTGCCAATATCCGTAATCGCCTGGCACAGGCCTATGGGGACAATCACCTGTTCGAAACACGATCGGAAGCTGGGGGCGGCTTCACCGTACTGATCGAGATCCCCTTCACTCGGGCCGCTAGCGCCCAGGAAGCGGCAGCACCCGCATCGGCAGCCATCGGGGCTGCGACGAGCGGGAGCGACAACATCATTCCGCTCAATCCCCCCCAACGAACTATCGGAACCCCCGCATGACCATCAGAACCATCCTTGTCGACGACGAGAAGCTCGCCATTCAGGGCCTCCAGCTGCGGCTCGCGGCTTTTGAGGACGTCGAGATCATCGACACCTGCGCCAACGGCCGCGAGGCGATCCGCAAGATCAAGACCGAAAAGCCCGACCTCGTCTTCCTCGACATCCAGATGCCGGGCTTCGACGGCTTCAGCGTGGTCAAGGGCGTGATGGATATCGAACCCCCCCTGTTCGTGTTCGTCACGGCTTATGAGGAGCACGCGATCCGCGCCTTCGATGCCAATGCCGTCAATTACCTGATGAAGCCGGTTGACGAACAGAAGCTCGCCGACACCATTGAACGCGTGCGCCAGCGCCTTGCCGAGAAGAAGTCGGCCGAGGATGCCGGGAACCTGCTCGACGTGCTCGCCGAAGTCGCCCCGGAACGCGCCGCGGACTTCGTCGAGACCGCCGCGCCTGCGACCGAAAGCGCCGACCGCTTCGAAAAGCTCATCAACGTCAAGGACCGCGGCCAGATCTTCCGCGTCGAAGTCGACACCATCGAGCATATCGAGGCCGCGGGCGATTACATGATCATCTCGACCGGCGACAATTCACTGGTGCTGCGCGAGACGATGAAGGATCTGGAACGCCGTTTGGACCCTCGCAAGTTCCAGCGGGTACACCGCAGCACCATCGTCAACCTCGACCTGGTGCGGCAGGTGAAGCCCCACACCAACGGCGAATGCTTCCTGGTGCTGGAAAGCGGCGCCGAGGTGAAGGTGAGCCGGTCATACAGGGATGTGGTGGCCAGATTTGTGCATTGATGGTTGCGGGGGCGCCTCCGCGCCCCCGTCCTCGGCGCTGTTCCTCCGCTGCGCTCCGGGCGCCTGCGGGCGGCCAGTCGGCCTTGCGGACCCAAGCGGGTCCGGTGCTCCCCCGTCCCGTTCGTGTCGAGCGAAGTCGAGACACCCTGCACAGCCTCTCGACTTCGCTCGAGGCGAACGGCTAGGGAGCGGGCATGACCCAATTCACCCTCCCCGGCTTCGACCTCGCCAAATTCATCCGCGAAACGCTCGCCGAGGACTTGGGCGAAGGCCTTCCCGGCGGCGGGCGCGATGTTACGTCTGAAAGCGTGATCCCGGCAGACGCGCGCTTTACCGGGGTGATGGACAGCCGCGATGCGATCGTTGTCGCCGGGCTCCCGCTCGCCGAGGCGTTCTTCCGCCACCTCGACCCCGATTGCGCCCTCGAAATGCTGGTGCAGGACGGCGACCAAGTTCCCGCCGGCACCGATCTGATGCGCATCGAAGGCAGCGCGCGCGCGCTGCTCACGGCGGAGCGCAGCGCATTGAACATCGTCCAGCACCTCTCGGGCATCGCCACCCTGACGCGGGCCTATGTCACTGCGATGCGGGGCCAAGGCGGGCGTGACGGCAGCGCGACCTGCACCCTGCTCGACACCCGCAAGACCATCCCGGGGCTCCGCTTCCTCGAAAAATACGCCACCCTAATGGGCGGCGCGCAGAACCACCGGATGGGGCTTTGGGATGCGGCGATGATCAAGGACAACCACGTCGCGGTCGCAGGCTCGGTCGGCGAGGCGGTGCGCCGTGCACGCGAGGCAGGGGTCGCAAAGATCATCTGCGAGGTCGACCGGCTCGACCAGATCGAGCCCGCGCTGGCAGCGGGCGCGCATCACCTGCTGCTCGACAACATGGACCCCGCGACCTTGCGCGAAGCCGTGAGCCTCGTCGCAGGCCGAGTTCCGACCGAGGCGAGCGGCGGGGTGAACCTCGACACCATCGCAGCCAAGGCCGCGAGCGGTGTCGATTACATCTCGGTCGGCCGCCTGACGCAAAGCGCGCCCGCAGCGGATATCGGGCTGGATTTCACCCCGGTATGATTGCGCTTTCGCAGCGGCGACCCGGCAGCATCACGGCGTTTGCAGTGGTGTTTTTTGCTGCCGCGCTCCTTTCGTTCCTGCGCGGGATGATCGATCTTCCCGCGCAGCAATCCGACCTTGAAAGGCTTGTTCCTGCCGTCACATGGTCGCGTGACGCGGTTATCGTCTGGCAAAGCGCGCGGCTGTCGATCGCGCTGATCCCGATTGCGATGGTGTGGCTGTCGGCGGTCCGCTTCGCGCGCTGGATGGTGACGGTGCTGGCGCTCGGCAAGCTGTTGATGCTGCCCGAGGGCCTGCGCGCGATTGCCGCAGGCGGCGCGGTCGATACCGCGTGGCTGGTCTCGCTGCTTCTCGGCCTGATGGCGGTGGCGATGCTGTTCACGCCCGCCAGCAACCGCTGGTTCGCGCGCCAGAGCGAAAACGACCCTGCGGTCTTCGAATAGACAACCGCGTTCAAAATGTTAGCTTGGAACCCTTGCAACAGGGGATCATGCAATGCGGCCGCCATCCATCGTCAGGTTCGACTAACTTTATCTCGGATCGCTCGTTGTAGTCCTCGTTAATTTTGCGCTGAACTACGAGTCCACGATCTCCCAGTTGAAAGCCAATTCCAGCGCCTCCCAACTCGGCCTCGCCGGGCCCGGCTTCCCGTTCGCAATACTCGGCATGACCATGGCGATATCTCTGCTGCTCTGGTGGCTGGCCTCGCGCCGCGCGAGCAATGCCGCGCGCTGGATCCTTGCCGTACTTGCCGCCTTTGGACTTGTGAGCCTGCTATTGTCGCTCGGCGACTTGCCGATGCTGCATATGCTGAGCGCGGTGCTGATCAACGCCGTGCAGATCGCGGCGGTCTGGTTCCTGTTCCGCCCCGATGCCGCTGCGTGGTTCAAGCACCGCGGGCGCGGCATGGATGCCGACGTCTTTGAATAGGGTTTGGCCGCTGGCCGCGCTGGCGCTCGCCCTTCCGGGGGTCGCGAACGCGCAGGCCTATCAGTGCCGCGCGCCGCAGGTTTCGAGCGTGCCCAAGGTCATGCCCGACGGCCCGCGCCGCCAGTCCGCCATCACCGGCTACACCCTTGCGCTCAGCTGGAGCCCCGAGTTCTGCCGCAGCCGCGCCGATGACTGCTCGCAAGGCGTGCAGTGCGGCGGGGCAAGCGGCAGCTTCGGCCTCGTCGTCCACGGCTTATGGCCCGAAGGCGACAGGTCGTACCCGCAGTGGTGCGAGGCGAAAAACGCGCTCACCCCCGCCGACGTGCGCGGCGCGATGTGCCTGATGCCATCGGATCGCCTCGTGGCGCGGCAATGGGCCAAGCACGGCAGCTGCATGGTCAAGCGCCCGGCGAACTACCTCAAGGTGATCCGCATCCTTTACGAAGGCGTGCGCCTGCCCGATTACGACCGGGTGAGCCGCGAGGAGGGGCTGACAGCAGGCCGCATCCGCGCTGCCTTCGCCGATGCCAATCCGGGCTGGACCAAGGACGCCATCGGCATCGACCTCAATCCCAAAGGCTGGCTCGAGGAAATCCGCCTGTGCTATTCAAAACGCTTCCGGCCCACACCCTGCACAGGCCCGCGGCGCGGCGCGAAGGATGGGGCGGCGGCGAAGATCTGGCGGGGGCTTTAGGGCACGCGACAGCTTTTGGGTGAGCCGCAAACGAGCGCGAATAGCCGGAGGTGGGGTGGGAATCGGACTTTAGCATTCGGCGCGTATCAGACGGGCTGAAAGCAGACCCGAGACCCTCACTCATTCAGTCAATTTGGCGTTCCAGCCACCGCTTGGCATAGGCAACGGGGTCTGCCTCATCGGCGGGGATCCGGATATCCGGCGCGATGCCGTCGGGGTCAACGGGGTCGCCCGGTAAGCGCATTGAGCGCGAGGTAGCCCAGGACACCCGATGCCGCCCCGACGGTGTCGGCATGCCAACGACATTGGCGAAATCAAGCACCCCTGCCGAATTTTCCTTACCGAATAACGTCACCTTGCGGCTTTGGCGGGCTTCGAGCAAGAACTCCTCGCTGGTGCTGCCGGCATTGTCGATGAGCACCACAACGCGCTTGGGAAAAGGCAAGATGGAATCGAGCCGCTCGACCGAAAATACCTGCCTGCCGCCCGGAACAAACGTACCCACTGCTGCGGCCATGCGTGCGATCTGGCGGTCGAGAGACTGGGCAACCTCAGGCGCTTCGCCGCGGATTTCGTCGGCAACTGCTTTGCGAAGGGCAATGTTATCTTCGCTGGCGCGCATCTCGGCACCTACCGAATAGATCGGGCGCGAGTATATCAGCGGCGTCAGCGGGGCATATACAAAGTCTGACCCGCCGCCATTGTTGCGCAGATCGATCACCAGATTCGGCGAAGTCGCGAGCGCCGCAGCATTGGCGGCCAGAATGTCCACAAGCGGCTTGGCCCGGCTATCGTCGAAATCGGGAATGCGAAGCCACAGTGTATCGGGCGATAGCGGTTTCATGAACATCGTGCTGCCGGGCAAGGCGCGCGCAACGAAGTCCGGATCGCGGATGGCGGGGACGTCGCGCAGCCAATTGCCCCATTCCGGCAAGCTCAGCACCGCGCCGTCGAGCAATAAGTTCGCCGCGGTCTTGTTCTCCGCATGATTGCCGGCGCGGTAAAGAACGTCGATCCCGCCGCCTGCCGTGCGCGTCAGTTCGGCCTTGATCTGACCCGGGCTCCAGCTCTCCGATGTGGTGGTCAGAACAACCGCCGAATATGTGCCCGGTCTGCCGGGCGTTGGCAGGATGCCGAGGCGGTAACGGTCGCCGTCAATCAGCCATATGCCTTCGAGCGGATCGCGGCCTGATCCGCGCGCGACGAGCTCAGCCCGAACGCTAGCTTCTGTCCAGTTGAGTGAAGGCGTTGTGGCAGGCGAGGAAGGCGACCCTGCACCAAGCGAAGCGCCGCCGATGGGGGCGATCCCCACATGGCCGTCATTAAAGAAACCGATCCACTCCCGAAGGATCATAGTAAGCTCTTCAGGCTTGGCATATTTCGCTGCAATGCGAAGGCGTGCAGTGAGCTCGTTAAGTGAAGGCAGGGTCTCGTCGGTGACTTTAGTGTCCCAGCCAGCATAATTGCGGCGGAGCTTTTCAACGACAAAGTCAAAATCCTGAAGGTTAAGATTCGTTTCACTGGTCGCCGCAGGACTAGGTACATCGGCACGCGGGGATGCATCACTCTGAGCAATCGCGGCTGTGCCGTTCATGGCAATACAAGCGAGGCCGGCAAGGATTATCGAATATTTCTTACCCATCAGCATCGCCTCTCAACAAATAGTGCAGTGCAGTTACCAAACTCGTCGGTGTCATCAACAATGACATAGTAAATCAAACCCGATTGCAATAGCACCAGGCAGCGGAAATGATCAATGACATCAACGGGGTCGCAAGCCGAACGGCAGCAGTCGGCGCGGTGGGTGAGTATAGCGGACGTTGGCCGCCACGCCTGATTATGGTGCTCGATCAGAATGCGGGCGCGCCTGCCATCTGCTCTGAAATCTGCGCGTTTTAGGGGGCGGCGTGACGCGTTTAGACCCCCTCCAGCGCGGTTTAGACCCCCTCTAGACCCCTACCAGACCCCCTCTAGACCCCCGCCAAAAGCGGTGTTTCACGTGAAACATCGGCTCAGCGGCGTTCCTTGAAGAACCCGCGCAGCAATTCGGCTGATTCGACTTCTCCGATGCCGGTGTAGATGTCGGGGCGGTGGAGGCATTGGGGTTGGTCGAAGATCCGCGCACCGTGTTCGACCGCGCCGCCCTTGGGGTCGCTGGCTGCGTAGTATAGGCGGGCGATCCGGGCATGGGCGATGGCGCCTGCACACATCGCGCAAGGCTCGAGCGTGACCCATAATTCGCAGCCCGTCAGCCGCTCGTCGCCCAAGGCCTGCGCCGCGCGGCGGATCGCGAGGATCTCTGCATGGGCGGTGGGATCATGATCGGTGCGGGGAGAATTGTGAGCTTCGGCAATGACTTGGCCGTCCCTCACCACCACCGCGCCGATCGGCACTTCGCCCGCATCAGCCGCGGCGCGGGCCAGCGCGAGCGCGCGGGGCATGAAGCTGCGGAACCCCGACTCGCTCATGCCCCGCGCCCTGCGGACAGGTTATTCGTCGCCAGTGACGGGCGTTCCCTTGGCATCTGGCATCGTGACTTTGACATCGGGAACCTCGACCGTCGTCTTCTTCGTGCCGACATCGACATCGGCGGTCTCGACGTCGTATTCGGGCATCTGGCCACCCTTCACCTCGACTTCGGGAAGGTCGGCTTCCTTGGTCTGGTCGACATCGCACGCGGCAAGCCCGATTGCCAAGGGGGCCAAGAGGCTGGTCATGATGATTCGCTTCATTTGTCTGTTCTCCTGGAGGCCTGAAAACGTGGGAGTCGCCCCCGTCAGGTCTGCCCGCTACTGACGTGCCTCTCGGGTTGCAAACCACCACATGGGTTGGGATTGAAGGGCAAGGTCCCTACCGGGTGCCAGGGCAAGGCGGTGCGGTTGCGCAACTTGCTTGACGATTCGGGTATGCCCCGTTAAGGGCGCCGCTTTCCCGGATTAGACCCGAACTTTACGAGAAGAGACACACCATGTCGCGCATTTGCGAACTGACCGGCAAGGGCCGCATGACTGGCAACAATGTCAGCCACGCCAACAACAAGACCAAGCGCGTGTTCCTGCCCAACCTGCAGAACGTGACGCTGATGAGCGAAAAGCTCGAGCGCAGCTTCAAGTTCCGCGTTTCGACCCACGGTCTGCGTTCGGTCGAGCACAATGGCGGCCTCGACAATTGGTTGCTCAAGACCAGCGACGAGAAGCTTTCGACGAGCGCGCTCAAGGTGAAGCGCGAGCTGGTCAAGTCTCAAGCTGCCGCCTAAGCCCGCGGCCCGCTACGGCTTGACAGCCGGCTGGTCCAGAGGCCGCCCGTTTGCATCGATTTTCGGACAAATAACCAGAGGGCTCTGAACACCGTTCAGGGCCCTTTGCCAATCCTGCGCGGCGCGTGCTGTGGCCCGGCGCTGCAAGGCCTCGCCGCTCTCGTCGAGCGCGAAGCGCAGCAGCAGGCTGCGCTGGAAGACCGAGAAATTGTCGTCCGCGACCACCCAGATCGATCCCTTGCGGGGGTCCGAGGGATCGGGCACGAAACTGATCCCCTCGAAGTTCTCGCCGAAGCCGGATCCCTCCAGACGCTGGATCACTTCGCCCCGCCAGTGCCCGCCTGCGCGGATCGCGGCCGGGTCAGCGACCATGATAACCGCGTCGAAGGTCGCCGGGATCGTGTAGCGCACGTGCCGCATCAGGATCAGCACCCGGCCGTCCGGCAATTGGACGGCGTCGACCGGCGAATAGGCCGCGCGGCAATTGAACCGGAACGCCAGCGGCTTGCCCCCCGCGATTGGATCACCCGGGTAGAGCAGCGCGGGCCGGTCAACCTTTCCGCTGTCTTCCGAGCCTTCGGAGAGGATCAAAAAGTGCCCGTCGGCGAGCCGCACCATTGTCTCGGGCCCGCTGCTCTCTTTCCAGTCCACCATTTCCGGCGGAGCATAGACAATGCGCGTGCCGTCAGGGGCGAAACGCATGACGAGGTTGTCGTTCTCGAAGCTGGCCCACAGGGTCCCGGTCGCCCGATCGCGGGTGATGGCTTCCATGTCGACATATTCCTTGCGCCCTCGGCCCGACACACCGACGAAGCGGAAGCTGCCGCGGATCGCGCGCGGCTGGTCGCCCGCAAGGTCGAGGCCGAGCAGGAAGCCCCGGTCCGTCCCGGCGATCAGCGTCCGCCCCGGGCCCTCCACCAGCGAGGAGAAGCCGCCGAACCAGCCATGCTCGCTTGTCATCTGCCAGGCGCCGGTGAGCCGCAGCAGGCCGGGCGGTGGCGGTCCGAGATCGATCGGATCGATGGCGATGTTCTTGACCGGGTCGCTGCGCAGGCCGGTGTCAGTGCGCAGGAATGTGCCGGGGCCTAGCGCGATAACAACTAGTCCGAGCAGCGCCATACGCCAGCGTCGGGCGCTGCTCACGCTGGCAGTCCGGACCAGGCTCGGCACGCTGGGAGGTTGGTCGTTACTGCTCGCCGGTGGGTGCGAGCCCCAGCAGGCGGTGCGTCGCGATCTCGCACGAGGCATAGGCCTCTTGCCGCTCGGCGCTCCAGTAGCGCAGTTCGGGCAGCGGGATCGCCTCGTCGGTGACGGCGCACAGCACGTGGCTTCCCGGGCGCAGAACACGGAAGCTGGAGGGGCCGTAGTAGAGCTTGGCAGCCTTATCGGAAGAATTCATCAGCATGGCTGATCCCTTAGCACCGTGCGCCTAGCCGAACAAATCATCTTGCGTGGTTGGCGCGGAAGTCGAGCGCTTGCGCGGGGCCGGAGGTGGGATCGGTGACGGCGGCGGCGCGCTTCCCGCAGGAACGACGCCGAGTGCCCCGTCGCGGAATTGCAGCGCGAGCAGCGCCTCGCAAGCCGCCTCGGCGCGGGTGGTCAGAGCCTTGCCCGCGGCATCGCGGACGATCGCATAGCCGCGCTCGAGCGGCTTTTCCGGGTGGAGCTGGCTCATCACCCGCGCGAGTGCCGCCAGGCGGTCGCTGCCCTGGCGCAGGGGGCGCTCGACCAGCGCGGGGCTCAGCCGTGCGCGCTCGAGCCGGCGCTGCGCCTCGGCAGCGGAGCGGGAGAGAAGGCTGGGGGAAAGCCTCGCCGCGACCCCGGCGAGCCGCTCGCGACCTTTCGCGGAGCGGTCGCCAAGTGCACGGCGCAGCCGTTCCGACAGATCGTCGAGGCGCTGCGCTTGCGGCTGGAGCAGGTTCTCCGGGCGCGGCAGCAGGCGGGCACGCGCCGCCAGCCGCTCGCGTCCGAGTTCGACAGGACGATAGACCGCGCGGCGCTGGCGGATGCCGAAATCGGCGAGGGTCAGGGCGAGGTCGGCGCGCACCGGCACCGCCATTTCGGCAGCGGCCGTCGGCGTCGGCGCGCGGCGGTCTGCGGCGTAATCGGCCAGCGTGGTGTCGGTCTCGTGGCCGATAGCGGAGATCACCGGGATCGAGCATTCGGCGATGGCCCGCACCACCGCTTCCTCGTTGAAGCTCCACAGGTCTTCGATCGACCCGCCCCCGCGCGCGACGATCACGATGTCGGGGCGCGGGACCCCGCCATTTTCTGGGCCTCCAGCTTCGAGCGCGGAAAACCCGCGCACCGCAGCGGCGACCTGCTCGGCGGCGCCCTGACCCTGCACCAGCACCGGCCAGACGAGCACATGGCTCGGGAAGCGGTCAGCGAGGCGGTGGAGGATGTCGCGGATTACTGCGCCGGTGGGCGAGGTCACCACGCCGATCACTTGCGGCAGGAACGGCAAGGCACGCTTTCGCTCCGCTGCGAAAAGCCCTTCAGCCGCCAGTCTCGCGCGGGTCTTTTCGAGCAGCGCCAGCAGCGCCCCCTCGCCCGCCAGCTCAAGGCTCTCGATCACGATCTGATACTTGGAGCGGCCCGGATAGGTGGTGAGTTTGCCAGTGGCGATCACCTCCAGCCCATCTTCGGCGCGGAAAGTCAGTCGCTGCGCACTGCCCTTCCACATCACCCCGTCGATCACTGCGCCTTCATCTTTCAGCGCACAGTAGAAGTGCCCGGAGGCGGCGCGTTTCACACCGGACAGCTCCCCCCGCAGGCGCACGAAGCCGAAGCGGTCCTCCACGGTGCGCTTCAGCAGCGCGGATATCTCGCTGATGGTGAGGGGCTGCGCATTGTCGCCCTGCGCCACCCGCGCTACCAGCCCGGCATCGTTAAGACCGCTTGGGTCATCACTGGTCGGCGGAGGTGCCATGAATATCCTGCTTCTGGGGTCTGGGGGCCGCGAACATGCGCTGGCATGGAAGCTGGCGCAATCCCCGAGCACCACGAAACTCTACGCCGCCCCCGGCAATCCCGGCATCGCCGAGGAGGCCGAGCTGGTGGCGCTGGAGGCGACCGACCATGCTGCCGTGATCGCTTTCTGCGCGCAGATGGACATTGGACTCGTGGTGATCGGCCCCGAAGCGCCGCTGGTCGACGGGCTGTCCGATGCCTTGCGCGCCGCCGGATTGCCGGTGTTCGGGCCTTCGCAAGCGGCGGCGCAGCTTGAAGGCTCCAAGGGCTTCACCAAGGACCTGTGCGCCCGCGCCGGGATCCCCACGGCTGGCTATGTCCGCACGGCGTCGTTGGCAGAGGCCCGCGCTGCGCTCGCGAGCTTCACCGCGCCTTATGTGCTCAAGGCCGATGGCCTCGCGGCGGGCAAGGGCGTGGTGATCGCCGAGACGCTCGATGACGCTGAAGCCGCGCTTGCGGACATGTTCGGCGGCTCCCTCGGTAGCGCTGGCGCGGAAGTGGTGATCGAGGAGTTCATGGAAGGCGAGGAGGCGAGCTTCTTCGCGCTCACCGACGGCACCGCGATCCTCCCCTTCGGTTCTGCGCAGGACCACAAGCGCGTCGGCGACGGCGATGTCGGCCCCAATACCGGCGGCATGGGCGCCTATTCGCCTGCCTCGGTGCTGACGCCCGATTTGCAGGCACGGGTGATGGCAGAGATTATCGAGCCGACGGTGCGGACGATGCGGGAGGACGGCAACCCCTATTCCGGCGTGCTCTTCGCAGGCCTGATGCTGACGGCGGACGGCCCCAAGCTGATCGAATACAATGCGCGCTTTGGCGATCCCGAATGTCAGGTGCTGATGATGCGGCTGGAGAGTGATCTGGTCGGGATCATGCTCGCCTGCGCGTTAGGGGAGCTCACCGGAGTGGAAGCGCAATTCCGCCCCGACACCGCGCTCACCGTGGTGATGGCGGCAAAGGGCTATCCCGGCACGCCCGAGAAGGGCGGTGCCATCGTGCTCGGCGAGGCCGAGGCGACCGGCGCCAAGGTCTTCCACGCCGGCACCGCGCTGAAGGACGGCGCGCTGGTCGCCAACGGCGGCCGCGTGCTCAACGTCACAGCTATGGCTTCGAGCGTCACCGAAGCCCAGCGCACCGCCTATGCAGCGGTCGCCGCCATCGACTTCCCGACCGGCTTCTGCCGCCACGACATCGGCTGGCGCGAGGTGGCGCGCGAAGGGGCCTAGAAGCGCGCGGCGTAAGTCAATCCGCCGCCGTGGAAATCGCCCCACAGCATCACCAGCGGCGCATCGGGGCGGCGGTGACGGGTGATCAGCAAGCCTGATGCGCTGCCGATCACCGCGCCTGCCACGACATCGTACCAGTGGTGCTTGTCCGCCTGAACCCGCGCCAGCCCGACGAAGCTAGCGACCGCGAGCGCCGGGATGCCCTCGCCCGCCCCGCGCCGCTCGAGAATGCTGGTCGCTGCGGCAAAGGCGGTGGCGGTGTGGCCCGAAGGGAAGCTGTCATTGCCGCTCCCGTCGGGGCGCATCTCCGGGAAGACCTGCTTCAACCCCTGCGCGACGCCGAAGCCCACCGCCGCCGATGCGCCTGCCTGAAGCGCGCCATGCGAATCGCCCTTGGCCGCCGGCACCCCGATCGACCAGAGCACCAGCGAGCCGACGCCGATGTCGCTCGCAGTAGCCCAATCGTCTTGCGAGGAGGCGAGCGCGGGCTGACCGGCAAGAAGCAGCGGGCTCACCGCGAGAAAGCTCCAGCGGCGCAAGCGGCGGGGCAGGGTGAAAGGCGCTGACGGCATGGGCAGGGCTTCCTTGGGCGCAGCGGCGTGATGGCTGCTGCGAATATCCAACGCCCTGCACGGTGTTTCGTGCCTCGGCAGTGCCAAACTTGATCCCGATCAAGGACAGACTTGCCGCATGGACGGATAGAGGCACCATGACCCAGCTTCCCCTTCGCGCTCTCGCCCTTCTCGCCGCGCCGCTTGCCGCGCTCGCCGCGTGTCAGGCGCCGGGGAGCGAAAATCCTCCGCCGATGCTTGGCAAAGCCACTTCGTCCTCACGCGACACCCGCGCGCCCGGCTTTGTCGAGGGGGCTTGCGGCGGGTGCCATGCGGTCGAGCCGCCGTTCCTATCTCCCAACCCGCGCTCGCCCAGCTTCGCGGCGATCGCCAACCGCCCGGGTTTGTCGGAGAAATCGTTCGCCGCCTGGCTCAGCGAGGCACACAATTACCCTGAGGAGATGGACTTCACCCTCACCTCCGCGCAGATCGACCAGATCGCAGCTTACATGGCGACACTACGCAACGCGGGTTATGTCCCCGACAAGTGACCCCCGTAGGCGACGTTTTGTCGATTCCAGCGAACGTGATAAACCTTGCCCTGTCGAATTCGGGCAAGGGGGGCCTCGATGCCGTATCGTCATGCGCATTATTTCGTCGGTTTCGTGCTGCTGGTCATCATGGCGGGCTTCTGGGCGAGCTATTTTGGCGCCGCGGAAACAATACCGCTTGCCTTCCACGTCCATGCTATCTCGGCGATAACCTGGCTTGCGCTGTTGATCGCGCAGCACCTGACGATCCACCGCCGTGCTGCCGCGGTGCACCGCCAGATGGGGCGGGCGAGCTTCGTGCTGTTCCCGTTCCTGATCCTCGGCTTCATGATGATCGTGAACGTCTCGGCGGCGCGCTATGTCGCCCCTGATTCCGGTGCCGATATCCGGCTACTCGGACCGTCTTTCGGGATTGGAATGGGGGTCGCGATCGCAGCCTACCTGACGCTGTTCTACCTCGCGCTCAAGCATCGTCACAAGCTCAAGCTACACGCGGGCTACATGCTGGCGACGCCGCTGATACTGTTCGAATCCCCCTTCAGCAGGGTGATCGGCGACTACCTGCCGTGGATGAACGTGATCGGCAGCGAGGGGCCGCGGCAGGTGCTCGACACGATCGTGATCAGCGACGGGCTGGCGATCATCTTCGCGCTGGCGCTGTGGGCGCGCAACCGCAAGCACGGCGCGCCGTGGCTGGTGGCGGCGGGGTTCATGGGCCTGCAGGCCGCTGCGATGTGGTTCGCTCCCGATGTGCCGATGATCGGGTCTGCCTTTGCCGCCTATGCCGCGGTGCCGCCCGGCGTGACCCTTGCGCTGGGCGTGCTGGCCGGAGCGGCGATCACGTGGCTCGGCTGGGAGGCGGGCAAATTGCCTACTAGGCGCCCGCGCGCCGTCGCCTGAAGCAAGCCGGAAACCAGAAAATCAGGACGGACACGGCTGCAAAGCAGCCGCGAGCGCAAAACCTAGAGCTTCTCCGCCACCAGCGCCTGCATGTCGGCCTCAGGGCGCGGGCCGTAGTGCGAGATCACCTCCGAGGCGCAGATCGCGCCGCGCTGGAGGCAACGCTCTAGCGGCTCGCCCTTGACATAGCCCGACAGGAACCCGGCGGCGAACTGGTCGCCCGCGCCGGTGGTGTCGACGACCTTGGCGACCGGCGCCGCCGCTACTTCAGCCCGCTCGCCGTGCGCAATGGCGACTGCGCCCTTTTCAGAGCGGGTGGCGACAAGCACCGGCACCTTGTCCGCGATTGCGGCGATACCCTCTTCGAAGTCGGCTTCGCCGGTCAGCGTGGCAAGCTCGGTCTCGTTGACGAAGAGGATGTCAATCACGCCCTCCTCGATCATCGCGCGGAAATCGTCGCCGTGCCGCTCGATCACGAAACTCTCTGAGGCGGTGAAGGCGATCTTGCGGCCTGCGCCGCGGGCGACCTCGATGGCCTTACGCATGGCGCGGCGCGGCTCTTCCGGATCCCAGAGATAGCCTTCGAGATAGAGAATCGCAGCCGACGCTATGAGGTTCTCGTCAAGCGCGGCGGCGGGGAGGAACTGGCCTGCACCAAGGAAGGTGTTCATGGTCCGCTCGCCATCAGGGGTGACGAAGATCAGCACGCGGCCGGTAGCGGGTTCGCCGTCTCGGCCCGGCGTGTCGAAATCGATGCCGGTGGCGCGCATGTCGTGGCGGAACACCTTGCCGAGCTGGTCGTCGGCGACTTGGCCGATGAACGCGCATTGCAGGCCCAGCGTGGCAAGTCCGGCCAGCGTGTTCGCTGCCGAGCCACCCGAGACCTCGCGTGCGGGCGGCATCGCTTCGTAGAGCTCGTCGGCCCGTGCCTCGTCGATCAGGGTCATGCCGCCGCGGCTCATCTGCAGCTCGTCGATCAACTCCTCGTGACAGGCGGCAATCACGTCCACCACGGCATTGCCGATGGCGATCACGTCGTAGCGGGGCGGTTTGGTCTCGGACACGGGCGCAGCTTTCTTGGGAGTGGTGGTTGCCGCGCCGCCTAGCCGCCTTCGCCGCCTTCGCCAAGCTTCTGTGTGCGAGCGCGGGCCCCCGCGTTGACTTCGCCGCGCCCGCCTCGCATCGGGTGATGCATGTCTGCTGTCCCTGCCGCCATCGTGAAGGCCATCGGCCAGCTCGGCGATCGTGCCGTGATGCGGGTCGCGGTGAAGAGCATCGCGATCACGCTGCTGATCTTCACGGCGCTGGGTGTGGGGCTCTATGCCGGGCTCGCGCAGCTGTTCCGAAGCGAAGCGCTCGCCACGATTTTGCCTGAAGGCTTCGTGGGGCCGGCGGTGGCGCTGGTGGCGCTGGTCACGGGGGTGGTGGCCTTCTGGCTGCTGTTCCGCGTCGTTGCGCTAGCGGTGCTCCAGTTCTTCGCTGACGAGATCGTCGCGGCCGTGGAGGTGCGGCATTTTCCGGCACGCGCGGCGGAGGCGCGGCCGCTGCCCTTCCGGCGCGATCTTGCCAATTCGCTGAAGGGTCTACTGCGCACCGCCGGCTACAACCTGCTCGCGCTGCCGGTAGCGGGGATGGTCGTCTTCACCGGTATCGGCCCGGCGCTCGTGCTGCTTGTAGTAAACGCCGTGCTGCTCGGGCGCGAGCTTACCGACATGGCGTGGCTGCGGCACTGCGAGGGCGAGGAAGCAAACAGTCCCGTGCCGCGCAGCGAGCGGGTGCTGCTCGGCGCCGCGATCGCGGGGCTGATGCTGGTCCCCTTGGCGAACCTCATCGCACCGATTATCGGCGCTGCGGCGGGCACCCATCTTGTGCTGCGGCGGCTGGAGGAGCGTTAAAAGACCATGCGGGTGAGGCGGATTGTAATGCTGGTGCTGCTTGCTGCGGCGCTCGCCGGCTGTGCGGGCGGGAGCAACACTGCGCCTGCTCGGCCTTCCCCTGCGCGGGGCCAGATTGCTGCTCCGCCGGCCTCGCGCAGCACGATCGTTGTCGTGCCCGAGGTGATGTCGTCCCGAGGCCTCGGCGGGGTGATCGGCTCGCCCGCCGCCGCGCTCACTCGCCGCTTCGGCGCGCCGCGCATCGACCTTGCCGAGGGCGACGCGCACAAGCTGCAGTTCGCGGGCCCCGCTTGCGTACTCGACATCTATCTCTATCCGCTCAGCGCCGGGGGACAGCCGACCGCCACCCATGTCGAGGCGCGGTTGCGGCAGGGGGGTGCCACGGCCGACCCTGGCGCCTGCATTCAAGAGGTCGAACGGCGGTAACGCGCCTTTAAGCCTGTCCGTGCGATATACCTCTGCGAGATATGTTCACGGGACCAGACGCCGTATGACCACACAATTCATCACAATCGCCGAGTCCGCCGCCGCGGACGGCCAGATCACCGCCGACGGCCTGCTGTCGCTGCGCCGCGAAGGCTGGGGCGACGGCATCATCACCCGCGCCGAAGCCGAGGCGCTGTTCGCGCTTAACAGCGCCCTTGCGGACCGCAGCAACGAGTGGGTCGACTTCTTCGTCGAGGCGATCGGCGAATTCGTGCTCAACGGCACCGAACCGCGCCTGCAATGCGCCCTTGAGGAGGCCGAGTGGCTGATCGGCCAGATCGACCGCGACGGCAAGGTCGATAGCATGGCCGAACTGGAGGCGCTGGTGCGGATCCTCGAGCGGGCAGAGAACACCCCTGACCGGCTCAAGAACTATGTCCTTGAACAGGTCGAGCGCGCGGTGCTGACCGGCACCGGCCCGACCCGCTGCGGCGGTGACCTTTCCGCCACCCACATCAGCGCCGCCGAATGCCGGATCGTCCGCCGCGTGATATTCGCCGCCGGCGGTCACGGCCCCGCGGCCGTGACCCGCTACGATGCAGAGATGCTGTTCCGCCTCAAGGACGCGACCCTCGCCGAGGAGAATGCCAACGACTGGGACGATCTGTTTGTCGACGGCGTGGCGAATTTCCTTAAGGGCTTCGTTCTGCCCAACGCGCAGGTCAGCCACGAGCGCAAGCTCGAGCTCGAGGCCTTCGTCGCCGAAAATCGCGCCAGTGTCGGCCGCTTCATGGGCCGCGTCGCGCGCGAAGCGCCGCATGTGATGAACCACTTCGGCAAGGTGTTCGGCAAGAAGCTCCCTGAGGGAACGGACTTTACTGCACTGGCTGTGGCGGGCGAGGAAATCACCACATCCGAGAGCGAATGGCTCGACCGGATGGTGAACGGAGACGGCGAAGTCGACGAGCTCGAAGGCCGCCTGATCGCGCGCCTCGCCGAAGAGGCGTAAGGCTTAGGCCTCGAAGTCGAGCATTGCCGCCGCGCCGCCTTGCTTCGGCATCGGTCCGCGCGGGGGCACGGCGGGGGCGGCGACACCAGCTTCAGGGGGCTTTCGGCGGTTCCGCCCATGTTTGCGCATGAATGCGTCAAATGACTGGGTGCCAGATCGCTGGTCGGCCGTGGGGCCGCGCTTGCTGGCAGCAATGACATTCGCCGCGGCAAAGGCGAGTATTCCGACACCGGCGATGATGCGTCCGAGGTCGCCAAGAATATCGCGGTTCATTGAGCCTCTCTGCGTCATAATCTAGATTATACCATGAAGCTTTCGCCGCAGCCACAGGCGCCCTTGGCGTTCGGGTTCTCGAACACGAAGCCGGCAGTGAAGTCGTCCTCGCGCCAGTCCATGACGCTGCCGATGAGGTAGAGCACGCTCGCCCCGTCGATATAAAACACGCCGCCCGGGGTCGGGATCTTTTCGTCGAACTTCGCCTCGGTGGTGACGTAGTCGACCGAATAGGCAAGGCCCGAGCAGCCGCGACGCGGGGTCGAGAGCTTGACGCCGATCGCGTCTTGCGGGGCCTTGCTCATCAGCTCGGCAATGCGCGCCTCTGCGCCGGCCGTCAGGATAACGGCGGCCTTGGGGGCGGGGCGAGCGGTGGTGGTGGTCTCGGTCATGTCAGCCTCTTCTGCCAGAACAGCGCGTGCCCGGTGGCGGGATCGAGCTGGTAGTCGCCAAAGCCGCAGGCGGCGTAGAGATGCCGCGCCGGGTTGCCGCTCAGCACCTCCAATGTGACCTTGCAGGCCCCACGCTTCAAGGCCTCGGCCTCTATCGCGGCCAGCAGCTCTCGGCCGATGCCCTTCCCGCGTTGGCCGGGGATCACGGCCAGATCGTGAATGTTTACGAGCGGCGCGGCGGCGAAGGTCGAATAGCCCATGAAACAATTGGCAAGGCCGACAGCCTGATCATCGATCCGCGCCAGCATGGAGAAGGCGTGCGGGTTGGCCTCTAAGTCGCGCACAAGCCGCGCCTTCACGTCTTCTGCGAGCACGGCCCCCCCGCCCATCGGGTCGCGGGCATAGCCATCGAGCAGCTCCACGACATCCGCCGCATCGCGCGGTTCGTTGTAGTCGGCAAGGCCGATGGAAAGGGCGACAGTGTCGCTCACAGCATCCCCAGCTCGAGCCGTGCCTCGTCGCTCATCTTGTGCGGGCCCCAGGCGGGTTCCCACACCAGCACCACCTCGGCATCGCGGACCCCCGGCACCGACATGACGCGCAGCTCGACCTCGCCCGGCATGGTCTCGGCCACCGGGCAGTGGGGGGTGGTGAGCGTCATGGTGACGGTCGCATCGCGGTTGTCATCCACTTCGACCCCGTAGATCAGTCCGAGATCGTAGATGTTGACCGGAATCTCCGGGTCGAAGATCTCGCGCAGCGCGGCGATCACGTCGGCCTGCAAGTCGCTGCCCTCTCCGCCCACGCTATCGGAGGCAGGCTTAGCGGCGAGAAAGCCGTCGAGATAGTCGCGGGTGCGCGGCGTATCATTGTCCACGGCATCCTCGACACGGGCGCGCGGCGGTTTGCTGGCGGTCATGTCCGAATAGTCGGTTGAGCTGTCCATCGCTCTCATCCTCTTCCAAAAATGCGGCGGGTGCGGGCTATCCCGGCGAGCAGCGCGTCGACATCTGCCTCGGTCGAATAAAGCCCGAAGCTGGCGCGCGCAGTGGCGGGAACGCCGAGGTAGTCCATCAGCGGCTGGGCGCAGTGGTGCCCGGCGCGGATCGCAACATTTGCCTCGTCGAGGATTGTGCCGAGATCGTGGGGATGAATGTCGCCCACCGCAAAGCTGACGATCCCAGCGCTGTCGGCGGGGCCAAACAACGTCACGTCGTTCATCGCCCCGAGCTCGCGGCGCAGGCGGGCCACAAGCGCTTGCTCGTGGGCGTGGATGCGCCCCGGGCCGATGGCGCTGACGTAATCCGCAGCTGCGGCAAAGGCGATGGCCTCGGTGATTGCCGGCGTGCCGGCCTCGAACCGCTGCGCGCCAGTCGCGTAGGTGGTGCGCGCAAAGGTCACGCGGTCGATCATCGCTCCGCCGCCCTGGTACGGGGGCATGGCGGCGAGGATCTCCTTGCGGGCCCACAACGCGCCGATCCCGGTCGGGCCGTAAAGCTTGTGCGCTGAAAAGACGAAGAAGTCGCATTCCAGAGCCGCGACATCGACGCTCATGTGCGGAGCGCTCTGGCACCCGTCGAGCAGCAGCTTCGCGCCGACCTTGTGCGCCATCGCAGCGGCGCGCTGAGCGTCGAGCAGGCTGCCGACCACGTTCGAGACATGGCCCAAAGCGACCAGCTTGTGGAGCTCGGTCAACATCGCCTCGGCGGCGTCCAAGTCGATCTGGTGGTCTGACGTCAGCGGGCAGACGTCGATCACCGCGCCGACCTCCTCCGCGACCATCTGCCACGGCACGATGTTGGAGTGGTGCTCAAGCTGCGAGAGCAGGATGCGGTCACCCGGCTTGAGGTTCGCCCGGCCCCAGGTCTGTGCGACAAGGTTGATCGCCTCGGTCGCGCCGCGGGTGAAGACCAGCTCGTCCTCGTGCCCACCGATGAAATGCGCGACGGTGCGCCGCGCGGCCTCGTAGGCAAGCGTCATTTCGGCGGAGCGGGCATAGACCCCGCGGTGGACAGTGGCGTAATCCTCGCCCATCGCGCGCGCCATGGCTTCGATCACCGCGCGCGGCTTTTGCGCGGTCGCAGCGGTGTCGAGGTAGTGCCACGGCGTGCCGTCATGCGTAACCATGCCGGGAAAATCGGCGCGCAGGTCGGAGAGTATCGCGAAAGTCGCGGGGGCGTTCACAGCTTTGCTCCTTCCAGCGCGGCGAGCGCGGCATCGAGCAGCGTTTCGCGCTCGGCATCGTCGTTCAGCGTCACGAAGGCGTCGCCGATGAAAGCCTGCACAAGCAGGCGCTGCGCCGTCGCCGGATCGACCCCGCGCGCCATCATATAAAAACGCGCGGCTTCATCCAGCGCGCCGACCGTCGCGCCGTGGGCGCATTTGACGTCATCGGCGAAGATTTCGAGCTGCGGGACGGCATTGGCGCTCGCCCCGGCTTCGAGCAGCAGGCCCTTGAAGTCCTGCGCCGCGTCGGTCTTCTGCGCGTGGCGAGCGACCTTGATCTCGCCGAGGAAATTGCCCGTCGCGCCTGCCCAGTGGACCGCGCGGATGGTCTGGTTGCTGGTCGCCTCGGGCTCGGCATGGACGACCTGCGTCACGAATTCGCGGGTCACGCCCGCTCCGCCAATGGTCACACCGCCGAACTCGAAATGCGCACCCTTCGCGAGCCGTACTTCGACCTCGACCCGTGTGTAATCAGCGCCCGCATTGGTGACGAACAACTCGGCCCGCGCGCCTTCGCCGATATCGAGCCGGATGCGGTGCAGCTCGGGCGCGGCCGAGCCGACCGCCATCGCGTGGCGTCGTATTTCGCCGGGGGCGAGGGTAATCGCCTTCCACTGGTCGAGCGCCTCGACGCCGAGCCGCGCGACCGCGTCCATATCGGCATAGCGCCACGCCTCGTCGCGGCGAGTAGGGAGCGTGGCGGTTGTCATGTCCGCTTGCTCCTGCGTGCGGCGGCCAGAGCAGCAATGCTTTGCTCTCGAACCATGGCGAAGCAATCCCCCACGTTTGCTGATTGCAGCAGGCCATTCAGTCGACCTTCGAGCTCGTCCTTGGGGAGATCTGCGTCTTCGATTGCCTGCCATTGCGGGACGAGCGGCGTCATGCAGGTGACCATGGCACCGCAGCCGATGGCATCGATCTCGCGGTCACCGGTCGAGCGCTTGGTCTTGCACTTCACCACACCATCGCGCACCCGCCACGAGCCGCGCCAGTCGCGCAGCTTGTTGCCAAGCACCACGATCTCGTTGTCGACAGGCGGTTCGACCGTTGCCGCTTCGGCCTGCGTCAAAGCCAGGGCAGTGAGCACCATCGCAATCACGCCATCACCGAATCATAACCTTCGGCCTCGAGCCTGAGCGCAAGTTCCGGCCCGCCGGTCTCGACGATGCGGCCGCCGGCGAGGATGCTCACCTTGTCGGGCGCCACAACGTCGAGCAGGCGCTGGTAGTGGGTGATGAGGAGCACGGCCTTGTCGGGAGAACGCATGATCGAGTTGATGCCTGCGCCGACGATCCGCAGCGCATCGATGTCGAGGCCGCTATCGGTCTCGTCGAGCACCGCGAAGCCGGGGTCGAGAATGCCCATCTGCACCATCTCGGCGCGCTTCTTCTCGCCGCCCGAGAAGCCGACATTCACCTGCCGCTTGAGCATCTCCATGTCCATCTTGAGCAGCGCCGCTCTGTCCCTGGCGAGCTTGAGGAAGTCGCCGCCCGACAGAGGTTCTTGGCCTCGGCTTTTGCGCTGGGAATTGAGCGCCTCGCGCAGGAACTGGACGTTGGACACGCCCGGGATCTCGACCGGATACTGGAAGCCGAGGAACAGGCCTTTGGCCGCGCGCTCATGCGGGTCTAGCGCTAGCAGGTCTTCACCCCGGAAGGTCACGCTGCCGCCGGTCACCTCGTAGCCGGGCTTGCCGCCCAGCACATTGGCGAGCGTCGACTTGCCCGCGCCATTGGGCCCCATGATCGCGTGGATCTCGCCCGCCAGGACTGAGAGGGTCAGGCCCTTGAGGATCGGCTTGTCGGCGACGGAGGCGTGGAGATCGGTGATTTCGAGCATTAGTATTTCCTCGGGGGGCGCTTCGTGTCGGCGCGCGGCTTGTCGCCGGTCTCGGGGCGTGAATAGGTCTGCTTGGGGTTTGCCGTCTTGTGTGCGCGGGCGGCGGATTTGCGCTCGGTGATGCGGTCACGCATTACGGTGGTGAGACGCTGGAGCACCGCGTCGATATCGGCGAGGATATCGCTGGCTGCGATCCGCATTACCTTGATGCCGACGCTTTCGAGGCTCTTGTCGCGGCGTTTGACCAAGGCATCGTTCTGCCCCTCCTCGTCGATCGCCAAGGCGAGGCCGAGGTTGTGGCAGTTGAAATCGACGATCGCGGAGCCGACGACGGCGAACCGCTTGAAGGTGTAGCGGCCCAGATCGGCATGGGCGAACTTCTCGGCCAGCGCCTTGTGCGCATCGGACGAATGGCGACGCATCTCGCGTGCCTGTTCGTGCAGCGCATCGAGCCGCGAATCCGAAATCTCCCACCCGCGGCCCTTCTTCTTGAGCGCGGGGGCTTCGGCGGAGGTGGTCCCGGGGTTGAGGGCGAGGGTTTTGCGCTCAGTCATTGGCACCCTCCGGACCGATCTTCTGGAGCGTGCGCGGGTGGAAGCCTTCCGCCATCCGCTTGTTGCTTTCGCCGAACCATGTGCACACGATGTTGTCGGCATAGGTCGCCTGTTGGACGGTCATCAACGGACCGCCCGACTTGAGGCGCACGACATCGCCGACTTGAAATTGCGGCTCACTCAAGAGAAGCTCCACGGTCGGAGGGTAGGGTGGGAGGCGAGGCGGTGCGCCATCGACGCATCGAGGCGCAAATCCGAAAGCTCGCCAACATCCGACGAAATTTTCTTGATCGCTTCGCGGTGCATTACCCCACGCTCCCCTCAAGCGAAATCGCCAGCAGCTTTTGTGCCTCAACGGCAAACTCCATCGGCAGCTCTTTCAGCACATCCTTGGCAAAGCCGTTGACGATCAGCGCCACCGCTTCCTCTTCGCCCAGCCCGCGCTGCATCGCGTAGAACAGTTGTTCGTCGCTGATCTTCGAGGTGGTCGCCTCGTGCTCGATTTGCGCGCTGGGGTTCTTCACCTCGATATAGGGCACGGTGTGTGCGCCGCACTGATCGCCGAGCAGCAGGCTGTCGCACTGCGTGAAGTTTCGCACGCCGCTAGCGGACGCCCCGACGCGGACGAGGCCGCGATAGGTGTTCGACGATTTGCCCGCCGATATCCCCTTGGAAATGATCGTCGAGCGGCTGTTCTTGCCGTTGTGGATCATCTTGGTGCCGGTGTCGGCTTGCTGGTGATTATTGGTGACCGCGACCGAGTAGAACTCGCCCACGCTATCCTCGCCGTTGAGCACGCAGGAGGGGTATTTCCACGTCACCGCGGAGCCGGTCTCAACCTGCGTCCACGAGACCTTCGAACGGTCCCCCTGGCACAGAGCGCGCTTGGTGACGAAGTTGTAGATCCCGCCCACGCCGTCGGCATTGCCTGGATACCAGTTCTGCACGGTCGAATACTTGATCTCGGCATCGTCCATCGCGACCAGTTCGACCACGGCGGCGTGGAGCTGGTTTTCGTCGCGCATTGGCGCGGTGCAGCCTTCGAGGTAGCTGACGTAGCTCCCCTTTTCGGCAATGATCAGGGTGCGTTCGAACTGCCCGGTGTTTTCGGCGTTGATACGGAAATAGGTGCTGAGCTCCATCGGGCAGCGCACGCCTTCGGGCACATAGACGAAGGTCCCGTCGGAGAAGACTGCGCAGTTGAGCGCCGCGAAGTAGTTGTCGCGCACCGGCACGATCCGACCGAGCCACTTCTGCACCAGTTCCGGATATTCGCGGATCGCCTCGGAGATGGAGAGGAAGATCACGCCTGCGCGCAGCAGTTCGGCGCGGAAGCTGGTGGCGACGCTGACGCTATCGAAAACCGCATCCACCGCGACTTTCTTCGCGCCCTTCACCCCAGCGAGCACTTCCTGCTCGCCCAGGGGAATGCCGAGCTTGTCGTAGATCCGCTTGATCTCGGGATCGAGCTCATCGAGCGAGCCCAGCTCGATCTTCTTCTTGGGCGCGGCGTAGTAATACGCGTCCTGATAGTCGATCTTGGGATAGCCGACCTTGGCCCAATCGGGCTCCTCCATGGTCTGCCACAGGCGAAACGCCTTCAGCCGCCAGTCGAGCATCCATTCAGGCTCGTTCTTCTTACCCGAGATGAACCGTACCGTATCTTCGGTGAGGCCCTTTTCGGCAAATTCGGTTTCGATGTCCGATGACCAGCCATGCTCGTAATCGGCAGCCTTGGCAGCGGCCTCGCGAGCCTCAACGTCGGTTTCAGGCTTCTCCTGAAGGTCGATATGGTCGCTCATGCCAGGGTTTCCTCGATAAGGGGGATCGGACGTGCCGCCAATGGCCCGCGCAGCTGGGCAAGGGTGATGCCCGCCAGCGCGCCGCGCAGCGCGTCGTTAATGATCGGCCAATGCGGTTTCATGTTGCATCCACTCTCGAAATCGCATGGGGAGTGGTCGATGCAGGCCGTGAGCACGATGCGCCCCTCGATCGCCTCGACGATGTCTGCCACCGTGATCGCCGCCGCCGGTCGGCCCAGCTGCAACCCCCCATGCGCGCCGCGCACCGAGCGAAGCAGGCCCGCCCCGGTCAGCTTGGACACCAGCTTCTGCACGGTCGGCACCGGCAAACCGGTTTCCGCCGCCAGCTCCGCCGCGCTCACCCGGCCATCGCCGCAGTGAACAGCAGCCTGGCACATCGTGACGACGGCATAATCGGCAAGGTTTGAAAGGCGCATTGCGAGCGGTTCTCAATTCGGACGAATTTGGTCTGAATTGGAATTAGGACTAATGCGCTCGCATTACAACCATGAAAGCGGGCCTGGCGTAATCAGGCCGCAGGCTCGCGCAGAAAGGCGGCGCTGTCACCGTGGGCGTGCGGGTCGAACAGGCCGCGCGCGAGGGTGGGAACCTGCAATTGCCGCGGAGTGCGCCCGGTGTAACGGCGGATGTCACGGATCAGGTGTGCCTGGTCGAAATAGCTACCCATCATTTCGAGCCGCAGCGTCTCCGATAGCGCAGGGTGGGCTAGCAGCATCGCGGCGCGGATTGCGCGGTGCCGCTTGAGCGCCTGCGCTGGCGGGACCCCGAAGAAGCGGCGCGCAATCCGTTGCAACTGGCGCGGCGAGACCCCGACGGCGTCATGCAGGTCGGCAAGTGGCGGGTCGAAACCGCTCCCGAGCCACCGCGTGATGGCCTCGACCACCTCCACATGGTCTGCGCGCGGGACAAAGGGGGCCTCGGCGATGACCGCGCCGAGGGCGGCGCACAGGTCTTCGGGCGCCGTGCTGCCAGCGGCGGGCGCCGCCATCTCCGCCTCGAGCGCGGCGATCTGCTCGCCGGTGAGCACTGCAGCGGCGGGGATCGGGCGGTCATGCACTTCGTCGGCGGGGAGATTGGTAAGCGACTGCCAGCCCACCGGCGTCAAGGAGGCGCCCACCAGCGTTACCGGCCCGTCGAGCGCGCAAGCGGCGCTGCGCAATTGCGGCGCATTGAGCGCGACTCGCGCAAGAGATGCCGTGCTGCCCCCGGCATAGGTGAGCAGGACCTGCCCCCGCACCACCAGCGCCAGCTGCGCCGAGTAGGCCGGAAGCATCTCGTCGACCCGCTCGGCGTCAGTTTCGATCACGTAGAATGTGTTGACCGCCGCCGCGAGCGCTGGTGGCGGCGCGACCAATTGATACCGGAACTGCAACCCCGCATTCCCCACCGAGGGGCTCCCCGTTTTTTCTCGCGCGACCCGTGGACGCAGTAGCGCCCGCCCGCGCCATTTTGCGCAAGCAGTTGCTGCTTGTCGAGAGGTGAGCGCGCGCGGGGGTCTGGGCGCAAAAAAAGGCGACGCATCCCGAGGGAGCGCCGCCTTGGCAAGTTGATGAACTCTTTGCATTTCTGCTCCGAGCTCTTCGGGTCGCGTTTTCATTGTTACCTCGTGATTCGTAACGGGGATTGTATGCAAGCGACAAGCCTCTCTGTCGGCGAGACGGCTCGACACGGGCGGCGGGCTGACATAGGCGCATGACTTATGCTGTTCAGCCTGCTCAAGCCCGCACTCTTCGCCCTCGATTCCGAGACCGGCCACCGCCTCGCGATCCGCTCGCTCGCAGCGCTGCCGCGGCGCGCGCCTGCGCCCGCCGGGCCGCTGGCTATCGAAGTGGCGGGGCTCGCCTTTCCCAATCCGGTCGGTGTGGCGGCAGGGTTCGACAAGGATGCCGAAGTGCCCGACGCACTGCTCGGGCTCGGCTTCGGTTTCACGGAGGTGGGCTCGATCACCCCCCTGCCGCAGGCGGGCAACCCAAAGCCGCGCCTGTTCCGGCTGGTCGAGGACGCCGCGGTCATCAACCGCATGGGTTTCAACAACGGCGGGGCCAAAGCGGCGCTGATGCGGCTCGAGGCGCGTGCCAGCCGCCCCGGAATCGTCGGGGTGAACGTCGGCGCGAACAAGGACTCCGCTGACCGGATCGCAGACTATGCGGTGATGGTCCGGGTAATGGCGCCGGTCGCCAGCTACCTGTGCGTCAATGTCTCCTCGCCCAACACGGCAGGCCTGCGTGCGTTGCAGGACGAGGGTGCGCTGACCGCGCTGATCGAAGCGGTTATCGCTGCGCGCGATGAAGCAGCGCTGACCGCTCCGCCGCCGATCTTCCTGAAAGTCGCCCCCGATCTGGAGCCTGCGGACATCGACGCGATTGCCCGTATTGCGATCGACAATAACCTGGGCGCGCTGGTGGTCTCGAACACCACCATTTCGCGTCCTGCCTTGCGATCGCATCATGCGGGCGAGACCGGCGGCCTTTCGGGCGCGCCGCTGCGGGCGCTCGCCACCCAGCGCCTGCGCGATTTCCGCCAGGCGACGGGCGGCGCTGTCCCGTTGGTTGGCGTCGGCGGCATCGCCACGGCCGAGCACGCCTGGGAGCGCATCCGTGCGGGCGCCAGCCTCGTGCAACTCTATTCGGCGATGGTCTACGAGGGCCCCGGCCTCGGCGCGCGCATCCTGCGCGGGCTTGAGACGCTGATGAAGCGCAACGGCTTTGCGAGCATTGCCGAAGCGGTGGGAAGCGAATAGCACCGCGCGATGCGCCCCTTTCCTGCCCTGATCGCTTCGCTGGCCCTCGCCCTTTCGGGTTGTGCCACGACCCAAGCCATCCCGCTCGAGACCGTTGAGGATATCCAATTTCTCGGAGGTGGCGCTGTCAGCAGCGCCGATCCGCGCGCGACAGCGGCGGGCGAGACAATCCTTGCGCAAGGCGGCTCTTCGGTCGATGCCGCGATTGCAGTGATGCTGGCGCTGACCGTGGTTGAACCGCAAAGCTCCGGCATTGGCGGCGGCGGTTTCATGGTTCGCGCAGATGGTGCGGACGGCGGCCTGGTGACCTATGACGGGCGTGAGACTGCCCCGGCTTCCGCGACGCCGACCCGCTTTTTTGATGGACAAGGCAAGCTGCTCGGCCGCGACCAGCGCGTGTTCTCCGGCCTCAGCGTCGGCGTGCCCGGCAATCTCGCGCTGGCCGCCAAGGCGCATGCCGAACACGGCTCGCTGGCTTGGGCAAAGCTGTTCCAGCCTGCCATTGCGCTCGCCGAAGACGGCTTCGTGATGAACCGGCGGCTTTACGAATCGCTCAAGGGCAACAAGGGCCGGGCGGAAAAATCCGCTTCGGCCAGGGCCGTGTTCTTCGGCGCTGATGGTGAGCCCCTGCCGGTCGGCGCGGCTGTGAAGGTGCCGGAGCTTGCAGCCACCTTCCGCGCGCTCGCTGCGCAAGGGCCCGATGCGATGTATGGCAGCAAGCCTGCCGGCGACCTTGCTGCCTATGTTGCGGGAGCAACCCCGCAAGACGGGCAGATGACCGCGACCGACGTCACCGCCTACACCGCCAAGGAGCGCGCGCCCGTCTGCGCGCGTTACCGCATCTACCGTGTCTGCGGCATGGGTCCGCCGTCCTCGGGCGGGATCGCGGTCGTGCAGATGCTCGGCCAGCTTGAACGCTTCGACCTTGCCGCGATGGGCCCGGACAGCCCGGAATTCTGGCACCTGTTCATCGAGAGCCAGCGCCTCGCCTATGCCGACCGCGAACTCTATGCGGGGGACGCTGATTTCGTTGCGGTGCCGGTCGCCGGGCTTGTGGATCCCGCCTACATCGCAAGCCGTTCGGCGCTGATTTCCGCCGACACGACCCTCGCCAAGGTTGAGGCTGGCGTGCCCCCCGGCGCGCCGCTGGCGCGCGGCGATGGGCCGGAGGAGCCGGAGAACGGCACTTCGCATTTCTCGGTCGTGGACGCCAAGGGCAATGCCGTCAGCTACACCTCGACTATCGAGGGCGCCTTCGGATCGGGGCTGCACTGGGGTGGGTTCTACCTCAACAACGAACTCACCGATTTCACCCTGACCCCGGAGGAGGATGGCAAGCCGGTCGCCAATCGGGTCGAGGGGGGCAAGCGTCCGCGCTCCTCGATGGCGCCAACCATCGTATTTGACGCTCAAGGCAAGGTGGTGCTGGTGATCGGCGCTGCCGGAGGCCCGACCATCCCGGTGACTGTGGCCCGCGCGATCATCGGCGTGCTCGATTTCCGGCTTGGCGCTCAGGATGCCTTGGCCCTGCCCTTCGCGATGTCTTTCGGGGAGGCGGTGCTGATTGAGGAGGGCAGCGCGCTGGTGGCGATGCAGGGCGAACTTGCCGCGCGCGGTCACGCTGCGGTCCGCATTGCCCCCGCGCCGATCAAGGCCAACGCTCTGGGACGGCGGGCCGATGGCAGCTGGGAGGTCGCGACCGAGCCGCGCCTCGTGAGCGTCGTCACGCCGTAAGCTACGGCTCTGCAAGCGCGCGCATTGCGATGCTTGCCGCTACGGATTTCACCTTCTAATCTGCCACCTTCAACGGGGCCGCATTTGAGCCCCGAAATACAATCCGAAGGGATCAGGAGCCTTTGCCAGTGCATTCCCCCACGCTGCCGCCCAAAGAAGCAGGGAGGGCCGCCCGCAGGAGCGCCAATCCTGCCGACGATCAGGTCTTGCAGGACATCGATAACGCGCAGAACCTCGTCACGCTGTTCCTCAAGCGCGCGGACGAGAAGGGCGATGCGCCGTTCCTCGGTCACAAAACCGGCGGGCAATGGGTGACGCAGAGCTGGCGCTCGGCGGCAGAACACGTGTGCCTGCTGGCGGAGAGCCTGCGCAAGTTGGGCCTAGAGGATGGCGACCGCGTCGCGCTTGTCTCCGAAAACCGGCCAGAATGGTGCATCGCCGACCTCGCGATCATGGCCGCGGGGTGCATCACCGTGCCCACCTACACCACCAACACCCTCCGCGATCACGCGCACATCCTCGACAATTCGGGTGCGCGCGCGGTGTTCGTGTCGAACGAGAAGCTGCTCGCGCCTCTGGTCGGCGCGATCGCACAGACCGGCCTCGTCGAGCATGTCATCGGCATCGACGCGCTGAAGCCCCGCCAGACAGGGAGCTTCCAGTATCATGGCTGGGAGAATGTCATCACCGGCGACGCGGCAGCAGCACGCGCAGCGGTGGACGAGCGCATCGGCCGCATCGAACGGTCGGAGACTGCCTGCCTCATCTACACCAGCGGCACCGGCGGCGCGCCGCGCGGCGTGATGCAGCACCACGGCGCGATCTTGTGCAACGTCGCGGGCGCGGCCGAAGTACTGATCGAGGATTTCGGCATCAAGGACGAACGTTTCCTGTCCTTCCTGCCGCTCTCTCACGCCTATGAGCATTCGGGCGGGCAGTATCTGCCGATCGGCGTGGGCGCGGAAATCTTCTATTCCGAGGGACTCGAAAAGCTCGCGAGCAATATCGAGGAGACGCGCCCCACCCTCATGGTCGTCGTCCCGCGCCTGTTCGAGGTGCTGCGCACCCGGATCATGAAGCAGGTCGAAAAGCAGGGCAAAGTCGCGAACTTCATGATGGATAGCGCCCTCAAGATCGCCGGGAATTCAAAGGAGGGCAAGAAGCGCCTGCGCGACAAGCCGCTCGATTTTCTCGTCGAGAAAACCCTGCGGCCCAAGATTCGCCAGAAGTTCGGTGGCCGGATCAAGGCGATGGTCTCGGGCGGCGCGCCGCTTAACCCCGAAGTCGGCAATTTCTTCGACGCGATGGGCCTCACCATGCTGCAAGGCTATGGCCAGACCGAAGCCGGCCCGGTGATCAGCTGCAACCGGCCCAAGGTTGGCCTCAAGATGGATACCGTTGGCCCGCCGCTGCGTGGTGTCGAGGTGCGCATCGCCGAGGATGGCGAGCTTCTGGTTCGCGGCGAACTGATAATGCACGGCTACTGGCGCAACGACGCCGAGACCGCGCGGACGCTCAAGGACGGCTGGCTGCACACGGGCGATATCGGGCACTTCGACAACAAGGGCCGGATCAAGATCACCGACCGCAAGAAGGACATGATCGTCAACGACAAGGGCGACAACATCGCCCCTCAGAAGGTCGAAGGGATGCTGACGCTCCAGCCCGAAATCGCGCAGGCGATGGTGAGCGGCGACAAGCGGCCCTATGTGGTCGGCCTGATCGTCCCCGATGCCGAATGGGCGCTGGAATGGGCGCGGGCGAACGGCGAGAAGTTTGACCTGAAGGCGTTGCAGGAGCTGCCTGCCTTCAAGAACGCGGTGCGCGCGGCGGTCGACCGGACCAACGCCGATCTCTCGGTGATCGAGAAGGTCCGCCAGTTCACCTTCGCGGATGAGGCGTTCTCGATCGAGAACGAGGAAATGACGCCCAGCATGAAGATCCGCCGCCACAAGATACGAGAGCGGTATCAGGCGCGGGTTGATGGCCTTTACAGGGGGTAGGAGATGCCTCTCTGTTAGTCGTTGCTAGACGCGCCGATTGACGCACGACAGCGCCGCGGGTTAGACCTTTGCACGGCGGGCCGCCCTCGCCGGGGGGATAGTGGTGGCGACAGGGGATGACGAGCGCGCGGCTATCGGCGCGTCGGCGATGCGCAAGGCGTTCTGGCGGATCATTCCGCTGATCCTCCTTGCTTACCTGTTCGCCTATATGGACCGGGTAAACGTCAGCTTTGCGGCGGCCGACATGAACGCCGACCTCGGGTTCAGCGCGACGGTCTATGGGCTGGGCGGCGGGTTATTTTTCCTCGGCTATGCCCTGTTCGAAATCCCCTCCAACCTGATGCTCGTGCGGTTCGGCGCGCGCCAGTGGATCGCGCGGATCATGGTCACTTGGGGGCTGTTGTCGGCCGGCATGATGTTCGTGACCACGGCCGAGCAGTTCTACGTCCTGCGCTTCCTGCTCGGAGTGGCCGAGGCGGGGTTCTATCCCGGTGTGATCTATTACTTCTCGGGCTGGTTTCCGCCGTGCCACCGCAGCCGCGCGGTCAGCCGGTTCTACATCGCCGGGCCTCTCGCCTCGATGGTGATGGGGGCGATGTCGGGCTGGCTGTTGGGGCTGGATGGCACTTCCGGGATGCATGGCTGGCAATGGCTGTTTCTGGTGCAGGGGCTGCCGACGGTGCTGGTAGGGTTGCTGGTTCTTCGCTCCCTGCCGGACAGTCCGGATAGGGTGGCTTGGCTCAATCCGGCCGAAAAAGCGTGGATCGCCGAAGAGCTGGCGCGCGAGCAACGCCTGATCGGCGGGCCGGCAAGCCACAATGTCCTCGCCATTTTCCGCAACCCCAAGGTGCTGCTCAACGGCGCGATCGGGTTTACCTGCATCGGCGCGTTCATCACCTTCACGCTTTCGGCCCCGATGATCCTGAAGGCGGCAACCGGGCTGGATGCCACCGGCATCGGCTATCTGGTCGGTTTCGGCGGGCTAATCGGTACGGCAGCGACGCTGTGGCTTGGCAACCGCGCCGATCGGCGCGGCGATCGCCTGATCTATGCGTTCGGCTGCGCTGCGGTGATGGCGGGGTCGCTGCTGGTGATCCTGCTGGCCCCGTCGCCGGTGATCGTCGCCCTTGCTTACCTAACCTTTGCGACCGTGTCGTTCTCGGTCGCGATGCTGGTGTCCTCGGGCTGGGCCGATACGCTGTCGGGCCGCGAGCTGGCGGTCGGGGCGGCCGCAATCAACACCATCTCGCAGATCGGCGCGTTCCTGACGCCGTTTGCCTGGGGCGCGCTGGCCGATGCAACCGGCAGCTTCGATGCGGGGCTGCTCGGCATCGCACTGATGATGGTGGTGAATGCCGGGTTGATCTGGGTGCTGCGCGGGGCTGTGCGGGGCCGGGTGGCGATGGCGGCCACAGTCTGACCGCAGGCCACTCCCGCCGTCAGTAGGGCGGCTTCACCTTCTGCCGCTGCGCCTTGGCCGCTGCGGTCCACCACGCGAGATCTTCCGCAAAGCGCGGGAACTGCTTTTCCAGCGCATCTCCGCCGCTTCCTGTCGGCTCCCCTTGCTCGTCCAGCGCGTCCTTGATCGGGCCGACCGCGATCGTGCTCGAGACCACCACCATCCCCATCTCGCCGAGGATATCGCGCCACGCGAGTGCGGCCCGCACTCCGCCGAACCGCCCGGCGGAGTAGCTGGCGATGGCGGCAGGGCGCCAGAACCACTCCTCAAGGAAGTGGTCGGTGAGGTTCTTGAGCCCCGGCTGCACGCTCCAGTTGTACTCGCCGGTCACGAACAGGAAGGCATCGGCGGCGCGGATCTTGCCCGCGAGCGTCTCCAGCACCGCGGGAGCCTCCCCCTTGGGGTATTCCTTGTACATCCGGTCGAGCATCGGGAGGTCGAGCGCCTTGGCGTCGATCAGCTCGACCTCGCGCTCGCGCGCCTCAAGCTGGCGCACGCAGTAATCAGCAAGGCGGATGCCTTGACGGTCGCGGCGATAGGATCCGTAGAATACAAGGACGCGGTCGGACATCGGAAGTCTCCTTTGTGGCAAAGCTAGCCCGGGCGCGCCGCGATGGCTTATCGGTTTGGGGCGAGCCGTGCTTGGTCTGCGATACGAAAAATTCAGGGTGGCCGCTTGGGGGCTTGAACCCTAGACCCTGTCGCATGACCACCGGGCTGAACGCGCTGACGGAGAAGGAGAAGCAGACGCTGCGGCTGATCCTGCGCGGGCATGACGCCAAGTCTGCCGCGCGCGAGCTCGCCCTGTCGGTGCACACCGTCAACGAGCGGCTGCGCGACGCGCGGCGTAAGCTCGGCGTCACCAGCAGCCGCGAGGCGGCACGGCGCCTGCTGGCGGAGGAGAACCTCGAAACGCCCCCTCAAATTCATGCGGACAAACCTTTGAGGGATGCGTCCGCGGCCGCTGTAGCGGCAGAGGAGACGGCATCCGCCGCCCGGCGGTGGGCGTGGTTTGGTCTTGGGCCCGGCCTTGCCCTGCCAACCATCGGAGTGCTTGCCATGTCGCTGATTCTTGCCGCCTTGCTCCTCCCTGCCTCGCCCTTGTCGGTGCTCGCCCCTGCTCCTGCGGTGATGACCGCCGCTGCTGCCGAGAGCGAGGCCGCCGGCGCCGCGCGGGCTGCCGAGGATTTCCTCAAGCTGATCGACGAGAGCCGCTGGGCAGACAGCTACGCCGCCACCGGAGCGCAGTTCCGGCAGCGAAACTCACTGGAGCGCTGGGCGGACGTGTCCGAGAAGGTGCGCTCGCCCTTGGGAAAGCTGCTGACCCGCAATCTGACCACCAACGAATTCGTCCCCGCCCCGCCCGAAGGCTATCAGCTGGTCAAGTTCGCCAGCAGCTATGCTGACGGGACCAATCAGGTCGAGAGCCTGTCGCTCGCCTGGGAGGATGGTGCGTGGAAGGTGGTGGGGATCGTGATCGGTTGAGCGGTTTCAACCGGCTCTGCGCCACTGGCCCCACAGGACCGTGCCCACTGCCAGTTCTGTGAGGGCGAGGCCGAGTGTCGCGGGCAGGGCCACCTGCTCCGGCGCGGCCAAGCCCGCTGCGCCGGCCGCGATGAAGGCTCCGCCGAGCAGGACGAAGCGGTAGCCGCCGTACATCACGGGGAAGGTCAGGTAGCGAAGCCCCACTCCGATCGCGACGATCGGGATAGCGGCGAAGGGCTCTGCGCCGAGCCTAAGCCACGCGACAAAAAACCCCCCGAGCAGCACCGGGACGGTCGCAAGGGCGATCAATTCGAGCCGTTTTCCGGTGCTGGACGGGCGTGCCTTGAAGACGAACTTCGTCGCCAGCTGCGCCACTGGGGCGATGGCCAAGCCGCACAAAAACAAGGCGAAAAACGCCGGGCGCGGTCCTTCTGCGAGGAAGAAGAGGGCGCTCACCAACCAAGCGAGGCCCGACACGATCACCCCTGCACCGCCATTGACATGCGCGCGCCGCAGGTCCGCCTGCGCTTCGGTCAAATCCATCCTGCCGTCCTCGTTCTCAGCCGCTCAATACATGTGCTGGCCGCCGTTCACGCTCATTGTCGAGCCGGTCATGAAGCCGCCGTTCTCCGCGGTGAGAAAGGCCACCGCGCGGGCGATTTCCTCGGCCATCCCGAGGCGGCCGACGGGGATCTTGGCAACGATCTTCTCGAGCACCGCAGGCGGCACAGCGGCGACCATGTCGGTGTCGATATAGCCCGGCGCAATCGCGTTCACCGTCACCCCGGACTTCGCGCCTTCCTGCGCCAAAGCCTTGGTAAAGCCGTGAATTCCGCTTTTCGCGGCGGCGTAATTGACCTGCCCGTACTGCCCCGCCTGACCGTTGATCGAGCCGATATTGACGATCCGCCCCCAGCCCCTTTCGCGCATCCCGGGGAAGGTCGCCTTGGCCATGTTGAAGCACCCGCCGAGGTTGATGCGCATGACATCGTTCCAGTCGTCGAAGCTCATCTTGTGCAAGGTTCCGTCGCGGGTGATGCCGGCATTGTTGACGACGATATCGACCGGGCCGTGATCGGCTGCGACCCGGGCGCAGCCTTCGAGGGCCGCCTCGTGGTCGCCGACGTCCCACCGGTAGGCAGGGATGCCCGTTTCCGCCGTGAAGGCCCGGGCCTTTTCCTCATTGCCGGCGTAATTGGCGATGACCGTGTGGCCCTGGCGTTGGAGACGCTTGCAGATCGCTTGCCCGATTCCGCGCGTTCCTCCGGTGACGATGGCTACCCGGCCCATGGCAATTCTCCCCTTTTTTGTGATGCTTGTTTTCCGGGCAACCTAACGGTGCCGTTGGGGAAGGGGAAGCGAGGAATAGCAATGCTGGGCGTTGGAGCGCCGCGAGCACGGTTCTGGCGGGGGTCTAACGGGGGTCTAGAGCGCGCTGGGGGGGGTCTAGAGGGGGTCAAGACGCGTCTAAAGGGGGGCTAAACCACCCCTAAAACATCCAACATTTTTGATAAAACCCTGTAAGAACAGGACAATAGGCCCGATCAGAACTTGATCTGAGTGCCCACGTAAACCGCCTGGCTGTCCTGCACCGAGTTGGTCACCGGATCGATCCGCTCACGCTCTTGCGAGTAGCGCACGCCGGCGGTGACGTTCAACGTCGGCGAGAGGCGGAAGCTGCCGCCGACGCCCACTGTTTGTGCAGCGGTCGAATCGAGTGTGTTGGGCGAACGGCCCGCAATCTCGCGATCGACGAACTCGATACGGGGCTGGAGGCGCGAGGGCTTGTCTGCGGCCTTCGGGCGCGAAGGCTCGAACTGCGCGAGGTCGGGCATCGCGAGGGTGCGAACATTGGCCGACAGATCGACCGTACGCGCAAAGCTCTTGTAGCCGCGCGCCGAGCCGAGCTGGAACTTGCCTGCATCCAAGCCGCCAAGGGCAAGGCTGCGGCCCGGCGTCGTGTCCAGCACCTTGCGCACCGATACCGCGCGCGCCGTGTCGTCATCGACGCGAATCGCCACGGTCACAGTACGGTTGCCGGAGATCGGCGGCGCGCTGGCGGGCGTGAAGTGGATACCGCGCAGGCGCGCTTTGCCGACGACGCGGGCGGCGAGATCGGGATCGACCGAGGCCGGGGTGAACATGCCGATACGCAGGCCGTCGAGAGCCGCGGCGGCACGCGCAGGTGCGCCCTGTCCAGCCAGCGCCAAACCCGCGCTCGGCACGGCAAGCGCTATGGCGCCGAAGGCCATTGCGGCAACGGCAAAACGCGGCAGCCGACGCTGCGCCTTTGCTGTTGTTTCCGCCCGCCTTGCCATATTGATCCCGTTGCCTTTTCGCGTGTCGCTCAAACGACCAGTTTAAGCATTGTGAACATTAACAGCCCCCGAGTCGGCGCCTTGTCCACAACCAAGGAATAGGCAGGCCTTGCGCACTTGCAATGACCTTGCCGCCACCCGACCGGATTCCCCGCCGACCTGTGGCGTTGTGCACACAGAATCACTTCGAAAGTCTTGAATTCAGGCTGCGTAAAGCACGGAGTCGCTCAAGCCGTTGCACCGGCAGACCGCCCCCCCATGCGCAATGGGCACGGATGAAGCTTGCCGCAGGGGGCCTTGGAGCTATAGAGCGGGCCCTATACAGATGATAAGGATGACCCGGCTGTGACACGCGCCAATTCCGCCAAATTCCGCCGCACGATGGCTTTTGCGCTGCTCGGCGCGTCGCTAGTGTCCTTGAGCGCCTGCGGCGGCAATGACCGTCCGCGCACCGAGCTTGCCGCTGCGCAGATCAACACGATCGGCGTCAACGCCTATCTGTGGCGCGCCGCGCTCGACACGGTGAGCTTTGCTCCGCTGCTTCAGGCCGACAGCAATGGCGGCGTGATTGTCACCGACTGGTACGCCAATCCGTCGAACCCGACCGAGCGCGTCAAGCTGACCGTTACGATCCTCGACCAGGACCTGCGCGCCGATGCGCTGCGTGTCTCGGCGAGCCGTCAGGTGAGCGACAACGGCAACTGGGTCGAAGCCCCCGTGCAGGCCGCAACCGTGCAGAAGCTTGAGGACATCATCCTCACCAAGGCCCGCGACCTTCGTCGCCAAGCTCTCGCTTCTTGAACGCCCCTGGCATCCTAGGCGCTTCCCGAGTTCACGCTTCCCACTGAAAGCTGTCCATGACTGAAACCGGTTCTGAATCGTCCGGCGGAGACGAACGAGGGCGTTTCGGTTCTGCCGTCGCCCCCGCGGATCGCTTCGATCCGCAAAAAGCGGACTTGCGCTGGCAGCGAGCCTGGGCGGACGCCGGGACGTTCACGGCGGACTCGGATAGCCCCAAGCCTAAAAGTTATATCCTCGAGATGTTCCCCTATCCCTCGGGGCGCATCCACATCGGCCACGTGCGCAACTACACGATGGGCGATGTGCTGGCGCGCTATCAGAAGATGCGCGGGTTTGAAGTGCTGCACCCGATGGGCTGGGACGCCTTCGGGATGCCGGCCGAAAACGCGGCGATGGAAAAGGGCGTGCATCCGGGCGGCTGGACGCGCCAGAACATCGCGCAGATGAAGGCGCAGTTGCAGCGGATCGGCTTCGCGCTCGACTGGACCCGCGAATTCGCCACCTGCGACCCCGAATATTACGGCCACGAACAGGCGCTGTTCGCCGACCTGTATGAGGCCGGGCTGGTCTACCGCAAGGAATCGACCGTCAACTGGGACCCGGTCGATATGACCGTTCTCGCCAATGAACAGGTGATCGACGGCAGAGGCTGGCGGAGCGGCGCGGAGGTCGAGAAGCGCAAATTGAACCAGTGGTTCCTGAAGATCACCGACTTTGCCGATGATCTGCTGGAGGGGCTGGGCAAGCTTGAGGATTGGCCCGAGAAGGTTCGCCTGATGCAGGAGAACTGGATCGGCAAGTCGCAGGGCTTGGAGTTCAGCTTTGATCTTTCCGACGGCGGAAAGCTGCCGGTCTACACCACCCGTCCTGACACGATCTTCGGCGCAAGCTTCTGCGCCATCGCCGCCGATCACCCGATTGCCCAAGGGCTGGCGGGCGACGCGCAAGTCGCGGCCTTCATCGAAGCGTGCAAGCGCGGCGGGACCAAGGCGGCAGAGGTCGAGACGGCGGAGAAGCTGGGCTATCGCACCGCGATCACCGCAAAGCACCCCTTCACCGGCGAACCGCTTCCGCTGTTCATCGCCAACTTCGTGCTGATGGAATATGGCACGGGCGCAGTGATGGGCGTGCCGGGGCATGACCAGCGCGACTTCGAATTCGCGACCAAGTACGAACTGCCGATCATGCGCGTCGTCGCGACAGATCCGGCCCGCGCGGACGACCCCTTCAAGGGTGAGGCCGAGGCGGGGGCCCAAGGTGATGGGGGCGTGATCGTGAACTCCGATTTCCTCGATGGCATGACCGTCGAGGACGCCAAGCAGGCGGTCATCACCCGCGCCGAAAGCGAGGGCTGGGGCGAGGGCCGCACTGTCTGGCGGCTGCGCGACTGGGGCGTTTCGCGCCAGCGCTACTGGGGCACGCCGATCCCGTTCATTCACTGCGATACCTGCGGCGTGGTGCCGGTGCCCAAGGACCAGCTCCCGGTGGTGCTGCCCGAAGATGTGACCTTCGACATCCCCGGCAACCCGCTTGAGCGCCATCCGACCTGGAAGCACGTCGATTGCCCCAAGTGCGGCAGCGCGGCGCGGCGCGAGACCGATACGCTCGACACCTTTGTGGACAGCTCGTGGTATTTCCTGCGCTTCGCCAGTCAGCCTGCCGACCGTCCCTTCGATCCCGCAGAGGTCGCCAAATGGCTGCCGGTGCAGCATTATATCGGCGGGGTGGAGCACGCGATTTTGCACCTGCTCTACGCGCGGTTCTGGACGCGGGCGCTCGCCCACATCGGAAAGATCACCGTGCAGGAGCCGTTCGCGGCGCTGTTCACGCAGGGGATGGTGACGCACGAGACATATAGCCGCACCGACGAAGCGCGCGGCGTGCCGGTGTTCTTCTCCCCCGAGGAGGTGGATCGCACATCGGGCGGCGCGACCCTGATTGCCGATCACGGCGTCGTCGAAGTCGGCCGCGTCATCAAGATGTCGAAGTCGAAGAAGAACGTCGTCGACCCCGATGCGATCATCGCCCGCCACGGTGCAGACGCAGTGCGGTGGTTCATGCTGTCGGACTCGCCGCCCGAGCGCGACCTGCCGTGGTCGGATGCGGGGATCGAGGGATGTGCGCGCTTCGTCCAGCGGCTGTGGCGCCTGTTCAATCAGATCCAGCCCGCCGCCATCGGATACGACAAGCCCTTGGCCCGCAAGGCGCATCAGGCGATCGTTGCGGTTGCCCAGGATATCGAGGCGCTGGGCTTCAACAAGGCGGTAGCGCGTATTTATGAACTCACCGCCGCGGCTGAAAAGTCCGAGCCGAGCCTCGACCGCAATTTTGCGATCCGCACCATCTTGCACCTGATTGCGCCGATGATGCCGCATATCGCCGAGGAAGCGCATGCGCGAATCGGCACCGGTGATTTGATCGCGGATGAGCTGTGGCCCGATCATGATCCGGCCATGCTGGTCGATGACGAGGTCACCATCGCCATCCAGCACATGGGCAAGCTGCGCGACACCGTGACCGCGCCCAAGGGTGCCTCGAAGGACGCGCTGGAGGCGCTGGCGCTGGCTTCGGCCAACCTCCAGCGCTCGGTCGATGGCGCGGCGATCCGCAAGATCATTGTCGTGCCCGACCGATTGGTGAATATCGTCACCTGATGCGGATTCGCGCCACCTTGCTTGGGGTCCTTGCGGCCTCGCTGGCCCTCAGCGCCTGCGGCCTTACGCCGATGTATGCGGGCGGCAGCAGCGCAGGCGTTGCACAGGGCCTCGCCGCGGTCGAGATCCCGGCGATTCCGGGGCGCGGCGGCTGGCTGATCAAGAACGCGCTCGACGCGCGGCTCGGGATCGCCGGGCAAGCGGTCCCGCAGTACCGCCTCGACGTGCGGCTCGACGATTCGCTCGAAGCGCTCGGCGTCCTCAACGACGATACCATCAGCCGCGAACGCCGCATTTTGCGCGCGCGCTACCAGCTCGTCGATATCGCCACCGGCGCGATCCTGCTCGATACGACCGCAGGCTCGGACGCGGGGATCGACGTGGTCTCCAGCGAATACGCCACCATCGCCGCCGAGCAGAAGGCGCTTGAGAACCTCGCGCTCGAAGTCGCCGACCGGATGGCGACGCAGATTGCGCTGACGCTCCGTGCCCGAGCCGCA
>JANNWO010000037.1:0-13731 GCA_031408395.1 Sphingomonadales bacterium | reverse complement strand
GCCGATCGCGGTGCATTCGCCGATCCTGTTCTTCGCGCAGGACCGCGAGCTTGCGGATACGGCGGAAGCGGGCGACATCATCGGCATCCCGAACCACGGGACGCTCAGGGTGGGCGACACGCTGTCCGAGCGCAACCAGGTGCGCTTCACGGGCCTGCCCAATTTTGCGCCGGAAATCCTGCGCCGCGTGCAATTGCGCGATCCGACCAAGACGAAGCAGCTCAGGAAGGCGCTCGACGACCTCTCGGAAGAAGGCGTCATCCAGGTGTTCCATCCCGAGATCGGATCGGCGCATATTGTCGGCGTGGTCGGCCAGCTTCAGCTCGAAGTGCTGATTTCGCGGCTGGAGGCGGAGTACAAGGTCGAGGCGGTGCTTGAGCCTTCGCCCTTCGCGACGGCGCGCTGGATCAAAGGCGACGAGAAGACGCTCGACGAATTCGCGAGTTTCAACCGCGCCAACGTCGCCCGCGACCGCGACGGGGACATGGTGTTCATGGCCAAAAGCCCGTGGGACGTGAGCTATCAGGTCGAGAAGAACCCGCAGCTGACCTTCTCGGCCACCAAGGAACGCTAGTCTTGCGGCGGAACGGGCTTCGCGGCATGGCTGGCTCCATGCAAGACACCGGCCCCACCTCGCAGACCTTCATCTCGCAGCGCCTTCGCCTCCATTACCTCGAATGGGGCGGGCCCAGAGAACGCGACTCGAAGCCGCCGCTGGTGCTGGTGCATGGCGGGCGCGACCATGCGCGCAGCTGGGACTGGACCGCCGAGGCGCTGAGCGCGGATTACCACGTCATCGCCATGGACCACCGCGGGCATGGCGATTCCGACTGGGTCTCGGACGGGGTCTATTCCGCCGCCGACATGGTGTATGATCTGGCACAGCTGGTGCATCAGCTCGGCGTCGGCCCCGTGCGGATGGTGGCGCATTCGATGGGCGGCAATGTCGCGTTGCGCTACGCGGGCGCCTTCCCCGGTATGGTCACCAAGCTTGTCGCCATCGAAGGGCTCGGTCCCTCGCCTGAAATGCGCGCCAAGCAGCGCACCGTGCCTTACCCCGAACGCCTTGCCGAATTCATCGAGAAAAAGCGCAAGGCCGCCGGGCGATCCCCACGTAAATACGAAAGCATCGAGGCCGCCTTTGCCCGGATGATCGAGGAAAACGCCTACCTTACCGAGGAGCAGGCGAGGCATCTCACGGTCCACGGCGTTAACCGCAACGAGGACGGCACCTATAGCTGGAAGTTCGATCCGCACCTCAACGTCTGGCCGGTCGAGGATATCGGCGACGAGTTCGTCGAGGCGCTGTGGGGCGCGATCACCTGCCCGGCGCTACTGCTCTACGGGGCGGACAGCTGGGCCTCGAACCCAGCGAAAGACGGGCGGATCGTGCAATTCAAGACGGCCGAGGTGATCGAGTTCGAAAAGGCCGGCCACTGGCTCCACCACGACCAGTTCGATCGTTTCATCGCTACTTTGCGTGATTTCCTCTGAGCTGGAGCGGGCGATGGCCGACTTTGCTAATGCGTTGAACGAGAAGCACGTCGCCATGATCACCGCCCAACCGGTGTTCTTTGTCGCGACGGCTGCCGCTGAGGGACGGATCAACCTTAGCCCCAAGGGTTATGACGCCTTCAGGGTGCTGTCGCCGGACCGGGTCGCCTATCTTGATCTCGCCGGATCGGGCAACGAGACCCACGCACATCTCGCAGCCGAACAGGCGGACGCTGGTCGGATAACGCTGATGTTCTGCAACTTCCAGCAGCCCGCGCTGATCTTGCGCATCTATGGGCGCGGGCGCGCGGTCCTGCCGCAGGACTCCGCGTGGGAGGAGCTGGCGGCGCATTTCGCGCTGATGCCCGGCACGCGCCAGATCTTCGATATCGCGGTGGAGAGCGTGCAGACTTCGTGCGGCTGGGGCGTACCGTTCATGACGCTGGAAAGCGAACGCGACACGCTGAAGAAGGCGCATCGCCAGTCGGACCCCGATGCCTGGATGGCCAAGACAGCCGGACGCATGCGCAGCATAGACGGCCTGCCGACGCGTCCGACGGATCGCTATATCGCCGGGGACGGCAGCTAAGAGGCCGCCAATCTCTTTGGAACCTTGCTCAATCGTTAATCACATGATTAATAATTGGGCACGTATTATTCCGCAGGTGCGAAGAAACTGGCGGATTCCGCTGCGTCAACCCTGTTACACAATTATGGCACGCTTGTTGCTGTGTGTTTGTTGGCCGGAAAAAATCCGGTGCAACAGGGGCTACAGATGAAATTCATCATCGCCATTATCAAACCGTTCAAGCTCGACACCGTGCGTGAAGCCTTGAGCGGCATCGGCATTGCCGGGATGACCGTGACCGAGGTCAAGGGCTTCGGTCGGCAAAAGGGTCAGACCGAGATCTACCGCGGAGCCGAATACACCACCAACATGCTTCCCAAGGTGAAGCTCGAGATTGCCGCCAGCGATGAAATCGCTGCGCAGGTCGTCGAAACAATCCAGCAGACCGCCAACACCGGAGCCATCGGCGACGGCAAGATCTTTGTACTCGATCTTGCGTCCGCGACCCGCATCCGCACCGGCGAGTCCGGCGAAACCGCGCTTTAAAGGGGCCATGCAATGAAGCGTATTTTCCTCAATGCTGCGGCGCTGATCACGGGGGCGGTCGTGTTGGCCGCACCAGCGCTCGCCGCTCCCGCCGCAGATGTTGCGGCAGCCGCTCCGGCGGTCTTCACGCCAACCGCCGACATGGTCAACAAGGGCGACGTCGCCTGGATGATGGTGTCGACCGCGCTCGTTTTGATGATGAGCGTTCCGGCGCTCGCCCTGTTCTACGGCGGCTTGGTGCGTGCCAAGAACATGCTGAGCGTGCTGATGCAGGTGCTTACCATCGTCTGCGTCGCCGCGCTGGTGTGGTTCGGGTGGGGCTATTCGATGGCCTTCACTTCCACTGGCACGCCGTTCCCGGCCATTGTCGGCGGGCTCGACAAGGCGTTCCTCAAGGGTGTCAGCGTCACTTCGCTGGCAGCCACTTTCTCCAACGGGGTGTACCTGCCCGAGCTGGTCTTCGTGATGTTCCAGATGACCTTTGCCTGCATCACGCCGGCGCTGATTGTCGGGGCCTTTGCCGAGCGCGTGAAGTTCACCTCGCTGATCATCTTTGTGGTCGCATGGATGACGCTCGCCTATTTCCCGATCGCGCACATGGTTTGGTACTGGGCTGGCCCGGACTTCCTGCCCACTGCGCCGACCGACATGGGTCTGCTGTGGGGCTGGGGCGCACTCGACTTTGCTGGCGGAACCGTGGTGCACATAAATGCAGGCATCGCCGGGCTGGTCGGCTGCCTCATCATCGGCCCGCGCATCGGCTATAAGAAAGAGCCCATGCCCCCGCACAATCTGGTGATGACCATGATCGGCGCCAGCTTGCTATGGATCGGCTGGTTCGGGTTCAACGCCGGCTCGGCGCTCGAATCCAACGCCTTTGCTGCGCTGGCCTTCATCAACACCTTCGTCGCCACGGCGGCAGCGGGTGCGGCCTGGGCGATGATCGAGCAGATCACCCACAAGAAGCCGTCGCTGCTGGGCGCAGCATCGGGTGTAGTCGCAGGTCTGGTGGCGATCACTCCGGCGGCAGGCTTTGCCCACCCCGGCACCGCGATTATCCTCGGCGCTGTGGCCTCGATCATCTGCTACTTCTTCGTCACCACGGTGAAGAACAAGCTCGGCTATGACGACAGCCTCGACGTGTTCGGCATCCATGCCGTAGGCGGCATCGTCGGCGCGATCGGCACCGGCATCGTCGCCGACCCGGCGCTCGGCGGTCAGGGTGTCATTGATTACACCGCGCCCGTCGCCGTGGCTGCTGTTTACAACATGGCGAACCAAGTGGTCATCCAGGTCCAGGCAGTGGGCGTTACGGTCGCGTGGACCGGCGTCGTCTCGGCGGTGCTGTTCCTGATCCTCAAGTACACTCTGGGCCTGCGTCCCGACGCCGAAGCCGAAACCAACGGCCTCGATATCTCCGAACACGGAGAGCGCGCCTACAACTGATCACGACCTTGGCGGGGGGAAGCCTCTCTCCCTCTCTCTTCCCCCCGCCTCACCTTGTTCCTCCTGCGAACGAACAGACTGAATATGGCCGGAGGTGCGCAAGCTCTCCGGCCTTTTTTGTCCGGTGATGTTTCACGTGAAACAATTCTTCAGACCCTAGGTGCGAGGGGTCCAAGAGCGGTCTAGCAGGGGTCTAAGGGGGGTCTAAGCGGGGTCTAAGCGAGGCCGAGCGGGGGCCTGAACCCGTCAGGATGCCCCCCGTACCCCGCTCCCGTTAAACTATTCCGCCGCCATTACGAAGTGCGCGCAGCGTTCGCCGATCATGATGCTCGGCGCATTGGTGTTGCCGCTGACGACCTTGGGCATGATGCTGGCGTCCGCCACCCACAGCCCCTCGAGCCCGCCCAGCTTCAGGCTTGGATCGACCACCGCGTCCGGGTCAGTCCCCATCCGGCAGGTGCCGACCGGGTGATAGACCGAGTCCGAACGGTTGCGGATCATCGCATCGAGCGCGCTGTCGTCGTTCAAGTCGACTGGATGTCGATCCTTGGGGCCAAAGGCCTGCATCGGCGGCGCCTCGGCAATCCGGTGCGACAGGCGCACGCCTGCGCGCAGCACCGCCATGTCACGCGCGTCATCGAGGAAGTTGGGGTCGATCACCGGCGCGGCAGCGGCATCGGCGCTGCCCAGCCGGACGGTCCCGCGACTCTCCGGGCGCAGCACGCAGGCGTGCAGCGAGAAGCCGTGCGCCTTGACCGTCTCGCGGCCGTGATCCTCAAGCAGCGCGGGGACAAAGTGCCACTGCACGTCCGGCGCGGGGCTACCCGGCATCACGGTCCAGAACCCGCCCGCCTCGGCATAGGGCGTGGTCATTACGCCGGTACGTTTGCGGCGGTGCTCGACCATCGCGGCGGCCATCCGCAGCGTGCCCTTGAGGGTGCTGCCGATCGGCACGTCGCTTGTCGTCTCCCAGCCGGAGACGTAGTCGATATGGTCCTGGAGATTGCCGCCCACCGCCGGCCGATCAAGCACTACGTCGATGCCGTGGGCCTTGAGGTGTGCCGCCGGGCCAACGCCGGAGAGCATCAGGATTTGCGGGGAATTGAACGCGCCCGCCGAGAGGATCACGCCCTTGCGCGCCAACAGCGTCTCGCGCTTGCCGCCGCGCTTGATCTGGACGCCGGTCACGCGTCCGCCCTCGATCACCAGCTTTTCGACCAGCGTGTCGGTGCGCACCGCGACGTTGCCCTGGTCGCGGATCGGCTCAACGTAAGCGCGCGCTGCCGACCAGCGTTCACCCTTGTGCTGGGTCACCTGGTAGAGCCCGAAGCCCTCCTGCCGCTCGCCGTTGAAATCGGTATTGGTGCGCAGCTGGAGCGCGGCCGCGGCATCGACGAAAGCGTGGCTCGCCGGGTTGGCGTACTTCTGGTCCTCGACGAACAGCGGGCCGCCGTGGCCGTGGAAGTCATCGACGCCGCGTTCGTTGGCCTCAGCGCGTTTGAAGTAAGGGAGCACGTCGTCGTAGGCCCAGCCGGCGCAGCCCTCGGCCGCCCAGTTATCGTAATCCCAGCGATTGCCGCGGATATAGACCATTGCGTTGATTGCCGAGGAGCCACCAAGCCCGCGCCCGCGCGGCTGATATCCGGTGCGGCCGTTCAGACCTTTCTGGGGAACGGTCTCGTAGCGGTAGTTCGACGCCTTCGGGATGAAGGGCATGAAGCCCGGCGTCTTGACCCAGACGTTGTTATTGCGCCCGCCGGCCTCGAGCAGGCACACGCGGCGGGTGCCGTCCACTGCGAGCCGCCCGGCGACGGCGCTGCCGGCACTGCCACCGCCGATGACGATGTAGTCAAAGCTTTCCATGATCTCTCCCTTTAGCAGGGGAGACTAGGCAGCTTCGTGGCCGCCTGCAATCGCGTTTCGAGTCGCAACTGATGTTGCTTGGCGCGCAACCGACCCGCCGACGCGGCTACGCCAGCGGTCGCGGATCATGTCGCTGGTCTCGCGGCTGCCGTCGTGGCTCCAGCCGGGTTCCCGCAGCAGGTAGGAAAGCTTGTGACGCCACGGTGCGCGCGTGACGTCGGCGATCATCCCGATCCACTCGTGGAACACCGCCCACAGGAGGTTGAAGCTGCCGAGCTGCTTGACGATGCCGTAGCGGATCGGCTCCCCACCTTCCTCGACTCCCAATTCGGGCTCGAAGGTGCCGAACATCCGGTCCCAGACGATGAACACCCCCGCGTAGTTCTTGTCGAGATAGCGCGGGTTGGTCGCGTGGTGGACTCGGTGGTGCGACGGCGTGTTCATGATCGCCTCAAACCAGCGCGGCAACCTGCGAATCGCCTCGGTGTGGATCCAGAACTGGTAGATGAGGTTGAAGCCCCCGCAGATCGCGATCATCAGCGGGTGGAAGCCGAGCAACACCAGCGGCACGGCGAAAAGGAAACCGAACGTGAGCGCGCCGGTCCAGCTCTGCCGCAGCGCGGTGGAAAGGTTGTAGTGCTGGCTCGAATGGTGATTCACATGGCTCGCCCACATCCAGCGGATGCGGTGCCCGGCGCGGTGGACCCAGTAGTACTTGAGGTCATCGAGCACGAAGCACAGCGGCCAGGCCCACCAAACCGCCCACCACTCCGGACCAAAGTCGATAATCCGGTAGTCGTAGGTCTCGATGAACACGGAGAGCGCGAAGCCCCCGAGCAGCGCGCCGGCCACGGTCGAGCCGAGCCCGAAGGCGAGGCTGACGAGGGTGTCCTTGGGCTCATAAGCTTCGGGTGCGCGCAGCTTCGCCCAGACCATCTCGGCCAGCACCGCGATGACGAACAGCGGTACGGCATATTGGGTGGGGTTGAAATCAAGCATGCTGCGGCCTGCTTACTCGATCGATGGCGTCCGCCCAAGCCTCAGGGTCTGAAAGGTCGAGAAACACTTTGCCGAAGCGCGATTCGCCCGGATCGACTTCCAGCGCCGTCTTGCCGAGGTCCTTCCACAGACGCGCCCGAGCGCCGGGACCGAGCACCCGTCCGGCAAAGCGATTGCCATGGCGCTTGATCACCACGATCTGCCCATCAGCATCGCAGGCGAGGGCGGCGTGCCCCTGTGCATCGCAAGCGATTTCGACCGCTTCGAAGCCGTCATGTACCTCTTGCGCCGCGCGGCGCACCGCCTCCTGACTGTCGAGCAGCGGGGTGCCGCCGAGCTTCAGCCAGAGCGCAAGCCCCGCCAAGGCGAGGATCGCAATCAGCGATCCGGCGGTCTGGAGGATGAGCGGCGGGACATCCATGGGCAAGCGCCTCAGCGCGCGGCAAGCATGTCGATCATCGTGCGAATCGGGCTGACGTCATATCCCGCCTGCGCCGCAGTGCGCGCAATCAACTCGGGCGATTGGCCCTGCTTCGCGGCGGCGAGCGCCCATAACAGAGTCGATCGGGTTCCCGACCGGCAATAGGCGAGAATCGGTCCCTCGGCCTGCTCGAGCGCAGCAATCATGGCGTCGACCTGCGGCTCACTGAAGCCGGCGTGGCCGACCGGAATGGCCACATAATTGAGCCCGGCTGCTGCTGCTGCCGCGGCGATGTCATCGCCTTGCGGGGCTGAGGGTTCCTCTCCGTCGGGGCGATTATTGACGATTGTGCTAACACCCAGCTCGGCAGCGGCGGCGATATCTTCGATCGCAAGCTGCGGGCTGACCATGACATTTTCCGTGAGGCGGCGAAACTCGCTCATCAACCGTCCTGTTTTCACCAGAGTTCGTTGATGCTCCTCATGCCCAAAGCCGTGAAGCCGCACAAGCTCTACGACAAGGCCTCCCGCGGGCAGTCGCCGCGCCATGCCGGTAACCTCGGTAATTTCGTTCGCAAAGCAAGCTTTTGTGCGCTATAACAGCAGCACGTGCGCTCCGGACTTCAAGCTGGCGCGTCTGTGTCCGGTGCGGCTCACTGTCCACGACATCGGCACTTAGGAGGACGGGCAGTGTGGCAAGGTACGTACTGATTTATGGGTTACGATAGGGGACGCCGGCGCGGCCGCGACAAGCGCGACGGTTTCGGCGAAGATGGTTTTGATCCGTTTGGCGGCGGGAACGACGGGTTCTCGCCTCCGCGTGATTTCGGCGGCGGCGGCGATCGCTTCGGCGGTGGCAGCAGCGGCGGCGGCTCCCGTGGCGGCGGCGGCGGCGGTGCCCCGCGTGGTCCCGGTGGTCCCGGTGGCCCCGGCGGCGGCGGCGGCGGCGGCGGTGCAGGCGCCGGCGGTTTCAGCCGCATGCCGGCTCAGATCGTTGGCACCGGCAAGGGCATGGTGAAGTTCTTCAACACCCAGAAGGGCTTCGGCTTCATCCAGCAGGAAGGTGGAGGCGAAGATGTCTTCGTCCACATCAGCGCTGTTGAGCGTGCCGGACTTGAAGGTCTCGCCGAAGGACAAGAGCTCCAGTACAACCTTGTGGATCGCGGCGGCAAGGTGTCGGCGCAGGATCTTCAGGTCGTCGGTGATGTGATTGCGGTGGCGGCGAAGCCCGACGCGCCGCAGCGCGAGCTGACCGGTGAGCGCGCCCAGGGTGTGGTCAAGTTCTTCAACGCGATGAAGGGCTTCGGCTTCCTCGTCCGCGATGACGGGCAGCCCGATGCCTTCGTGCACATCAGCGCCGTCGAGCGTTCGGGGCTGTCCGCCCTTAACGAAGGTGAGCGTTATGAATTCGATCTCGAAGTCGATCGACGCGGGAAGCATTCCGCCGTCAATCTGACACCGGTCGAAGGCTGATCCCAGCCGCCTTCCGCCCCCTCGGCGGTTTGACGAGGGACTGGCGGAAGATTAACGGATTGCAGGTGGCGGCTCTAACCAAGGGCCGCCATTTGCGTTTTCACTCCTCTTTGCCTTCACATTTAGGAACTCTGCCGATGTCGATCACAGCGCTCATGCCCGTTTATCCGCGTTGCGGTGTCCGGCCGGTGCGCGGTGAGCACTGCCACCTTATCGACGAGGACGGCACCCGTTACCTCGACTTCGCCAGCGGCATTGCGGTCAATCTGCTGGGCCATTCGCACCCCGGCCTGATTGGCGCGATCCAGCAGCAGGCCGCGACCCTGATGCACGTCTCCAACCTGTACGGCAGCCCGCAGGGCGAGCGTCTGGCGCAGATGCTGGTCGACACGACCTTTGGCGACACGGTGTTTTTCACTAATTCTGGCGCCGAGGCGGTCGAAGCGGCGATCAAGGCCGCGCGCGCCTATCATCAGAACGCAGGCGAGGCGGGCGATGCCAGCCGGTTCGAGCTGATCACTTTCCACAACGCCTTCCACGGCCGGACGATGGCGACCATCAGCGCGTCGAACCAGACCAAGATGCACCACGGCTTTGCGCCGCTGCTGGACGGATTCAAGTATGCGCCGTTTGACGATTTGGAAGCCGCCAAGGCACTGATCGGCCCGAAGACCGCAGGTTTCCTCGTCGAACCGATCCAGGGTGAGGGCGGCATCCGTCCTGCCTCGATGGAGTTCATGCAGGGCCTGCGTAAGCTCGCCGACGAGCATGACCTGATGCTGGTGCTCGACGAAGTGCAGTGCGGCGTGGCGCGCACCGGCACGCTTTATGCCTACGAGCAATACGGGATCGAGCCCGACATCCTCGCCACGGCTAAGGGCATCGGCGGCGGCTTCCCGCTTGGCGCCTGCATCGCTACCGAAAAGGCCGCGCGCGGCATGACCTTCGGCACCCACGGATCGACCTATGGCGGCAACCCGCTGGCGATCGCGGCGGGGATGGCGGTGATGGAAGCGGTGGCCAATGACGAGTTTCTCGCGTCAGTGCGAGAAAAGGGCGAGCGGCTGCGCAAGGGGCTCGAGCAGTTCATCGGCAACTACCCCGAACTCTTCGAGCTGGTGCGCGGCAAGGGGCTGATGCTTGGCCTGAAGATGAAGATGGAGAGCCGCCCCTTCTACGTGCACCTGCGCGACCATCATCAGCTGCTGACTGTGGCAGCGGGCGACAACACGATCCGCATCATCCCGCCGCTGGTGATCGGCGATGCCGAGATCGACGAGTTCTTCGACAAGCTTTCGGCCGGTGCCGCGAGCTACCAGGTGCCAGAGGCGGCATGAGCTCGCTGGAAGGTCAGGGGGGCGGCGGCGCTTTCCGGCATTTCCTCGACCTCGGCGATGCCGGGGGCGATAATGTGGCCGCCATGCTGAATGACGCGATCGACCGCAAGGCGGCGCGTATCGGCCTGCCCAAAGGCGCGCCCGATGCCGATGCTCCGCTTGCGGGCCGCGTGCTGGCGTTGGTGTTCGAGAAGAATTCGACCCGCACCCGCGTCAGCTTCGACATTGCGATGCGCCAGCTCGGCGGGACGGTTCTGCTGCTCGACTCGGCGTCGAGCCAGCTGGGGCGCGGCGAGACGATCGCCGACACGGCGCGGGTGCTGAGCCGGATGGTCGACGCAATCATGCTCCGCACCGATGATCACGCCAAGATCGAGGAAATGGCGCGCCATGCGACCGTGCCGGTGATCAACGGCCTGACTGACATGTCGCACCCCTGTCAGATCGTCGCCGACCTGCTCACCGTGATCGAGCACGGCAAGGCGCTTCCAGGTCTGGAAGTGGCGTGGTTCGGGGACGGCAACAACGTCCTGCACTCGATCCTCGAGGCGGCCGGGCTGTTCAAGTTCAATGTCCGGGTCGCTACCCCTGCGGGATACGAGCCCGATCCGGCCTTCGCCGAACTCGCGCGGGAACGCGGAGCAATCGTGACGATGACGCAGGACGCGGCGGTCGCGGCACGCGGGGCTGATGTGCTCGTCACCGACACGTGGATCTCGATGGGGCAGGCGGATGCGGCGGAAAAGCGCGCGGCTATGGAACCCTACCGGGTCGATGCGGCGTTGATGGCAGAGGCGAAACCCGACGCGCTCTTCCTCCACTGCCTGCCCGCGCATGTCGGCGACGAGGTCACCGAGGAGGTGTTCGAAGGGCAGCGATCGGTGGTGTTCGACGAGGCCGAGAACCGCATCCACGCTCAGAAGTCGGTGCTGCTCTGGGCCTTCGGCTTGCTCGGCGACTAACCAGCGCACGAGGGGGCTTCCGCCCGACGCGATCGATCCCCATATGCGCGCAATGGCTGACACGACCGACATTATCGAGACCTTTTCCGACGCCCTGATGGGCTTCACTGTGCCGAGGCGCAGTACGCGCGGGCGTATGGTGCGTCTTGAGGGCGTGCTGGAAGAGGTCCTTTCGGCGCACGACTATCCGCCGCCAATCACCCACCTTCTTGGTGAAGCGCTGGTGCTGGTGGCGCTGATGGGTGGGTTGCTCAAGGGAGAGGCCGCGCAGATGACCATGCAGGCGCAAACCAGCGGCGGGGTCGTCAAGCTGCTGGTGTGCGACTATCGCGACGGCGCGGTTCGCGGCTATGCCGATTTCGACGGCGAGCGGCTGGCGAAGTTAGGCGCGAACCCGTCTCTCACGGCGCTTTTAGGGGACGGCTTTCTCGGGATCACTTTCGAGACCGACGGCCGCCAGCGCTATCAGGGGATCGTCCCGCTGGAGGGCGACAGCCTCGCCGCTGCGTGCGAATCCTATTTCAGCCAGTCTGAGCAGATCCCGACGATGATCCGGGTCGCCAGTCGCGCCGGCGCCAGCGGGCGGACGGCGGCAGGCACACTGATACAGCACATCCCCGAAGGCGAGGAAGGTCGGGAACGGCTTCATGTTCGCATGAGCCACCCAGATTGGGAGCACGTCGCGATCCTCGCCGGCACGATCAGCCATGACGAACTGCTGGACCCGGCACTTTCGCTCGAGGCGATCGCGTGGCGGCTGTTCCACGAGGAGGAAGAAGTGCGCGTGCAGACCGGCGCGACGGTTTCGCGCGGGTGCCGTTGCAGCACGGCGCATTACGAGGCGGTCATCGCCCGCTTTCCGCTCGAAGAACAGACCGACATGCGCGGCCCTGACGGGATCATTGCGGTCGATTGCGCATTCTGCTCGCGTACCTTTGCGCTTGCGATCTGAGCCCAGACCCGAATAATTATCCGATCCGACTTTATCGACCAATTTATGCAAGCCATTCCAGCCCGATTTTGGCATGAGGACGAGGATGAGCGATCAAACCGACAGTACTAGGCCCGCGCTTACGCTAGGAGGTCTTGCGGCCGTGGCGACGCTTTGCCTGTCCTTCCCTGCGCTGGCACAAGGCGCTGGGCTTGCTATGTTGGGGACGCTCGCGAAGGGCGAGTGGACTATCAAGCAGCGCGGTGTGACCACTGATCGTAAGATCTGCGTCAAGTCGGGCACGGAGTTGATCCAGCTGATGCACCGCGAGGGCGGGTGCAGCCAGTTCGTCGTGGAAGACGGCGCCGCGCGGGTCACAGTGCAGTACACCTGCCCGGGCAACGGCTATGGTCGCACCAGCATCCGCCGCGAGACAAGCGCGCTGGTTCAGCTCGAAAGCCAGGGCATTCATAACGGCATGCCGTTCCAGATGACTGCCGAGGCGCGCCGCACTGGTCCCTGCTGATCCGACCCAATTGCCTTTGCCTGCGCGCGTGTTAGTGCCGCGGCATGAGCGCTCCTGAACTCAACTCTGCAAATCCGTTGGCGGTGGTGCTGCTGTCAGGCGGCCTCGACTCCATGGTGACGGTGGCGTTGGCGCAGGAGGCCGGCTTTACCGTCCACGCGCTGACTGTCGATTACGGACAGCGCCATAAGCTTGAGCTCCAATCCGCCGCGCGCATTGCAGGCAAGTTGGGTCTCGCGCGGCACACGTCGATCGCGCTCGATCTGCGGGCTTTCGGCGGCTCGGCGCTGACCGACGCGATCGACGTGCCGAAGGGTGGGATCGGTGACGATATTCCGGTCACCTATGTGCCCGCTCGCAATCTGGTGTTCCTAGCGCTGACCACGGCGTGCGCCGAGGCGGCGGGCGCGCGCGACGTGTTCATCGGGGTCAATGCGCTCGACTATTCGGGCTACCCGGACTGCCGGCCGGAGTTCATCGCCAGCTTCGCCGAGACCGCGCGGCTCGGGACCAAGGCCGGGGTGGAAGGCGCGCCCTTCACGATCCACGCGCCGCTTCAACACATGACCAAGGCCGACATCGCCCGAGAATGCGCCCGGCTCGGCCTCGATCCGGCGTGGAGCTGGTCGTGTTACGATCCTGCTCCCGAGGGGATCGCATGCGGCCTGTGCGATTCCTGCCGTTTGCGGAAAAAGGGTTTTGCCGAGGCCGGGATTGTCGATAGCACTCCTTACAAAGTGTGATCGGCTCCTAAGCTGGTAGGCAAGCACAGCTTTCTGAGGGGATCGGTATTGAGCGAGGATAGCACCGCACGCGAGGTGGCGAGCGAGAAACCTGCGACGGCCTACAGCTGGTATGTGCTGGGCGTGCTGGTGGTCGTCTACATCCTCAATTTTATCGACCGGCAAATCCTCTCGATCCTTGCGGTCGACATCAAGCGCGACTTGGAGCTGACCGACGGACAGCTTGGCTTTCTGGGAGGGGCTGCCTTTGCGGTCTTCTACGCCCTGTTCGGCGTGCCGCTCGGCCGTCTTGCGGACCGCTGGCACCGGGTTCGGCTTCTCTCAATCGGCCTCGTCCTATGGTCGACGATGACGGCGCTGTCCGGCTTCGCGCGTAACTACCTGTCTCTCTCCCTGGCGCGCATGGGTGTGGGCGTCGGTGAG
>JANNWO010000036.1:0-23920 GCA_031408395.1 Sphingomonadales bacterium | reverse complement strand
GGCCACCTAAGTGATGTCGAGGTGTTGTTTGCGGCAAGGGCATCGCCCGCCGCTGCGGTGGGGGTGGTGGCTCTGATTGTCCTCGCGGCGCCAATCACCCTATTGGTTTCTGCCATCGCCCTCTTGGTCATAGCCCGCCGTTCTGGAGGGCACCGCCCAATCATTTTCGCCGCTTTGCTCGCCAGCCTGATCGTACTGCCGCCATTGATCGGCTTTGCGTTGTTCTTTTGTGTCTTCCACACGCCGCAGCATCTGATTGGTTTACGCGCAGAACTATCTGATTGGGAGAAGCCGCGCTTGATTGCGGTGGGCGGGGGCGTGACCTGTTTGGCATTGGTCATCGGAACGCTCGCTTTGCCCCTGATAACATCGGGCGGCATCCTGACCGCTGCGAGCGGATTTCAACTTCTCGCAGCTTTAGCCGCGCCGCACCAATCGATGAGGCTTATCCTCAGCCGATTTATCTGAAGTCAGAGCATTTCGTCAGCGTTACACCCTAAGCCCATCGAAAAATTAGAGTTCTGCTATTTGATGCGGCCGTGCTTGGCATCCTGAAGGTTTGCAAAGCGCGGGCTAGAAGGGGCAAAGCATAGGCGAAATCGTTTGTTACGATCGCGGCTACGGCTTGCCCGAATATGAGAGCGAGACAGCTCAATCGACAGGTTTGGCATCGACCTGTGATGCGCGTTTGGTGGAACCGCTTTGCGTTTTCTCTTCCTGAAAAGGAGAGGAGCAAAGTGCTACCCCTCAACGCTGCGGGCCAACTTCGTTTGTTCAACCTCGAAGATTTCAGCGGCAGCTCGTGCGTTATGAAAGCAAGAAGTTCAAGCCACCTGCCGCGCAGGGCCCTGAGCAAGCGGCTGGAGCGCGCGCAGCAGCGGGTTTATACCCGCGGGCCGCACGAGCCAGCTCGCATGGTGTCTCGCGGTTTCGGTATCCCCTTTCGCCAATGCCATTACGACAAGGTGAAGGCTGCGTTCGTGCGGCGTGAGCTCCTTGCTTGAGGGCGGAGCGATGCGAAGCTGCGTTCGCCCACAACTTGTGAGAATTTCGGCGGCACGCTCCAATGCCCAGCGGCCAACCTTGCCCGCGCTGCCGCGTCCGCCCCAAACTGCGGCAAAGGACGAATTGCATTCAGCCGGGGACCAGACTTGTCTGAACTGTTCAATCATTATCATTTCCTCTAATAATGAGAATGATAATCAGAAACGGTTCTGTCAATAAGCGTCGATTGCAAATGCACGAAAGGGCCGATGCAAACACTGCACCGACCCTTTCGCTCAGGGTCTCAAGACCCGGAATCAATTGACGCGGCTCCTCGCCGCATATTGCAAGGTCAGGCGGCAGCGCGCTCTTCGCTCAATGCGACAAATTCGCCGCACCAGTCTTCGCTGGCAACAGTGGGCCACTGAGCCTTCATGTCTGCTTCAGTGCGCGAAGGCGCATAACGGCGGCATTCGGATTGCGAGGCATTGAAAAAATTGCAGGTTGAGCAGCTCATGGGGGTCTTCCTTCTGATAAGTTACCCCGCCTTAATGCGCCGATGTCGTCAGGGTTCCGAAAAAACTAAATAAAACCATACGTTTATAATGCCAATCACTCGCAACTCTTTACACGGTCAATTCTCCGGATTTGACGGGACACATCCTGTGCCGCCATCGCATGCAGCACCACTGCGTCGTCTCGGAAATCAGCGTCTTCATTTCCCACAGCATGGCCAGGCGCAATCGCATTCCCGATGGTGATGACCGGAAGGATGCTGACGGCCTCGCGCGGATTCCAGTTTTCGGGAGCGTTAGCCGTGCCGCATCATTCTATTCGTTGATCCTGAAACGACTCATCTGACGTGCTCTGGGAGCCGTATGTAGGACAGCCCTGTCGCCAGCGGCCCCCGCCGGATCGTTCCTTTGAGCGCACTCAATTACGCTCGATCATAAATTGCAAAGGCTTCAGGCCTTGCATCGGCAGGTTGCTGGCATAAACGGCGAAAGCAACCATTGGAAAACAAGAGATGACTCGTAAAAAGGCAATTGTGGTAGGCTCAGGCATTGGCGGCATCGCCTGCGCGATGCGTTTGCAGAGCCTTGGTTTCGATAGCCAGATTGTCGAGGCTCTCGATGCGCCGGGAGGCAGAGCCTATGTGCGCCGAGCGGATGGCTTCACCTTTGACATGGGGCCCACGGTGCTAACAGTGCCGCACTTCATCGAGGAATTGTTCAGCCTTGATCGTGATCATTCCATGCTGGACGAACCTGATTTTCCTGACCACGTGCTGGATGAAAACAGCCGGATCAGGACCGGTAATTCAGGCGGACCGAACACCAGAAATTACGTGGATATTACGCCTATACTTCCATTCTACCGCATCTATTTTGATGACGGAACCTTCTTTGACTATGACGGTGACCCGGTAAGCACGCGCGAGCAGATCAAGCGTTTGGCGCCTGAAGATCTTGAAGGATATGAAGCATTTCACGAGCAGGCCCGAGCTATTTTCAAGCGCGGCTTCCTGGAACTTGGTTACACCTATTTCGGCAACCTTGGCACGATGCTGAAGGTGGTGCCCGACCTCTTCAAGCTCGGGGCTGTGCAACCATTGTTCAGCCTAATCAGCAAGTATTTCAAATCGGACAAGATGCGGCAGGTTTTCAGCTTTGAACCATTGTTGGTCGGCGGCAACCCGCTGAAAGTGCCTGCCATCTATGCGATGATCCACTTCGTCGAAAAAACTTGGGGCATCCATTACGCCAAGGGCGGCACTGGCGCCCTAGTGGCCGCAATGGTCAAGAAGTACGAGGAGATGGGCGGACAACTTCACCTGAACGCCGAGGTCGCCAAAATCGACGTTGAAAAGCGCGGGCGCAAGCGCGTGACAACCGGGGTTACCTTGAAGGACGGGCGGGTGCTGAAAGCCGATCTGGTCGTTTCAAACGCCGATTATGCAACAACCTACCTCAAGCTCGTCGATAAGGCCCATCGCACCATTAATCGTGACGCGCTGGTCAAGTTCCGCAAACAGTCCATGTCCTTGATGGTGATTTATTTTGGTTATGAAAAGCGCGCTGACGATCCCGAACTACGCCATCATAACATCATTCTTGGACCCCGCTATGAAGCGTTGCTGACCGAGATTTTCGACGAGAAGGTCATGAGCCCCGACTTCTCGCAATATCTCCACATCCCAACGATAACTGATCCGACCATGGCACCTGAAGGGCATCATGCGGCCTACACCTTGATCCCTGTCCCAAACAATCAATCGGCCATCGACTGGTCGGTCGAGGGTGATCGGCTTTGCGACCGCGTTCTGACTTTTCTTGAGGCACGCAACTACATTCCCGATCTCAAGTCCCGGCTGAAGCATGTGAGCTTTGTCACGCCGGATTACTTCGAGCAGGTCATGGGGAGCCACGTCGGCAATGGCTTCGGGGTGGAGCCGGTGCTCACGCAGACCGCATTTTTCCGGCCGCACAACAAATCAGAGGATATCACCAACCTGTATCTGGTCGGTCAAGGAACCCAGCCTGGCGGCGGCACACCGTCCGTGATGATGTCGGCAAAGATGACGGTGCGCCAGATTGCGCGCGATTTTGCCATCGACGTCACCAAGGCGCATAGTTTGGTCGCGTCGGATTGAAAATCGTTAAATGAATTAAACAGAGATATACAAAGGCTTATCTTTGAAACTTGAGCGCTCGGTGAAGCGCTTGGCTACGCAGCATGTCGAGACAAGCGGCACGTCAGAGCGACATTGCCGCGTCCCAATTGGATGGCTGCAGTCAAAAGACGTGATCGTTTCACTGATCAGCGTCCGAAGATCACTACTCGCTTCTGCCTTAGCAACTACCGCAGAGAAGCTTTTATACCGCGAAGCGACGACCGGTCCAAAGGTTCGCAGCCGTCGGCGGTATCATTGCATATTTGCTGGATTTTCAGGCTTTTCAGCGCTTTTCGTCGCTCAAATTTGAAAAGTCATTTCATGCAAAAAGCGACAATATCGGACGTGGTTCGCCGTTATCAGGATCTGACTAAAACAATTATGCCGGAGCTAGCGCGGTCAAAGCAAACGGAATGGCCGGTGCGCAACGACCACTGCTTTCAAAGGATTGTACTGGACGCGGTCTGCGATGGCGTTTGGTACGATCATATTGCGCGGCCTGCATACAGGCACCTTAGCGACTCGCAGGCGCTACGTGCCGTCCAGCTGTGCGAGGACATCATAGCAGGCCGCGCCGATCTTACTGACTTGAACCGGAGATCGCTTGCATGGCGTGGCAAACTGAACGCCGGCTCGAACAGAAAGCTCTACCAATGACCCGCCAAGCAAGGATTGAACTGCGCGATCTGCACATCCCGGCAAGTATCGGGACATATGGGCCGGATGATGTCGTTCCTGACTCCCATGCGCTCGATCTCGATCTGACCATCTCGCCTGACTTGGTGCAGGTTGCGTCCGACGACATGGGCAATGTGTTCGACTACGACCCCCTTATTGCCCAGATTGCAGTGATCGCCCGGAGCCAGAAGTTCGAGACGCAGGAATACCTCATGACGCTGATCGTGAAGGCCTGCGCGGCTTACAGTCAGATCGACAGCGTTCAGATTTGCCTGAGGAAACGCCCGGTGCTGGCGGGCACAGGCTCGCTGGGGGTTCGTTTGATTGTCGAGGCAGAGGATCTGGCTGCAATGCGCCGGCTTCATCGGTGATCTGCAAGAAGGCCCGATCGGCCCCGACCGATCGCGCCCAGGCCGTCACATCACGCCTTGGTCACTTGTAGATTTCGCGGCGGTCCGAGAACTCGCGAACGCGCTTGCGCCATGCCCGGTAGCTGCCCGGCTTCAATGCCTGCCGCATCACGGCCCGGACCTCGTCCGCGTCAAGGCCATGAACGGCCTTGATGCTGGCAAAACTGGCTGAATCACTCAGCGCCATTTCAACGATCTCGCCAAGGGTGGCGTCGTCCAGATTATGCTTCGGCATCGGCCTTCCTCAAGGTTGGATTGCGCAGGGTTAGGGATGCGGCACCCGGCCAACGACCGCCACCAGAGGATCTCCCGCATTGCCGTCCGTCAGCAGATTGGTGCTTACGCCCGTGAACCCGGCGCGCTCCAGATAAAGCTTCACCAAGGCTGCGTGCCCATTGGTGTCCAGCGCCCGCCAGATCGCCACCGCCTTGGTCGGAAAACAGCGATTGGAAAAGCTGACAATGAACGGCGCGCCCGGCACCAGCACGCGGCGCACCTCCGCAAATACCGTCAGCGGTTGCTGCAGGTACTGCACGCCCACACAAGCCATCGCCGCATCAAAGGCGTGATCGCCAAGTGGGAGAACCGGATCTTGGTTGAGGTTCTGGATAAACCACTGCGTCAGGCGCGGGTTAGCCGCCAGTTCAGCCGCGTTCATGCCGTGTCCGACCACCTCGGGGTAGCTGCGATCACCGGGCAAATGGCTGACCCAGCTCGACATCAGATCGAGCAGCCGAGCGCCTTCGGGCAGTTGCCTGCGATAAAAGCCTTCCAATGCGAGGACGGCATTTTCGTCGATATGAGTGACCAACCGGGGCGGGGCATAGAAGGCGAGATCATCACCCTTATCTTGCTTGGCAAAGGCTTCGGGCGGGAGTTCGGGAAAGGGCGCAGCGCTCATGCGAACATCGCTTCGAGCATCGACTCGTCCACCACATCCCCGCCGCGGCTAGGGAGGTAACGCCGCACCGGTCGCCGCATTTCAGCGCTGCGGCGCACCGGCGCAGGGACACGTGGCAGGGAGGTCTCGATAATCGCATCTCCTTAAGCATCCGGCGCCGCGCCGCTGGCTCGATATCACAGCCCGCGGGCGCTAGCGGGCTGCGGCACGTTTGATAGCCGTATCAGTCAACACGCGGATCGCCTCTTAAGCTCTGTCACGGGGTATCAGCCGATCCGCTACCCTGCAAAATTTCCCCAAATGGGTGTCATCGGTTGGCACGACTTGGCATTGGTCGCGCTACACGGGTAGGGCTAAGGGCTTCGAAAATCGATGTTCGGGCACCAGTTGGCAAGGATTGGCGCGGGATGCTGGCGGACAGGGTGGGATTCGAACCCACGGTAGGCTTGCACCTACGGCGGTTTTCAAGACCGCTGCCTTAAACCACTCGGCCACCTGTCCTATGCCGCAAGCCGCTAGCGCCGAACGGCGGTATTGTCACGTCCCCGCGACGTTCCGACCCTCGCGGAAGGAAAATCCTGACACCATCCAGACTGGATCTAGCTTCCTTTAGACCCCATCTAGACCCCATACAGGCCCCCTTTAGGCCCCCTCCAGACCCGCATCAGAACGCGCTTTTGGCGATGTTTCACGTGAAACAGTGGTTTTGCAGCGGATTGGCTGAAACAGGGCTCGGGCCGCAAGTCATCCCCAGTTCGGTTGTTGGGAATTCAGCCAAGGTGTGACATCCCTTGCGAGATGATTCCCCACCTCCTTCCTGCCGCCGCGCTGGCGATCGCCGGTTTCGCGATCCTCGGCGTCTCGCCGGCCGAGGTGCCCGCGACCGCGCAGAGCGTGAGCGCCGACGGTCTGACCTTCGACAACTATCTCGAGCGGCTCAAGGCCCGTGCCCGAGCGGAAGGCGTGCGCGAGGCGACGATCGAGCGGATGACCGCCGGGCTCACCCCCAATGCGCGGGTCATCGCGCTCGACAACAACCAGCCCGGCAGCGGCACCGCGCGCGGATTTCCGCCGATGTCGGGCTATATCGCTACCCATGTCGATACGGCGCGGATCGGGGGAGGACGCGCGGTCTACAGCCAGAACCGCGACCTTCTGGCGCGGCTCGAAGCTCAGTATGGCGTGCCCGGATCGATCCTCGTCGCGATCTTCGGCCACGAAACCAGCTACGGCCGGGTGAAGGGCGACTTCGACCTTGCCCGCAGCCTTGCGACCCTCGCATGGGAAGGCCGCCGCCGCGACCTCTTCGCCGATGAATTCGTCGCGCTGATGAAGATCGCCGACAAGGGCTACGATCGCACACAATTGGTCGGGAGCTATGCCGGCGCCTTCGGCAATCCGCAGTTCCTCCCCAGCGTCTACCAACGCCTCGCGACCGACGGCGACGGGGACGGGCGGGCCGACATTTTCAACAACCGGGCCGACACCTTCGCCTCGATTGCCAACTATTTCCGCGACGCTGGATGGCGGACGGGGCAGCCTTGGGGCGTGCGCGCAGCGGTGCCTTCCGGCTTCAACGTTTCCGCCTATCGCACCCGGCTCGTCTCGCCGGTCTGCCCGCGCGTCCATGAACGCCTCAGCCGCTGGATGACCGTGGCCGAGTGGCGCGCTGCGGGCGTAGTGCCTCAACAGCCCCTGGGCGATGACGTCATGGTGTCATTCTTCCAGCCCGATGGCCCGGGCACCCCGGCGTGGCTGTTGACCGGCAACTTCCGCGCGATCCTCGAATATAACTGCTCAAGCTATTATGCCCTGAGCGTGGGATTATTGGCCGACGAAATCGTGAACTGACGCGTCCCAGCGCCTCGCCAAGCGTGGAGTGGACGGATATAGCAAGCGCCGTGATGTCCCCCGAGAAACCGCGCCGCGTGCTGCGCATGATTACCTTTGCCGCTCTGCTTGTCGCGCTCCCGGCGCGTGCGATGGTGCCCGACCCGGGCGCCGTCGCTCCAGCGATCCCTACTGCGGCAGAAGCACCCGTCGCGTTACTCGTGGATCTGGGCAGCGGGCAGGTGCTCCACGCGCGCAATCCCGACCGGCGCTTTATGCCCGCTTCGGTCACTAAAGTGATGACGCTGTATCTCGCCTTCGAATTGATGAAGGCGGGCACACTCGATCCCCGGCAGGTCTTCGTGATGCGGCCCGAGGTCGCACGCGATTGGCGGCGCAAAGGCTCAACCATGTTCCTCGTTTCGGGCGAGCAGGTGCGGGTCGAGGACCTGCTGCTCGGCATCGCGAACGTCTCGGCCAATGACGGGGCGGCGGTGCTGGGCGACGGGCAGGCGGGATCGGTCGCAGCCTGGACCGCCCAGATGAACCGCACGGCTTGGGGCCTCGGGATGAACGGGAGCCACTTCAACTCGCCCAACGGCTTTCCCGACGAAGGCAAAACCTTCACCACCGCGACCGACCTGATGACGCTGGCGCGGGCGTTGATCACCCGACACCCGGACGAGTTCGGCTATTACATCGGGCGCATGGGATTTTTCTACAAAGGCATCGCGCAGCCCAATCACGATCCGATGATCGGGCGCGTGCAGGGGGCCGACGGGATCAAGACCGGCTTCACCAACGAATCCGGCTTCTCATACCTCGGCACCGCGCGCCGCAATGGGCAGCGGCTGGTGCTGGTGCTCGCCGGCGTGGAGAATGGCAGGCTGCGCGCGAGGCTCGCCAAGTCCTATGTTGAGTGGGGCTTTTCCGCCTTTGACCGGCGGCAGCTCTTTGCGCCGGGTGCGGCGGTCGGCGAAGCACGGGTGCAGGGCGGCGATGCGCGGCATATCGCACTGAAGGCAGCGGGCCCGGTGGCCATCAACCTACCGCGCGGGAGCACCGCGGGGCTTTCCGCGACGATCCGCTACGAAGGCCCCTTGCGCGCGCCGATCGCCGCGGGTCAGGAAATCGCGATGCTCGAGGTGACCGCGCCCGGGATCTCGCCCGCGCGTATCCCGCTCTACGCCGCCGAGGCGGTAGGGGCCGCAGGGCCGCTTGATCGCATTGTTAACGCCGTCGCGGGGTTGTTCTCGTGAGCGCCGTTCCGGGTCGCTTCATCACCTTCGAGGGCGGCGAGGGATCGGGCAAGTCCACCCAAGCGCGGCTGCTCGCCGAAGCGCTGAGGGCTCGCGGCTTGATAGTGGTCGTCACCCGTGAGCCGGGAGGCACCCCGGGCGCCGAGGCGATCCGCGCGCTGCTGCTCCATCCGCCGGGTGAGGCAGAGTGGCCCGCGCAAGCAGAAGCCCTGCTGTTCGCCGCCGCCCGCGCCGACCATGTCGCGCACCTAATCCGTCCGGCGCTGGCCCGCGGCGAATGGGTGGTGTGCGACCGCTTCGTCGATTCAAGCCGTGCCTATCAGGGCGGTGCAGGGGGGCTGGGTGACGCCGCCGTCACCGCCCTCCACGCCTTTGGCAGCGACGGACTGCGCCCGGACCGGGTGATCCTGCTCGAAGGCGACGAGGCCGCGCTGGCGGGCCGTATTGCCGCTCGCGGCGAAGCTGCCGATGCCATTGAGGGGCGCTCCGCCGATTACCACCGCGCCGTTGCAACCGCCTTCCGTGCGCTCGCCGAAGCCGACCCGCAAGGCTTCGCCCGGATCGAGGCCCTGGGAGCCCCGGACGAGATCCACGCCCGTATCCTCGCCGCTTTGGACGACCTCATCCCATGACCCGCTGGCCCAACCACGCCGAGGCCTGGCGCGCGTGGCGCGATGCACTGGGCGGCGAGCGGATGCACCACGGCTGGCTGATCGCGGGCAAGGCCGGCCTAGGCAAACGTGACTTCGCGATGGCTGCCGCACGCGAGCTGGTCGCGGAAGAGGGCGTCCCGCAGCCGCAGGGCGATCACCCCGACATTATCACGCTCACCTATGGCCCCAAGGACGACAAGGGTGAAAAGGCGCAGGCCGATGGCAAGCCTTTCGAACTCGCCCGTTCGATCCGCATCAAGCAGATCCGCGCGATGCAGAAGCGCCTTGTGACGCGGCCAACGCTCGGCAGCCGCCGCGCGATCATCATCGATCCGGCGGACGACATGGAGAAATCGGCCGCAAACGCGTTGCTCAAGAGCCTCGAGGAGCCGCCCGTGGGCACCTTCTTCCTGCTCGTCACCCACCGCCCGGCACGATTGCTGCCGACGATCCGCTCGCGCTGCCGCACCCTGCGCTTCCCGGTGCTCACTGACAGCCAGCTGGCCGACTTGCTCGAGGAAGCGGGCCTCACCCCCGATGTCCAAGCGATCGCCGCCGCCGAGGGCTCCTTGGGCGCCGCCCAGCGTTTCGCCGAACAGAACCTTGCCCCGATCGCGCGGGCCATTTCAGGGCTGCTGGCAGGCGGCGACAGCGGCATCACCGGGCGCGGCGAGCTTGCCCGCCTGATCGGCCCGCGCGCCGACCGCGAGCGTGTGCAGGCGGTGCTCGAACTCGCCCAGTCGCTAGCGGCCCGCGCCGCGCGCACCACTGACGACGCCCAGCGCCGCGTCCGGTTGGTCGAAATCCATGCCGCAATCGTCGCGCTTGGCGCCGAAGCGCCAACTGCCAATTTCGATCCCGGTATGCTCCCCTTCGAGATCGGCACCTTGCTTGTAGCAGCCGCCCCCGCTAGCGAACCGGCCCATGGCTGACACCACCCCCTTCTACATCACGACCGCGATCAGCTATCCCAATGGGCGTCCGCATATCGGCCACGCCTACGAGGCGATCGCGGCCGACGTGATTGCACGCTTCCGGCGCCTTCAGGGTCGCCGCGTGCGTTTCCAGACCGGCACCGATGAGCACGGGCTAAAGATGGCGCGCAAGGCCGAGGAACAGAACCGCACGCCTTCAGATCTTGCCGACGAGATGTCGGGATATTTCCGTGAGATGTGCGACGCTTTGAACGTCTCCTATGACCGATTTATCCGCACGAGCGAGCCCGATCACCACCGCGCCAGCCAGGCGATCTGGCAGGCGATGGAGGCGGCGGGCGACCTCTATCTCGACCGTTACGAGGGGTGGTACTCGGTTCGCGACGAGGCCTACTACGACGAGAGCGAACTGGTTGACGGTGAGGGGGGCGAGAAGCTTTCGCCGCAAGGAACACCGGTCGAATGGACGATGGAGGAGAGCTGGTTCTTCCGGCTCTCTAAGTATCAGGACCAATTGCTTGAATTGCTGAAGGCTCCGGGCTTCCTCGAGCCGGCAAGCCGCCGCAACGAGATGATTGCTTTCGTCGAACAGGGCCTGCGCGATCTTTCGGTCAGCCGCACCTCCTTCGATTGGGGCGTGAAGGTTCCGGGCAGCGAGGGCCACGTGATGTATGTGTGGGTGGACGCCCTCACGAATTACCTCACCGGCCTCGGCTACCCCGAGGACATGGGGGAATTCTGGCCTGCCAGCTTGCACCTCATCGGCAAGGACATCGTGCGCTTCCACGCGATTTATTGGCCCGCCTTCCTGCTGAGCGCGAACCTGCCGCTGCCGAAGAAGGTTTTCGGCCATGGCTTCCTGCTCAACCGCGGGCAGAAGGAATCGAAATCGCTCGGCAATGTCACCGATCCGCTTGAGTTGGCGGAGCGGTTTGGCGTCGATGCGTTGCGCTATTTCCTGATCCGCGAAGTCGCATTCGGACAGGATGGCAGCTATTCGCCGGAAGCCATTGTCCAAAGGACGAATGGTGAGCTCGGGAACGCTTTCGGCAACCTTGCCCAGCGTACACTCGGCTTCATCGCCAAGAACCTCGACGGGTACCTTCCCGCCATCCGCGGCCACCACGAGGCGGACAATGCGCTGTTCGAGGCAGTAGATCGGGCGATCACCACTGACATCCCCGCAGCTTTCGAGAACCTCGCTCTGCAACAGGCGGTCGAGGCCTGGCTTCAGGCGGTTTTTGCCTGCAACGCCTATATCGACGCGCAGGCGCCGTGGACGCTGCGCAAAACTGATCCGGAGCGGATGGAGACCGTGCTCGCGACACTTTATATCTGCATCGCGCAGCTGGCGGTGTCGATCAGTCCAGTCATTCCGGCGAGCAGCGCCACGCTCCTCGACATGCTCGGCGTGCCTGAGGATCTGCGCAACCTCGAGGGCATCCGCAGCCACTGGTATTCGCGGCTAGCCGAGAGCGATTACCAGATTATCGCGCCGACACCGCTGTTTCCGCGGCTCGAACTGCCGGTCGAGGAGGTCTAATCGCGGCGATGCTGGTCGATAGCCACTGCCACCTTGAATACAAAGGCCTCGTCGAAGACCGTGAGGGCGTGCTCGCGCGGGCGCGGGCGGCCGGGGTGGGGGCCTTCCTCAACATCTCCACTCGCCAGAGCGAATGGGACCAAGTGGTCGCCACAGCGGCGCGCGAGCCCGATGTCTTCGCCAGCGTGGGCATCCACCCGCACGAGGCGGACGCGCATCAGGATCTCGGCCGCGCCGCCTTGTTGGAGGCCACGCGCCACCCGCGGGTAATAGCCATCGGCGAAACAGGTCTCGACTACTATTACGACAAGTCGGATAGAATGGCGCAGAAGTCACTGTTTCGCATGCACATAGACGTCGCCCGCGAAACGCAGCTGCCGCTCATTATCCATACCCGTGATGCCGAGGAAGACACCTACGCGATCCTCGCCGACGAGATGGGGAAGGGGGCCTACCCCGCACTGATCCACTGCTTCACCGCCTCGGCCGAATTCGCAGAGAAGGTGCTGGCGCTCGGGCTGACGATCTCGCTCTCGGGTATAGTGACGTTCAAGAATGCCAAGGACTTGCAGGAGGTCGCAAAAATCATCCCTGAAGATCGCCTGCTGGTCGAGACCGACAGCCCCTTCCTCGCGCCGGTTCCGCATCGGGGACGGGTATGCGAGCCGGCTTACGTGGCCGACACCGCCGCCTTCGTCGCGGGTCTGCGCGGAACAGATGTGGAGCGATTGAAGAACGTGACTACCGCCAATTTCTTCAACCTTTTCAGCAAGGCCAAGCCGTGAAGCTGGTGATGCTCGGTTCGGGCACCTCGACCGGGGTGCCGCGGCTGGGCGGGCCGGATGGCGCGGGCGACTGGGGCGACTGCGACCCGGAGGAGCCGCGCAATCGCCGCACGCGGGTCTCGATCATGGTCGAAAGCGACGAAGGCAAGCGTCTGCTGGTGGATACTTCCTCGGATTGCCGCGCGCAGCTGCTGGCAAACCGTGTCGGTCATATCGACGCGGTCTTCTGGACGCATGACCATGCCGATCACTGCCACGGCATCGATGATCTGCGGGTACTGCGCTACGGGCGCGGCGGGCCGATCCCCGGGTTCGCCGAAACCGAGACGGTACGGAGGTTGCGCCAGCGGTTCGGCTACGTATTTGCAGGGCAAGAGGGATATCCCACGATCTGCACAATCGACACCCTCGACCGGCTCCGGATGATCGCCGGCTTCGGTGTCGACTGGTGTCAAATGGTGCACGGGCCCGGCGAGACAACTGCCTATCGCTTCGAAGCCGATGGCAAGAGCATAGCTTATGCTACTGATTTCAGTGCGATTACCGATGAGATGGTCGAGTTGTTCTACAAGGTCGACATCCTCGTGAGCGACTGCCTGCGCCGCGAGCCACATCCGACACATGCGCATCTGGCTATGGCCATCGAACTCGGGGAGCAGTGCCGCGCGGGACGCATGGTGTTGAGCCACCTCGACAAGAGCATGGATTACCAGATGCTGTGCGCCGAAGTGCCAGACTTCGTCATCGTAGGCTATGACGGATTGGAGATGGCCGCATGAACCCGGATCTGGTGCTACCGATCATCACGAGCCTGGCGTGGTTGGTTTTGTGCGGCGTTTCGCTGGCATCCTTTCAGCTGGGGTGGAGCAAGCTGGTCAAAATGACGCTCGCGTGGATCGCAATCTTTGCGGGGCTATTCCTGGTCACGGAGTGGTTCATGTTGGCGCGGGGCACCGCTTCGGCATTGATATAAATTTTACATAATACATATTATCCGTTTAAAGGATCGGGATGAGCGACACGCAATTACAGCCCCCCATCGACCGCCTCCTCGCCATCATGGCCAGGCTTCGCGATCCTGAGCGCGGCTGCGAATGGGATCTCGCGCAGGACTTTAACAGCATCGCGTCCTATACGATCGAAGAAGCGTACGAGGTCGCCGATGCGATCGCCCGGCACAACATGGCCGAACTGCGCGACGAGCTTGGCGATCTTCTTTTACAAGTTGTCTTCCACGCCCGCATGGCCGAGGAAGCCGGGCAATTCGCCTTCGCCGATGTTGCCGCTGCGATCTCCGACAAAATGGAAACGCGCCACCCGCACATCTTCGCCGCCGCCGGCGGAACGATGGACGAGGCTCGATGGGAGGACCTCAAGGCGCAAGAACGCAGCGCCAAGGGCGTGACCAGCGCGTTGGACGGGGTCGCCTTGGCGCTACCTGCGCTGATGCGCGCCGAGAAACTCCAGAAGCGCGCTGCGCGCACCGGGTTTGACTGGCCCGATCCCTCCGGTTCCGAAGCCAAGATTGCCGAAGAGATCGAAGAGCTTAAGACCGCCACATCGCAAGAACACAAGGTCGAGGAAGCTGGCGACCTCATCTTCGCGGTGGTCAATTACGTCCGCGCCCACGGCATTAGCGCGGAGGAAGCTCTGCGCGCCGCCAATGCCAAATTCGAACGGCGTTTCCGGGCTATGGAAGACTTGGCCGGATCTGAATTCCCCAACCTGTCACTGGATGCGCAGGAGGAGCTCTGGCAGCGAGTCAAGAAAGGCGCTTAAGCCTCAGGCGAGGCTTGCGAACTGCCCTAGCTCTTTGGGGTTGAGCCTCACCGTCACCCGCCTCAGCTGGCCGCCTTCCCCATCATCTGCGTCCTCGTCGACCAGCACATCGCCATGCGCGTGGAGCCAGGCAATCCGGCGCCCGTCGCTGGCTGGCAGGATGAAACTGACCTCGCGCGCGCCGCCAGTGAGCAAGCGGGTGAGTTCGGCCTCAAGGAGGTCCACCCCCTCCCCCGTCACCGCCGAGAGGATCACGGCGCTCTGCCCCTCCCCCGCTGCGCGCAATTCTTCAAGACTTTCAGCGTCCAGGAGGTCGCACTTGTTCCAGATTTCGAGGATCGGAATAGTGCTCGTGCCCGTCACTGCATCGACGACGTCCAGCTCGGCCAGCACCTCAAGCACCTGCTTCTTCTGCGCGGCATGCGAAGGATTGGCCATGTCGCGCACATGGCAGATCACATCGGCAGCGGTCACCTCCTCGAGCGTGGCGCGGAACGCTGCGACGAGCTGGGTCGGTAGGTCGGAAATGAAGCCCACTGTGTCGGAGAGGATCGCCTTCTCCACCCCAGAAAGTCCAATCGCGCGCATGGTCGGATCGAGCGTTGCGAAGAGCAGATCCTCAGCCATGACCTCGGCGCCGGTCAGAAGGTTGAACAGCGTGGACTTGCCCGCATTGGTATAGCCGACCAGCGCCACAACCGGCCAAGGCGCGCGGCCGCGGCGGTCGCGGTGGAGCTGGCGGGTCTTCCGCACTTGTTCGAGCTCGCGGCGCAGTCGGCCCATGCGCTGGCGGATCATGCGGCGGTCGGCCTCGATCTGCGTCTCGCCGGGCCCGCCGAGGAAGCCGAAGCCCCCGCGCTGGCGTTCAAGGTGGGTCCAGCTACGCACGAGGCGGCTCTGCTGGTAATCGAGGTGGGCGAGTTCGACCTGCAATCGCCCTTCGGCGGTCGCCGCGCGCTCACCGAAAATCTCTAGGATCAGGCCGGTGCGGTCGATGACCTTGCGCTTGAGCTTGTCCTCGAGGTTGCGCTGCTGGATAGGCGTGAGTGCGCCATCGACGATCACGAGTTCCGCCGTGTGCTGCTCGCACCAAGTGGCTATGTTCTCGACCTGGCCCGAGCCGAACAGCGTATTAGGCTGCATCTGGCGCACCGGAAGGATCGCCGAATGCGCGATCACCACGCCGATCGCTAGCGCGAGCCCCTCGGCCTCGGCGAGGCGCTCGGCAGCGTCGAGATCGTAGCGCAGTCTGCGGATATCGGGGCACAGAACCAGCGCCCGCGCACCGCGGGTCACCTCGTCCTGGAGATCGCTGTCAAAGCTCAGTCGTCTATCCCGTCGAGGTCGCCGTGATCGTCGTCATCGACGCTGAGGTCGACCGGCGAAGCGGGTTGAATGGTGGAGACCGCGTGCTTGTAGGCGAGTTGTACCGCGCCGTCGCGCTCAAGTAGCATGCAGAACAGATCATAGGCGGCGATCCGCCCTTGGAGCATCACCCCGTTGACGAGGAACATCGTCACCTGAACCTCTGCCTCGGCCACGCGGCTCAGGAAGACGTCCTGCAGCAGCTTCTGCTTGCGCCCGCTGGACTGGCTGACAAACTGGCCCGGATCGAGCGATTGGCCGGGCATGATCGTGCTGATCGCGTGCTTGTAGACAAGCTGCGACTGGCCGTCGCGGCGCAGCAGGATCGAGAAATTGTCGAACCATGTGACGATGCCCTGAAGCTTCACGCCCTTCACCAGGAACATGGTGACGGGGATCTTGTGCTTGCGCAGCAGATTGAGGAAGCCGTCCTGAAGATTGCCCGGACGGACGGTCGTGCCGCCCGACTTGCTGTCGGCATCACCGCCGCGCGCTTCGCTGGATGCGGCTGCGCGCGTGACGGGACGGGGGGAGAGCGTGCGCCCGTTGGACATCGTCGTGGCTCCTTGTTCTTGGCGGCCGGTTTTTGCGGTCCGCAGGTGTCAGGCCGCCGCGATTAACGGGGGATCGGCGGCCTTGCAGTGCAACATAATGGCGGGGGGATAGCCGCGGCACAAGGCTTGATTTGACGCAAATTTTCGGCTCGGCGCAAGCGAGTCAATCCTCGTCGTCGCGGCGGTCCGCCATGCCGAGAAGCTTGAGCTTGCGGTGCAAAGCCGAACGTTCCATGCCGATGAAGCTCGCGGTCTTGGAGATGTTGCCCGAGAAGCGGCGAATCTGGATAGAGAGGTATTCCCGCTCGAAGCTGACCCGCGCTTCGCGAAGCGGTACGCCCATGATCGCCGAGAGGCTGTCGCTGGCGAGGCCGATCTGACCACCGATGATTTCGGGCGGCAGCATGTCGGGCTCGACCGTGCCGAGCCGCTCCCGCGGGGTCATGATGATGGTGCGCTCGACGACGTTCCTCAGCTGGCGGACGTTGCCCGGCCAGTCATAGGCTTGCAGCGCGGCCATCGACTCGCTTGAGATGTCCGGCGGGGCGAGGCCCTGATCGTTGGAGTAGCGGGTGAAGAAATGCTCGGCGAGCGCCGGGATGTCCTCGCGCCGCTGCGAGAGTGCCGGAAGCACCACCGGCACGACGTTGAGGCGATAGAACAGGTCCTCGCGGAACCGCTTTTCCGCCATCTCAACGGTCAGGTCGCGGGTAGTGGAGGAGACAACCCGGACGTCAACCCCGATCTGCCGTGTGCCGCCGACGCGTACGAAGCTCTGGTCGGTCAGCACCCGGAGTATGCGCGCCTGGGTCGAGAGCGGCATATCGGCAATCTCGTCGAGGTAGAGCGTGCCGCCATCCGCCATTTCAAGCAGGCCGGGCCGCACCTGCTTGCCATTGACCTCCTCGCCAAACAGCTCCTGCTCGAAGCGTTCGGGGGTAATGCGGGCCGAGTTGACCAGCACGAAAGCTCCGTTCGCGCGCGCGCTCCAGGCATGGAGCAGGCGCGCGGCGACCTCCTTGCCCGCCCCTGCCGGACCCGAGATCAGCACGCGGCTGCCGGTGCTCGCCACGCGCTTCAATGTCGCGCGCACGGCGTTGATGGCAGGCGAGTTGCCGGTGAATTCGGCGCTTCCCCAGCTACCCTCGCGCAGGCGCGAATTTTCGCGCCTTAGCCGATCGGTCTCGGTTGCGCGTTCGACCAGCAGCAGCAAGCGCTCGGCTTCGAAAGGCTTCTCGATAAAGTCCATCGCCCCGCGCCCGACAGCGGCGACCGCGGTATCGATATTACCGTGGCCCGAGAAGATGATGACCGGCAGGTTCGGCTCGCGCGCCTTGATCGCATCGAGCAATTCGAGCCCGTCCATCTGGCTGCCGTGGAGCCACACATCGAGCAGCACGAGGCTCGGCCGGCGCTCGTCAATCGCAGCAAGCGCCTCGGTGCTGTCGGCGGCGGTGCGGCAGGCATAGCCCTCGTCGCCGAGCACTCCGGCCACCAGTTCGCGAATGTCGCGTTCGTCGTCGACAATCAGGATTTCAAGCGCCATCGGGCGGGTCCTTCGGATGGAGAGGCAGGGTCGGGTGAAAGCGCAATCATGCGCCGGCGCCTTCGATAGGGATGGGATTCCGCGCGAAGCGCAAGGTCACGCGGGTACCGCCGCTCGGCGCGCTGGCGAAGCTCATGTTGCCGCCGTGCTCGTCGACGATCTTGTTGACGATCGCGAGGCCGAGGCCGGTGCCCTTCTCACGGGTCGTTACATAGGGCTCGGTAAGACGCTCGGGGTTCGCGGGGAGGCCAACGCCATTATCCTCGACGGTGACGACAATCGCTTCGCCGGCATCGCGCATGGTGATGGCGATCTCGCCTGCATAGGCGCCCTTGGCCTCGGCGGCGCGCGCTTCGACCGCTTCGACGGCGTTCTTGAGAACGTTGGTCATGGCTTGGCCGAACTGATGGCGATCGCACCGCACTTCGCGGTCCGTCAATTCCGACGCGGCCACGCCGAAGGCAATTCCCGAATGCGCGACTTCCTGGAGGAACACCGCCTGTCGGACCAGATCGAGCGCGTCCTCGTCGCGGAACACCGGCTTGGGCAGACGCGCGAATGAGGAAAACTCGTCGACCATCTTCCTCAAGCCGCCAACCTGCCTGACGATTGTGCTGGTCAGCTCGTCGAACAGGTCGCGGTCCTCGTCGGAGACCTGCGTGCGGTAGCGCCGCTTGAGGCGCTCGGTCGCGAGCTGGATCGGGGTAAGCGGGTTCTTGATCTCGTGCGCGATGCGGCGAGCAACGTCGGACCAAGCCGCCTGACGCTGATCGAGCAGCTGGCGGGTGATATCCTCGAAGGTGATCACGTGACCGCCGCCGGTCCCCGGCGCGACCTTAACCGCGAGGGTCAGGAGCTCGCTGCCCTTGGCATGGGTGACAACCGCACGCTCCTTGCCCTCGGCGATAACCCGCGCAATTTCAGGCGAGAGAGTGTCCAGAGACTGGCCGATGAGGCTCGCCGAACCCTCGCCCCCACCCTCTCCGGCGCCTTCAGGTGCAAGCAGTGCTTGGGCCGAGGAATTCATCAGGGTCACGCACGACCCGGCATCGACCGACACGACCCCAGCAGTCACAGATTCGAGCACCGCCTCGGTGAAGGCGCGGCGATCGTCGATCTGGCGGTTGGCGTTGACCAGCGCCTGGGTCTGTTTCTCGAGCTGCGCCGTCATGCGGTTGAAGGCGCGGTTGAGCAGGCCGATCTCGTCCGCCCCTGTGCGTCCCTCAAGCCGCAGCGCGAAATTGCCTTGCCCCACCTTTCGGGCAGCGCCGACAAGGTCGGTGAGCGGCAGCACCTGCCGGTCGGCGAAGCGCAACCCGAACCAGATCGCAAGGCTTACAAGGAGCAGGCTCACCGCCACCAACGCGATGTTGAAGCGCAGCTGCAAGGTGCGCGCGCTGCCGGTCAGGCGGTCATAGGCGGTGACGATCGACTGCGCGCGCGACCACGAGTTGAACATTGTCTCCTCAGTGGTTCGCGCGTTGTAGAGATAGACCCCGGACTGCGCATCAATCGGCACCAGCGCCTCGATCCGCTCGGGGCTGCCGACCACCACCGCAAGTTCGCCGCGGTCGAGCCGGGGTAGCGCCTCACGGCTGAAGGCGAGCGGGCTGTTGTCCTTGGTCAGATTGAGCGCGGCGGCCGTGCGGAACGAGCCATCGGGCATACGCTGAAGCACCGCACTTTCGGAAATCTCGCGCGCCTGGGCCTGATAGGCATAGAAGTCGGGGAAGTCGGGATCGGTAATCGGCACCCGCGCGAGGATGTCGCGCATATCGGTGGCCATGGTGATGGTGTTCTGTTCGACCCCGCGCTGGTTGGCGTCGTAGTAGTTCTTTGCCAGCGCGTTGGCATTCTCCATCAGCCCGCGCGATTCGTCGGAGAACCAAAAGTCGACACCGGTCTGGAACAGAAAGGCAGCAAAGCCCGCCACCAGCAGCGTCGGCACAGCGGCAACCATCGAGAAGAAGAACACTAGCCGCACGTGGAGCCGTGCGGTGCTCCCCGCCGCGCGGCGCAGGGCGAGACGGCGGCCGATCAGCACCAGCAGCATCATTGCAGGGACCAGCGTCGCCATCAGCAGGGCTGAGACCTCCATAGTCGGCAGCATATCGTCGGGCGCGCCCGCGCGGCCATAGGCCGACCAAGTGGCCATCACCGCCGCGACCAGCGCCACAACAGCGACGCCTTCAAGCCACAAGAATATGTTCGCCCGCCGCGCTGCGATCATGAAGCGCCGCCACCAGCGTGGCGGCTGGCGCGGGATCACTGTGAACTTACGGGGTGGGGGCTGCTCCATCGTTGCCTCTTTACAACAATGGTGTGGTAAATTTGCAAGGGCAAACTGACGAAGCTGCCCCAGGCTTGCGATATCAGGTGGCAGAGAAGCGGTCAGGCTCAAGCCCGAGCTCGCCGATGCGCTTGCGCAAAGTGTTACGATTAATCCCGAGCAGCTGCGCCGCGCGAAGCTGGTTGCCGCCGGTTCGGCCGAGCGCATATTCGATCAGCGGCTTCTCGAAGGCCGCCAAAGCGCGGTGGTAGAGCGCGCCGGGCGGCGGGCTTTCGGCGGTAAGCCAGCTCGCGAGCGCGGCACCGAAGCCTCCCTGCCCGCCGCCCGCGACCATCGCCGCGGGCGTGACTTCTGGGCCGATGATGTCGTTTACCGCATCGGCGTCGATACGATCCTCGCGCGCCATTAGTGCGAGGCGATAGACCACGTTACGAAGCTCGCGCACATTGCCGCGCCAATTGCGCTGCTCAAGCCGCTCGATCGCTTCGGGAGAGAGCAGGCGGCGCGGCAGGCCATCCTCGGCGGCGAGCACGAGGAAGTGCTGCACCAGCGCGGCGATATCCTCGCGCCTTTCGCGCAGGGGCGGCAGCACGATCGGCACCACATTGAGGCGGTAGAACAGATCCTCGCGGAATGTGCCCGAGGCGATCATCGGGGTGAGGTCGCGGTTGGTGGCGGCGATAATGCGGACATTGACCGCGATCTCCTGCCGCCCGCCCACCCGCCGAATGCGCCCCGATTGCAACGCACGCAGCAAGCGCGTTTGGGCTTCGGCCGGCATATCGCCGATCTCGTCGAGGAACAGCGTACCGCCGTTGGCCTGCTCGAACTTGCCGATCGCCTGCGCGATGGCACCGGTAAAGGCGCCCTTCTCGTGGCCAAACAGCTCGCTTTCGACTAGGTCGGCGGGGATCGCGGCGGCGTTGACCGCGACGAAGGGCCCGGTGCGACGGTTGCCGAGTTCGTGGATCGCTTCGGCGACCAGCTCCTTGCCGGTGCCGCTTTCGCCAGTGATGAGCACGGTGAGATCGTTGCGCAGCACTCGGGTGATCATCCGGTAGACGCCCTGCATCGCCGGGCTGCGCCCGACGAGCGGCATCTTCTCGCCCTCGTTGCCGGGCAGCGGCGCGCCGCTGTCGTCATCTGAAGGAGCGCGTGTGCCCGCCGCTTGCCTGACAGCATGGACCAGCTCGTCGAGATCAAAGGGCTTGGGGAAGTATTCGAAGGCGTCGCTCTCGCTCGCGCGCACCGCCGTATCGAGAGTGTTCTGCGCCGAGAGCACGATTACCGGCATGTCCGGCGCACGCTCGCGCACGGCGGAGAGGCTGGCGAGCCCATCCCCGTCTTCGAGGATGACGTCGGTGAGCATCACGGAGAAGCGGCGGCTGGCAAGCTGGCGGTCGCGCGCGGCGATACTGGAGCAATGGGCAATAGCGAAGCCTTCGTCCTCCAGCGCGGCGACAATCACGGTGGCGATGGCGGCGTCATCCTCGACGAGCAGGATCGGATCAGGAGCGGGTACGGCGGGCATGGATCAGCTCGCGTCCTGTGCCAGCGGCAAGTGCAGGCGGAAATGGGTGAGCCCGTTGCGCGCATCGCGCTCGTGGCTGACATTTCCGTTCATGTCCCGCACCAACTTGCGCACCAGTGACAGGCCGAGACCTTGTCCTGAGGGCTTGGACGAGACGAACGGTTCGAAGACGTGATCGCGCAAGGCAGGGTCGATGCCGCCGCCATTGTCGCTGACGGTGATCTCGATCGGCAGTGGCACCGCGCGGCCGTTACGGATCGCGCTGAAAGCGAGCCCGCTGACGAAGCGGGTCTGGACGATGATGAGGCCCGGGCTTCCTTGGGCGACCGCCGCGTCGCGGGCATTGGAAACGAGGTTGATCAGCACTTGTTCAAGTGCGTCGCGATTGGCCAGCACCGGGGGAAGCGAGGGATCAAACTCCTCACGGATTTCTATTCCGCTCGCCTCTGCGCTGGCGGCACGCATGGTGGCGACCGCGGCGCGGATAGCCTCGTGGGGGTTGCAGGCATCGACCGGGCCAGTGCGGGTACTGCCCAATTGCTGCATCCGGTCAATCAGCCGGGCGATGCGATCAACCTCGTCGATGATCATCCGCGCGAGCTTCTTGTCGGCATGGGGAAGCTTGCGTTCCGCCAATTGCCCGGCACCGCGGATTGCGGCCAGCGGGTTCTTGATCTCGTGCGCCAGCACCGCCGGTGCGCCGAGCATCGTCTCGCCCCCCCGGGGATTGCCTGCCTCGTCATGGCCGATCTGCGATAGCGTCACCACCCGCCAGCCCGGGTAGCCGCCGAGCGGCGAGGCGGTGAGATTGACGCGTGCCTCGTGCTGGCCGACTCGGATCGCCAGATCGCGCGCCACGAGTGCCTCGTCGCTCGCCATCAGGCGGGCCTCGACCCGCGGATCGAGCGGGCCGATGCGGTCATTCAGCCGTGTACCGAGGAGACGGCTGGAACTGGTGCCTAGCAGGTCCTCGGCGGCGTGGTTGACTTCGGCGATGAGCCCCTGCGGATCGATCAGCACCAGTGCGAAAATCAACCCAGCCAGCTGCGCGCGGGCATCGGGGCGGCTCTCGCCCAGTGCCGTCGAAGTGCTCGCCACGCGTCAGGCCGCCTGCTGCATCAGGAAGGGGGTGTAGAAGCGCTCGATCTCGCCGAGCACCTGCTCGGCATCGTCGATGAAGTTCGCCATGTTACGAAACTCGGCCGAGCCGTGAAGGCCCTTGGTGTACCAGCCCAGATGCTTGCGAGCCATCTTCACGCCCGTGTCGCGCCCGTAGTGATCGAGCATCCGGCGGTAGTGTTCGACCACCAGAGCATATTGCTCGTCGATGCCCGGCGTGGACCGCGCCTCGCCAGTACGCCACCAGTGCATCACTTGCCCTAGCAGCCACGGTTTGCCGTAAGCCCCGCGCCCGATCATCAGCCCGTCTGCCTCCGACTGCTCGAGCGCCTTGGCGGCGTCCTCGATTGTGCAGATATCGCCGTTGACGATTACGGGAATGCTGACCGCTTGCTTGACCTTGCGGACGAAGGCCCAGTCGGCGCTGCCCTTGTACATCTGGTTGCGGGTGCGACCGTGGACGGTGATCATGGCTACGCCGAGGTCTTCCGCCATGCGTGCAAGGTCGGGCGCGTTGAGGCTATCGTGGCACCAGCCCATGCGCATCTTGACTGTCACCGGGACCTTCACCGCCTTGACGGTCGCCTCCATGAGACGGACCGCCAGCGGCACTTCGCGCATCAGCGCCGAACCGGCGAGCTGGCCGACGACCTTCCTCACCGGGCAGCCGAAATTGATGTCGATGATCGCCGCGCCGTTGCCTTCCTGGAGCTTGGCGGCCTCGGCCATGCTCGCCGGGTCGCAGCCGACCAGCTGCATCGAGACCGGCTCCTCGATCCGGTCCCACGCAGTCTTTTGGAGCGACTGGCGCGTTTCGCGGATCGCTGCCTCGGTCGCCACCATTTCGGTCACGTTGAGCCCCGAGCCGTAGCGCCGCACCAGCGTGCGGAACGGCATGTCGGTAACGCCCGTCATCGGCGCAAGTATCACCGGCTCGGCAACCGTTACCGGGCCGATGGCGATCGGCTTCAAGGCCGGTGGAGGGGGAAGCATGGTCATAATGCGAGAGGTTGCCTAAAATTTGAGCAAGCGCTTAGTGGATTGCCGAAAGGCCGTCCAGACCCTAAGCGAACGCCCCGATGGC